>JAZSPB010000183.1:0-56364 GCA_045537235.1 Eubacteriales bacterium
TTCTCTCCAAATACGAATTCCCCGGCGACGATACACCTATCGTTAAAGGTTCTGCTCTCGCAGCTCTCGAATGTACAGCTACAACTCCTGATGCTCCTGAATATGCTCCTATTCTCGAACTCATGGCTAACGTAGACTCCTACATTCCTTCTCCTGAAAGAAATGACTCTCTCCCCTTCATCATGCCTGTCGAAGACGTTTTCACAATCACAGGTCGTGGTACTGTTGCTACAGGTAGAGTTGAAAGAGGTCAGGTTAAACTTTCTGAAGAAGTTGAAATCGTTGGTATCAAAGAAGAAACAAAGAAAACTGTTGTTACAGGTATCGAAATGTTCCGTAAGACAATGGATTACGCTGAAGCAGGCGATAACATCGGTTGTCTCCTCCGTGGCGTAACAAGAGAAGACATCGAAAGAGGTCAGGTTCTTGCTAAACCCGGCACAATCAACCCCCATACAAAATTCACAGGCGAGGTTTACGTTCTTACAGCTAAAGAAGGCGGCCGTCATAAGCCCTTCGTATCCAACTACAGACCTCAGTTCTATTTCAGAACAACAGACGTTACAGGTGTTATCACACTTAAAGAAGGCGTAGATATGTGTATGCCCGGTGAAAACGTTACAATCAACGTTGAACTCATCACACCTATCGCTATCGAACAGGGTCTCCGTTTCGCTATCCGTGAAGGCGGTAAGACAGTAGGTTCCGGCGTCGTTGCTTCTATCGTTGAATAATTTTACGATAAGAATTAACTGATACTAATAACAAAAATGCTCATTGTTGGCGCACCTGCAATAAAGCAGGTGCGCTATTCATCTTTTTTGTGTTTTGTACACCGCTTTCGTAATAATAAATTCAAGTTAAGCGTGTTTTTAGTTCAAGCAATAGTGTGTAGACATTACCTTTTTACTATGCTATAATAAAAGCACAGGGGCCACCTGCAATACAGATTTGGAGGAATTTTTATGACTTTTGGAGAGAAAATCAAAAAATTACGTATGGAAAATAATTGGACTCAAGAACAATTTACAGAAATGATGGGCGTTTCAGCACAAGCTGTAAGCCGTTGGGAAACCGATTCATCAATGCCCGATATTTCAATGTTGGCTCCCATTGCCTACACATTTAACGTATCGTGTGATTATTTGCTTGGAGTTAACTTGAATAGTAAAGAACAGGATATTATCAGAATTAGAAAAGAGGCCTTTGAATCCATTGTTGGAGAAAATCCGAACAAATGGGTGAACGCTTACAATATGATAAAAGAAGGACTAAAGAAGTTCCCTGACAGTTGGATGTTAAAAGATAGCCTCGTTCTTTTTTTGTCTGTTCTTGCTATGCCAAAGCATAACAAAAACTATCTTTCTTCAGGGCAGGAATTAAATCAACTTTGTGAGGAGATTATCGCAAAATGCCCGACCCAAAGTTATCGCTACAAAGCCATTTACTTTTTATGCGGGGCTGCAACAGTAACAAACAATCGGGAAAGAGCCTTGGAATTGGCAAAAGCCATGCCATGGAGCTATCAATGTCAAGAGGAATTGCTCAAAAAAATTGATCAAAATTTTGAAAGTTGACTCCCCTTTTTTGTCTCCTCAAAAGAAGTGCTTGCAAAGAAAAGCAAATAGGATTTCAGAAAGCAAAAATCAAAGGCTCCCTCCGGGAGGGAGCTCCCGACGGAGTCCGGTGAGGGGGAGCACATTGTGGTAAAATAAGTGAAATTTCTACATCACGCGGGCTCCTTCCGTCACGCTTCGCGTGCCACCTTCCTCCCGGAGGAAGGCTATTTTACCGCCTAATAGTTCACTTAAAAGTGTAACACACTATACCTTGCGAGGCAAGGTGTGTGAAAAGGAGTACGAATAACGCCCGTACTCCTTTTGCTGTAGGACGGGGGGGATCTCCCGCCGATTTGTTATTCTATACCGTTTGTTTTCGACGGCAGCAAGCCACCGCCCTGCGATATTTGCAGATGGTAAAAATACTTTGTGGAAGATAACCCCTTAGGCAGAGCTTTTTGTGTTTAAACGATTTTTGAGGAGAAGGCTTCGTATAATTTTGGCTCAAGGGCGCTTTTTTGAGAGGGATGCATTGTTTTGAAATTATGATGTGATCCGATATAAAAGGGGACTTAAAACCAAAAAAATCAGATTTTTCAAAAAACTGTTGACGGCGACAAAAAAATGATGTATAATAAACAAGTATCATGACCAGTTTCTTTGGAAATGTGGATTTTTTAATTCGGAGGATATCATGAAGGTTCGAGTAATATCTTTTTTTGCGGCAATCATCATTTGCCTTTTGTCGCTTTGTTCTTGCGGAGAAGAGAAATATGATCCCAAAAAATTTACCGTGGGTGATTTAACAATAGAGCTTACAGACGGATTTAAGAGGGAGTTCAGTGAAAATTATGATGCTGTTTATACTTCCCGAAAGATCGGCGTTTATATTAAAAGAGAAAAGTTTACTGATCTGAAGAGCGAAGAAAAGCCCGCCTCGGAGCTGAAGCCTTCCGATTATGCGCAGGGTATCATTGACGGAAGTAAGCTCAATACTACAGTGAAAACGAGTATGGGTCGAACCACTTTTACTTATGAAGTTCACGTTGATTCGGAGTGGTATACCTTCTATGCACTGGTCTACAAGAGTTCTGACAGCTTTTGGTTAGTCCAGTTTGCCACCAAGAGCGACAGCTTTGAAAGTCAATTTGAAGCGATCAACGATTTTGCTTGGTCGGTTGAATTTGCAAGCTGAAACCTTTAAAGTCCAAAACACCCATGGGTGTGCCGAGAAAGGCACCTGTGGGTGTTTTTTTGTTCCGGGGACAAAATTTGCCGTGAGGGAGGGGAATCTGTATTGTTTTTGTGAACTTCTTGCGAAGTGGCTCCGATAAAATGAAAAAAAGCGGCTATAATATATATAATAAATTAAGAAAATTTTGCGAAAAAGCGGATTTTCGGTTGACAAAACTTGCATTATATGATATGATTTATTATAATAGGGGGAAAAGTGGTGTTTGCGGAAAAATCCACCTCTTTTCCCAGTATACAGAACGAAATTGGAGGCTATTTATGGAGAACAAAAGCACGATAGGTGCAGAGAAGATCAATGCGCTTTTTGATGCGGGAACCTTTGTGGAAATCGGCTCCTATGTTCGCAGAAGCAACCGTCCGCAGGAATACGAGGGTGTTGTTTGCGGATACGGCGCGGTGGACGGAAAGCTTGTTTTCGCATACTCTCAGGACAGCGACCGTATGAAGGGCGCGTTCGATGAGATCCACGCAAGAAAGATCGAAAAACTTTACGAGATGGCAATCGCAAACGGCGCGCCCGTTGTAGCACTGTTGGATAGTGCAGGGGCCTTGATTTACGAAGGTTCCGCAGTGCTTTCGGGTTATGGTCGCGTGATGAAGTGTGTGTCCGAGGCTTCGGGTATCATTCCTCAGATCGCAGTGGTAAACGGTGTGTGCGGCGGTATGTCTGCAACCATCGCGGCAATGTATGATCTGGTGGTTACCGTCAAGGACAAGTCGCGCCTCTATGTCAATCCCCCCTTTGCCGTCGGCTCCGAGACGGGAAGTGCGGAGTTTGCTGCTGCCAACGGTCTTGCCGCTCTTGTGGCTGCCGACGAGGCAGAAGCGACCGCGAAGGTTCGCGAGTTGATCACGGTTCTTCCCGCGAACAACATGGACGGTACTATGCTTGAGGTCAATGAAGACGATCTCAATCGCAAGGTTGCTGTTGACGGTGTGTCCGGAGAGGCATTGGTAAATGTTCTTGCCGACTGCGGTCGTGTGATCACACTTTACAATGACTATGCTCCCGAGATGATCGTCGGTTTTGCTTCCTTCGGCGGTGTTTTTGCCGGCGTTGTGTACGCTGACGGAAAGATCAGTGTGAACGGAGCCAGAAAGGCGGCCAAGTTTGTCACTCTTTGCGACAGCTTCAATATCCCGCTTTTGACGCTTGTGGATTCCGAGGGCGTGGTTGCCGACAAGAATGCTGAGGCTGCCCCTTTTGCATCCGAACTGGCTAAACTGGCCTTCGCTTATACCTCTTCCAAAAACGCCAAGGTTACCGTTGTTGTAGGCAAGGCATACGGTGCGGCTTATACCCTTATGGGTTCCAAGTCGGTAGGTGCCGATGTGGCATTTGCGCTTGAATCCGCCGCCATCAGTGTTCTTGCTCCCGAGGCATCGGTTGCTTTCGTCTGGAACGATAAGGTGACCGCAGAGAAGTCCCGTGAGGATCTGGAGAACGAGTGGAAGGAAAAGTGTGCTTCTCCCGTTGACGCGGCAGAGAAGGGCGATATCGACGATATCATTGAGTCTGCCGAGCTTCGTCAGAGAATCTGCGCGGCATTCGGAATGCTGTTCTCCAAGGCCGAGGGTAAGCCCTCTCGCCGTCATATCAATCTTCCTCTTTGATCGGAGGTTAAAAAATGAAGCATTTGATGAATTTACCCGCACTGCTGTCGGAAACCGATCTGTCCTTTGCCGATCGTGCAAAAGAGGCCGGAACCATGGTTGTTTTGGGAATACTCATGGTTTTTGCGGTGCTCGCTATCATCATGATCGTTTTGATGATCATGGAACGAGCTTTTGCCGCAAAGCCCAAAAACAGTGAGAGCACTGCCAAAGCAGCGCCTCAAAAACCTGCGCCGAAGGCGAAGCCCGCTCCCGCACCGAAAGTTCAGCCCGCTCCCGCTGTGCAGACTGCCCGGGATGACGGAGCAGTGATCGCGGCTATTACCGCCGCTATTTCCGCCATGCTTGCCGCTGAGAACGGCGACACCACTTATCAGGGCGGTTTCCGTGTTGTTTCCTTCAAGAGAAGTAACCGCGGTACTCCCTGGAACTCCGCAAGATAAAATCAAATTTACGAAAGGTTTGGTATTGAAAATGAGAAAATTTAATGTAACCGTTAACGGCGTAGCATATGATGTTGAGATTGAAGAAGTTGGCGCGGTCGCTTATGCACCCGTAGCTGCCCCCGCTCCCGTAGCCGCAGCTCCTGCGCCTGTAGCAGCTCCCGCAGCTCCCGCAGCAGCACCTGCACCCGCAGCCGCTCCCAAGGCACAGGGCAAGGCAGGCTCCGTTGCCATTAAGGCTCCCATGCCCGGCACGATCCTTAAGATCAATGTTAAGGTCGGTGATTCCGTTAAGGCCGGTGATGTGGTTTGCGTACTTGAGGCAATGAAGATGGAGAACGATATCTGCGCACCTCAAGACGGTGTAGTATCCTCTGTTGAAGTATCTCAGGGAGCTTCCGTTGCAACCGATGCTGTCCTTGTGACCCTCGCTTGATCGTGTTTTCAAAATCTTTTGAAAGGACGAATCATACATGAATATCCTTGACAGCATTTTGAATTTTCTGAAAACTACGGGCATTGCCAAATTGATTGAGCAACCCGATTTTTGGAAAACGTTAATCATGTTTGCCATCGCGTTTGTACTGGCTTACCTTGCAATTGTTAAGCAGTTTGAGCCGTTGCTCCTTCTTCCTATCGCGATCGGCATGCTTTTGACCAATATTCCGGGCACTGATATTTTCCATTTGGATTACTTTATCGACCCGGCCGGCGTGGATTACGGAAAGGTTCTTCACGACGGTGGATTCCTTGATATATTGTATTTGGGGGTCAAACTCGGTATTTATCCTTCGTTGATCTTTATCGGTGTCGGTGCAATGACCGACTTTAGCCCCTTGATTTCTAACCCCAAAAGCCTTTTGATTGGTGCAGGTGCGCAGCTTGGTGTGTTTGTTGCCTTTGCGGCTGCTTTGATGTCAGGTGTCTTTACACCCGAGGAATCGGCGGCAATCGGTATTATCGGCGGTGCGGACGGACCTACTGCAATCTTGATCACCAAGATTTTGGCTCCCGATCGTTTGGGAGCTATCGCGATTGCGGCATATAGCTATATGGCATTGATTCCCTTGATTCAGCCCCCCTTCATGAAGCTTCTTACAAGTAAGGAGGAGCGCAAGATCAAGATGACGGCACTTCGTAAGGTGTCCAAGACCGAGTTGATCATTTTCCCGATCCTTGTAACCTTTATCGTTGGACTTATTGTTCCCGATGCGGTTCCGCTGGTGGGATGCTTGATGTTTGGTAACCTTCTGAATGTTTGCGGCGTGACGGACAGACTTTCCAAAACCGCCCAAAACGAGCTGATGAATATCGTTACTATCTTCCTCGGTATTTCGGTAGGTGCCACGGCAAGTGCTGATAATTTCTTGAAGGGTTCTACCATTCTTATCATTGTTTGCGGTCTGATTGCTTTCTGCATTTCCACTTGCGGCGGACTTCTCACCGCAAAGATCATGTGCAAGCTGACGGGTGGCAAGATCAATCCTTTGATCGGTTCCGCAGGTGTTTCCGCTGTTCCTATGGCGGCTCGTGTTGCTCAGAAGGTCGGACAAAAAGAGGATCCCTCCAATTTCCTCTTGATGCACGCCATGGGACCCAACGTAGCCGGAGTTATCGGCTCTGCCGTTGCCGCAGGTGTCTTCTTGGCAACATATATGTAAATATTTCGGAGGTGAAACTATATGGCACAGGTAAAAATTACAGAAACTGTACTCCGTGACTCTCACCAGTCACTGATCGCTACCAGAATGACCACCGAGGAGATGCTTCCCATTCTGGAACAGCTCGATAGTATCGGCTATCACTCCCTCGAAGCATGGGGCGGTGCAACCTTTGACTCCTGCATGAGATTCCTCAACGAGGATCCTTGGGAGCGTCTTCGCAAGATTCGCGATAAGGTAAAGAACACCAAGCTTCAGATGCTTTTCCGCGGACAGAACATTCTCGGCTACCGTCACTATTCCGACGATGTGGTTGAATATTTCGTACAGAAGTCCATCGCCAACGGGATTGATATTATTCGTATTTTCGACGCATTGAACGACCCCAGAAACCTTACTACCGCCATCAACGCGACCAAGAAGGAAGGCGGACACGTTCAGGCGGCATTCAGCTATACCACAGGCCCCGTTTATACCCTTGACTACTATGCAAAGTATGCCAAGGATCTGGAGAATATGGGCGCGGATTCCATCTGTATCAAGGATATGGCAGGTCTTCTTAAGCCTTATGATGCATACGAGCTTGTCAAGACCTTGAAGGAGAGTGTAAAGGTTCCGATCCAGCTCCACACGCATTATACCGCAGGTTTGGCTTCCATGACCCTTCTGAAAGCCATCGAGGCAGGTGTGGATATTGTTGATACCGCAATCTCCCCCATGGCAATGGGTACCTCCCAGCCTCCCACAGAGACACTGGTTGCCACCCTCATGGGTACCGAGTACGATACAGGCATCAGCCTTGAAAAACTTGACAAGGTCACCAAGTACTTTACCCCCCTTCGTGAGAAGTACATGGCAGAGGGCTTGCTCAATCCCAAGGCATTGGCTGTCGATGTTAACGCACTTCTTTATCAGGTTCCCGGCGGAATGCTTTCCAACCTTATGTCCCAGCTCAAGCAGGCCGGCAAAGAAGATAAGCTGGTCGAGGTTCTTGAGGAGGTTCCGAGAGTTCGTGCCGACGTTGGATATCCTCCCCTCGTTACCCCTTCTTCCCAGATCGTGGGTACGCAGGCAGTGTTCAATGTCATCCTTGGCGAGCGTTATAAGAATGTGACCAAGGAGTTCAAGGGCGTGGTTCGCGGTGAGTACGGAAAGACCCCCGTGGCTATCGATCCCGCATTTGTCAAGAAGATCATCGGTGACGAAAAGCCTATCGACTATCGTCCCGCAGATGCCCTTAAGCCCGAGCTTGAGGAGCTTCGCGCCAAGATCGCAAACTACATCGAACAGGACGAGGATGTTCTCTCCTACGCGCTGTTTGAGCAGGTTGCCATCAAGTTCATTGAGTACAGAAAAGCAAAGAAATACGGTCTTGATGCAGATAACGCGGATGCCGCACTTGGCGTTCACACTGTTTGATCATAACTAAAAAATCGGTCACATCCTCTTTGGGTGTGACCTTTTTGATATGCCTGCGGGCGTGGGGAGGCGCTTTTTGAAGAAAGTGTGCTTTTCTTCAAAAAGCGACCTCTCCCGCCCGAAGGCGCTAAAAAAACACCGACAGACACATGTCGGTGCTTTGTTTATTTTTGGTGCGTTTTCTCTCTATGCGAGAGTAAAATGCTTCCGCTGATCAGCAAAAATGCAAATAAGTATTGAATTTTCCATATATTTTCTTTCAAAATCAGAGCACCGAATATACAAGCAAAGATTGGCTCCGCAAACTTGACGATAAACAGTTTTGAAAGTTCACCTTGCTTCAAAATCTTATACCAAATGCAATAGCTGAAGATCGAAGCCAAGCATATATATATCATAATCGGAAGGGAAGACTTCAGCGCAAACTGTATTTGTCCCCCCATCCCCTTGCCGACGATCAGCAAAACCAAACCGCCAAAGAGCTGCGAGATCCCTGTGGCAGTAATGGGAGAAACCCTTTCAAAGACCTTTTTGCTAATAACATTGGAAAAGACCGTGCAAAAAGAGGCACAGAGGATCAGCAGATCACCAAGCGAAAAGGACAAACCGGAGGAATCGATATTGAGGACGATAATTCCTCCAAACCCAATGACGGAGGCAATAATCTTTTGAACCGTTGGTCTGTCCTCCTTGAAAAAGAGGAAGGAAAAACAGACGTAGAACACCGCGCCGACCTGCTTTAGCAGTGCGGTTTTTGAGCTGTCGGTCAATTCCAGTCCAAGATAAGTAAATCCATAATGTAAAATAATAGCAAAAAGACCGGAAAGCAGGATGGAGAGAAGAGATTTCTTAACGGGGCGAAAAGACGGTCTGTCTTTTATTAAGGAAAAGAGAGAAATTATCGCACCGCAGACAGTAAAGCGAATGCCTGCAAAGAAAAGGATGTCGCCCACCCCCTCAATGCTGTATGCCGCATATCCAAGCTTGACCATGGGGAAAAGACTTCCCCACAGAAGCATGACGAAAAGAGCCGAGAGAATGGTTTTGTTTTTACTCATCACAGACCTTTAAAACAACCTTTCCTACATTTTCGTTGCGTTCAAGAATGGCGTGTGCTTGCTCCGCTTCGGTTATGGGGAGGACACGGTAGATCGAGGGCTTAATGGCACCGCATTCGATTTTCGGCCACACATTTTTCACAAGCTCGGACAAAATATATGCCTTAAATGCAGGTGTTCGGTTGCGGAGCATACTGCCTACCAAATGCAACCCTTTAGTCAAAAGCGGACGGAGAAGGACATTGGTTTCGGTGCCGTCCAAGGTGGAAATGACGATCCAATAGCCTCCGCGCGCCATAAAGGGAAGGCTTTTTCCCAGTGTTTCTCCCGACAGACAGTCCATGGAAACACTGACAGGTGTTCCGTTTTTCTCCTCTGCTTGCAGGATATCTTCTACACTCTGCGTGGTGGAATTGATGATGACGTCCGCGCCGAGAGGTTTTATTTTTTCAGCGATCTCGTCCGAACGCACCGAGGTAATAACGCGTGCTCCAAATGCTTTTGCCATAGGAATCGCCACCGAGGCCAGTCCACTTGCTCCGGCAGGAATAAAGGCGGTCTGACCGGCCTCCAAATGTCCCTCGATAAACAGGTTGAGATAGGAGGTCGCATAGGCTTCGGGCAGTGCCGCCGCTTCGATCATGGTGAGCCCCTTGGGAACGGGCATCAGCATATCATATTTTACGGCTACATATTCTGCATATCCGCCGCCACCCAGCAGGGCACATACACGGTCACCGACCACCCACGAGGACAGTTGGGAAACCGCATTTCCCGTTTTTACGATTATCCCCGCAATTTCCAATCCCATCCATTCGGGGCATCCGGCGGGAGAAGGGTACGTTCCTTGCCGCTGCAATAGGTCGGCGCGGTTGAGTGCGGCTGCACAAATTTTGACCAGCACCTCATCGTCACCGACGACGGGGTCGGCTACCTCTGACCATACAAGATTTTTATTTTTATCTACCAAAGTTGCTTTCATAATTTGTTCCTCTTACAAACTGTGTTTTTGAAGATATTCATCCATTCGGATTCCGATATCGGTGTTGGGGAAGACGTATCCCTTGGGAATATTACCAATCTCCAACTTCAGACCGTCATACATCGGGATTAGATCTTCTTGCTTAAGCCCCGTGAGCTTCAGTACCTTGGAGTTGTCGGTAATTCGCTTGAAGAGTCTTGCATATTCGAGCTGCCAACGAACACCGGGCTTGATCTCGGGGTCAAGAATGGACAGATAATCCTCCTTGTCTACCCAAACAACCTCAAGACCGATAAGGTCTCGGTAATACTCGGCAATTTCGCCCCATGTTCTGTGCTCTGCAGAACAAACATTGTAAAATTCTCGTTTAGCTTCATCGCGGAAGAGGATCCGTGCAATCATTTTCGCTACATCTCCACCCCAACAAAGGGTCGCGGGAACATCCTTGGCTTGAATCGGGAGAACCACCTTCTTCCCGTTTATCGCTCTGCCTACGATGTTATTCATTTCGAGGGTAACGAGCTGAAAACGCATGGTGGAAAAGGTCGTTGCAGGGCGCACTACCGTCCAGTTGGTATAGGGGGAGGACAGGAGAAGATTTTCCGCTTTGGCCTTGTGAATGCAGTAGTCATTGGATTGTTTCAGCACTTCATCCTCGGAAGAATCAAGAAGTCTGGGCGAGGTCTCCTTTACGGGGTGTTCCTTATCGTCATAAACACGGCAGGAGGAGAGAAAAATATAGTGGGAGGTATTGTCCAAGAACATTTTATAATAATCGGGGAAGTCATGCTGGTTGTAGATCATAAAATCCACGATTCCGTCAAAGCCCTCTTCAAGAAGGGACTGCAAAAACACCTTGTCTTTTGCGTTTCCTTTTTTGCAAATGACATTGTCACGGCAGGGAATCTCATCCGCAAGAGAGAGTGCAGTAACCGAATAACCCATGTCAGCCAACTCGGGGACGAGATATCTGCCCATTGCCCCCGTGGAGCCTATTACCAATACTTTTTTCATAACATTTTTCCTTTCAAATTCGATAAACTACTTGACCATCGGATACCGTGAGAACACAGCGATAGCCTTTTGCATTTTGTATATGATTTCCCGCTTTATCGGTCATTTCAAACCCTTCGTCCGTGTAATCGAACACGGCGATATCCGCACATCTGCCAACAGCCAAAAGCCCCCACTCGGATTCTTTTCCAAGCGCTTTTGCAGGATTGACGGTGATGGCTTTGAAAATATCATCTTCACGCATTCCCAGAGTCTTGGCAAGGCTCATGCACAGAGTCATGCCGTATCTTCCGCCGCGAGTGTATGCGCTGTATTTTGTGATGTCGGTACTGATAACATCGGGGACGATCCCGCTTTGGATTGCTTGGGCAAGCACGGCGAAGTCGGTGTGAATGTGCCCCGCAAAGCCTATATCTATCACCACACCTCGGCTTTGCGCTTGTCTCATGCTGATAAAATTGTCTTCGGCCGCGTGATTTTCTGCGCCGTGAAAAGCGTGTGTCAAGATGTCACCTTTGCCTAAAGTCTCCAAAATTTCTGCCATTTTGACAGGAGAATGGGAGCAGTGTACCATTACGCAAAGCCCCTTTTGGTGTGCATAATCACAAATTTGGCGGAGCGGCTCAACACTTGAGATATCGGAAATGGTACTATCAAAATATACCTTGATTCCCACCGCCTTATCACCGAATTGTACCAGCCGTTCTTCCGTTTTGGTCAGATCTGCGCAGTTGCTTTGGATCTTTGCCTTTGCGAAGACCACATTCTTTAACATAAAAGAGGAGAGCAGTGCTCTATTTCCCAGTTCACCCGAGGCATCTGCCGCCGCCGTAACACCGAAAGGGAAACAGCTCATTTCCGCGTGTGTACCAAATTTTTCGCAGGATATGCCTCTCATGTGCATATGAGCATCCACAAGTCCTGCGGACACAGTCTTTCCATCCGCATCGTAAACGAAGTCAGCGGAGTCCGAAAGGGAGCTCCCGATTTTCGCAATCGTACTGCCCTCGGTCAGAATATCAGCGTACAAGAAATTTTCTCCATCAAAGACGCGTCCGTTTTTAATCAATATTTTTGCCATGGATCTGTACACCTCCCACAATTTCGTCCAGCACTTTTTGTACCAGATAATCGTGTTCGTATGTGAAAGGGTTTTCCTTGGTTCCCATAACATAGGCATAAAAATCCTGCATCATATCATCATAGCGACATTCCTTGGGTACATCCTTGATATCCACGACTTCCTTGATATCCATATAAGGAGCCCCACCCATGGCGGTATCTGCATAGGTCATATGGCATTCGTTTTCAATGGGCATGATATTGACAGTTCCTTTGCTTCCCGACACCATAAGCTGACGGCGTCCCCAACCGTTGACCTCTACCGAGGAAACGTAGATGCGAGCCAATGCCTTTTCGTATTCCAGAATAGCAAGGTTGTTGTCCTCAAAATCCACACCGTCCTTTTTTGTGTGCTTGAGAAAGGTGGTAATCTTTTGAGGCTCACCCATCATGTAAACGATCAAATCCACCAAATGGCTTCCGAGAATGTACATAATGCCACCGCCAAAATTGGTCAGCCATTTTTTGTATTGTGTGCTGTGGAAAGTGCTCATTTCGGCATTGATGGAGTAGATTTCACCCAAATCCCCGTTTTTGATGTGCTCAAAGGTTTTCAATACCGCGGGATTGTAACGGTACATATAGCCGAGTTGAACCACTAATCCTTTTTCTTTTGCCGTGTCAAGCACGTATTTATATTCCTCCAACGTACCGCTCGCCGGCTTGTCCATATGGATATGCTTTCCTGCTTCTACACAACGCTTGGCGTACTCGGTCAGATCCCATACATCACTTTCGATCAGTACTGCGTCGGATCGCTCGATGATCTCCTCTACACTGAGACGGGGAAGTCCCTCGTATCCTTTTAGCGTCCCGCGCTTTTCTATCCAGCGCTCATTTTCCTCGGCATATCCGATCACTTCAAACAGCTCGGGGAATTTGCGAACGGAAAGCATTTTTGTTACACCATGATTGTGACCGATGCCGATCTGTCCGATTTTGATCTTTTTCATTATATATTCCTCCAATCGAAAACTGTACCCATGGGGAATGCGGGATCATCGCAAAGCTGGTTGTAAATTTCGGGAGCGTCCGCAGGGGAAACCACGCGCGATACGATGGGAGAAACTTGGACACGACCTGCCGAAATCATATCAAGGATCGCTTTGCAATCATCTTGATGTGTCCAATGGTGAGGATAAGACTCCACCTTGGGACGAACAAAGTTGTGGGCGCCGATCAGTTTGACGCCGGGACGGTGTACTTGTTGGTAGTAGTCCACCGAGCAATCGGAAACACGAGTGCATCCGAGAAGGGAAATCCGTCCCATCCACGAAGCGCACTCCAAGGCCTGCTTCATAGCAGCGGAAACACCTGTAACTTCAACGGTTGCGCGAACACCCTTTCCGCCCGTTACCGCTTTTACTTGCTCTGCAAAATCGGGGGCAGAGGGATCGAAAGCATAGTCCGCACCGAGTTTTAGGGCAAGCTCACGGCGCGCAGGATTGAGGTCGGCGGCAATGACGGGACAGGCACCGCTGAGACGGCAGAACTGCACCGCGAAGATGCCGAGAAGTCCCAATCCCATGACCATGGCGCTCTCGCCAAGCTCGATCTCCAATTTTCTTACTCCGCCAAGCCCCATAGACGCGATGATGACAAAGGCTGCATCGAGCGAGTCGATGGTGTCATCCGCTACCTTGGTGATTTCCGCTTCGGGACAAACGCTGTATTTGCGATGGCGCCCGTGATAGACGAGAACACGATCGCCCACCGCCACACTCGTAACCGACGCACCGATTTGAAGGACTCGTCCCACACCGCAGTAGCCGAGTTGCTTGGGGAATTTCATGCCGCCTGCGTTTTTCATGCCCATGATATTGGCTCTCTCGGTGCCGCCGCTGACGACCGTGTATTCCATTTCAGTCAGAACTTCATTCTCCTTTACATCGGGAACATCGACCTCCAGCAATTCGGCCTTATGTACATCTGTAAAATAGATCTGTTTGTTTTTCATAGTATACCTCATATTAGTTTTTGAAAATTGTCCACGATGGTTTTAGCGGTTCGAAGGTCAAGCTGCTCCATCGTGCTTCCTTCGTTGTAGCGATCGATGCAGAATGCGATCTGCCCACCCAAAAGAGGATTGATAATGCGCGTGGCGATGCCCGCTTTTCCGCTACAGTGATAGGATATGGGAGTTCGGACTTCTTTTTTTAGTACGGACATCGTACGGATGCCTTCCGCAAGATCCTCCGCGTTTTTTGCGGGAGTCACGATTTTGATAATATCAGGACGGCGCTTTTCAAGGAACAATGCCAGCTCCACAACCTGCTCGCAGTTCATGACAACACCGGGATGGCAAGAGAGCAGAACCTCCCCGCCCACCAAATGTACCTTTTCAATCAGTTCACACTGCTTGGAAATGATTGTTTCATCGGTTACGATCTCTTTTGGGGAATTTTTGGTAAAGGAATATTTGTCTTCTCCGTAAAAAGCGGTTTGGGACGGCGCATGAAAGGTGTAGCCCTGCATATCAATGCCTGCGGCCCCGGCAGCTACAGCGCGCAGAAGGCTTTCCACACGCTCATCTTCGGAAAATTCGGCGGGTTGCCATTCATAAGTTTTGTTGTAGTTCAGCGCCAGTACAGGCAGCCTCGACGAGCCGATGATGGATTTTAAATCGTCAACATCGGTGCTTTGGAGACATGATAGATGAAGATCGATCATGGTCGCTCCATCGTACAGACAATTTTTGATCTCGGCAATGGCACCGAGCTTGCTTTTTTCTCTCACCACTCCGGCGAGCGCGGGTGCGGAAAGCTGCGATAATTTTTGAGTCATAAAACCACCTCCGGTTGCAGTATAACATAAAACACAGGCAGAGTAAATATCAAATATGCAATCATTTATCAAATTTGATACTGAATTTCCTCCAAAAATTATTGAATACTTTTTGAGATTGTGCTATAATAATGGCGATAATAATGACAGAAGAAAAAGGATTTTAAAAAATGAACGCAGATATTTTATCAAATTTGGTTATAACAAGAGTGCATTCGGCATCTACCTTATATACGCCGGAAAATGTGAAATTGATAAGAAAAGACCGCCCTCGATGGGCAGTCGTGATCAAATATGAGGGTGAGACGATCTATACTTCCGGAGGAAAACATTTTTTGTCGGATGCAGAGCACATGGTGATCCTACCGCAAGGATGTTCCTATGATTGGCAATGCGTAAAGTCAGGACATTATTCGATCGTGGAATTTGATAGCGACCTAACCTATCATGAACCCCTCGGCTTTTCCGTAAAAAATAGCGAAAAGATGTTAAAAATGTTCAAGGAGCTGGAGTATAAGCGCAATCTGAAAAAGCCGATGTCGGAGGCGGAAAGCATAAGAGATGCCTACTCCATCATATTGGCTCTTGTCCAAACCGAGCCGGAGCGATACCAACCGACAGGGAAACAGCAAAAGATTGCTACGGCCATAGAATATATCTCGCAAAATTATAATAAGAATATCACAAACGATGAACTGGCAAAGCTTACAGGGCTTTCCACCGTATATTTTCGGAAATTATTTACGGGAATAATGGGTACCTCTCCCATCGCCTATGCGCGTGAGATGCGTATCAAAAAAGCCAAAGAAATGCTTAAGAGCGATTACGGCACCCTTACGGACGTTGCGCGTTCCTTGGGCTATTCCGGTCTTTACGATTTTTCAAGAGATTTCAAAAAGCATACGGGTGTTGCACCGTCAAAATATTGATTTTTATCGAAAAAACAGATCCGCACCGTTTTCGAATCGTGCAAGGCATCCTTTGGGATTGCAATATGTTTGTACTTTCGGCGGAAAACGGTGCGGCTCTGTTTTGTGGAGCCCAAAGAAGACATCCACTGTTAGTGATTTTTGTTGTACAGTATAATGCCAAGAACAATTTGTATCACCGATATCAAAATAGCTAGGGCAAGAGGGATAGCCCCCCAATTGTTTTGGTACTCGATCAACCATACCAGCCCCCAAACGGCAAGCGCCAAAACCCCAAAAAGAACGAGGATGGCGACAAGCTTGGCAATGAATTTTTGCCTTTTGGTCAAATGCTTTTCGGGAACGATCAAAAGCATGGCTTCAAAATATATTTCAAGAAAGATCTCTATGATGATGTCCATAAGCTTTTCTCCTGTAGCGTGCTTTTTAGGATTGAGAATAGTAGTCGTATTTGCATTTTGGACATTTAGGGTAGTCGAAGTCGTGACTGGTGCCGCATTGCGGGCAGGTTCTTTGTGAGAGCGACTCTTCATTTTCGACATTCTCCGATGCGTAGAATTCCAGCTTTTTGCATTGCGGGCAGATGTGGATATTGACTTCAAGTGCTCCCGCCAGGAGGTTGGGAAGATCTCCCAATATCCAGCCTGTTTTTCCCAATTGGAGTTGCTCTTTGGCGAGGAATTTCATTTCCGCATTACAGCGGAGACAGTACAATTTTTGCATGGGATGTCCTTTCGCTTTTGGAAATTTATATTCTTCTCTTTTTAATTCAAGCAGAGAATTACAGGGTTAAGTATTTCTGCGCGAGTATCGACTGTGATCTTTCCATTTTCGTCAATTTTGTATCCTACGGCTTCGAAGTTTCCTTCGGGTGACAGCATGGTGATCTCGAAAATAGGTCTATCTGTGACAAGTGTAATTTCGTCAAGATTATCAAGTCCGATGTTAAAGAAGGCGCAGAAGATCTTTCCGTCGGGCAATAATCCTGCCTTTACATATACCTCTGCATCGTCCGGATAATACACGGGAAGCTCCCCATATTCTTTCATAAGAGCAATAAGCTGTTTTTTTCTGGGAGAGCAGAGGAAGGAAAAGGCTTCACTGTAAAGAAACTTTGTGTCGGGACTGCCGGCGAAAACGATTGCAGTGCCACCAAGTGAATTCTTGTAGCAGGTGACCGCAGGGAAAAACGGAGCCGGAGTAATTCCGTTCAAAACGGTGTAGACCTCGGATATCACTTTCACGTCATCATTTTTTACCGTTATCTTTTTCAACTTTTTCTGTACAGCACTTTTTTCGCCGTTCTCATACCGTTCGAAGCGAGGAGGGAGATCATCCGGCAAGAGATCGTTGACCTCTATACCAAGATATTCACCAAATCCGCGCTTAATAAGCTTTTCTGCTGAAACGGAGGACAAAACCAAGGTCGAAGAAAGCATCTTTCGAATCTCTGCGTCATCAAAGAATTCATCGCGGTAGCCGTCAAAGAATATCATACCGTCACAGCCCTTCGAGAAAAACATGGGCAAACCAAGTCTTTCGATCACGCAGTTAGCCCAGGCAATATCCGCGGAAGGCGATTTGAAGCTTGAAATAGGTGCTTTGGGGCGAAGCGGATCTTTGGCAAGCGGAATTTTGCAACCTTTCCACTCTATGGTGGGAACGATGTCCGAGAGGGTGTTGTAAAATCCCGAAAACTTTGCCAGCTTGTCGCGATATGCCTTTCCGCTTTGCGGCTCAAAATTATTGGTTTTTGTTATCCAATGCTTACAGCCGGCAACACCTTCCAAAATGGATGCCGTAAAATGCGTGTGAAGACCGGAGGCCGACGTGCTATAGCGGTTGTGGGGACAGGTGTCGGTCTCGGCAAGAAAATAATCCGCTTCGTTATCAAGAGCGGCCATTTGTGTTGCAGCTCTCGATATGAAGGTGGATGTGTTGCGTGCGCCGGCGGCAGTGTACTTTGAGTTGTTTACCCGAATGATTACGGGATTGCCTTCTCCCGCAAGGATTTTTGCAATCTCTCTTACTCCCTCGCAGGTGTCACCGCAAAGACAGAAAGCCCCTTGCTGTTTGGGATCGATCGAATCAATGCCGCGACGCATAGCTTTTGCGGCGCCGACGAGTGCATCTATTTGGGTGTCATAAAAGATGTCGACTATGCGTTGCGCCTCGTCATCCGTTCCGTTCATCGCTTCGACCAGCTCCTCACGGGTAAAACTTCTTCCCGCGCGCTTGCCGATTTCAGCGAGATGCTTGGGGCAAACACATCCGCGAGAACTGCGAGCAAAAAGCCTGAAATCGTCATCTACCATAAGGGTAGAGGGATGCCTCTGTGTGAGGGTCGCCATTGTCTTTTCGATGTATTCGCGGAAGTTTTCGTCATAAGGACAAACCGAGAAAGCTTCTTTTCCAGCGGAAAAGCTGACGATGTGTTGCATTTTTGGCTTTTGCGTTATCTCTTTTCCATGTCCTAAGGTCGCTTGAGCAAGAATGCCGCACTTCAAACCGCGAGAAGCCAGTTTTTTGGCATATATATCGTAGGTTTTGCAGAAGTTCGCAGCTTTGTCGGCAACAGGATCGCCTTCGGGCTGCAAATTCATGATGAAAAGCGCCTCGTTGGCAATTCCGCGCTCGTACTGATCGGCTATATCATCGCAGATTTCATCGACACGGTCATCCATAAGCGGCATCATGGTATAAAGTTTCATTGCAGTGTTCCTTTCGGGAAATTTGTTTCTTACCAATACATTCCATGGGGGGCGGTTCGTAACATTTTGAGTTGAAAAGGGTAAGTCAATTATATCATAAAATCATCGGAAGTCAATACATTTTGTTTTTTTTAAAATGAAAAAAGGTAGGGGAGGGGATGATTTTTACGAAACTTGTGTGACAAAAAAGAACACCGATATGGCAAGGAAAGATTGCCGCAGTCGGTATTCTCATATATCTTCTGTAAAGGAAACGGGGAAAGAAAAATGATTGGTATTTTTTGAAAATTTGATGATATAAAATCGCCGCCGAGAGTAACTAAACAGTCGCTTTCGGCGGTTTTTATATGAAGTATTAGAAAAAACAAATCCGAACAGTCCCGTCGAAACGAAACAGTTCGGATATGATTTTGTGGTGGAGCTGGATTGACGAAAGTCGAACGGTTTAACAGATCAACATTCCAAGTAGATTCATAGAAAGCGCAATGAAGAAAGGGAAATGACGATCCTATATTTTTTGCCTCCCGTTGTGTCTATCGTAGCACAGTTCTCGTATATGTCAAAGGCTTAAAATTTTGCGGAGAATCCGAACAGAATAATCACGAAAGCTAAGTAGCAATACTTGGCTTTTTTATTTTTACGCAAATTTTTAAGATAAGCGATAATCGCAGGAAACAGACACTTTGACATATACAAGCCCAACCTTAAGGAAGCAAACCATTCACCGAACAGTGCTCCTCTGCCACTGACGGAAGGCAAATAAAAAATAAAGGAGAAACAGAAAATGAAAAAAGTAGTTTACTCGGTAACCAGATACCGTAGAGAGGATATCGACAAGATATCGGGACTTGGCTATATCATCGATACCGATCTCGTCATTGCCTGCGTTAGCAAAGCAGGTAAGCCTTACATCCGTATATTCGAGGATTGCGTGAAAGATTGCCATCCCATTCCCGACAAGCCCGATGAATTCAAGGGTGCTTACTACGAGATCCGTGAATTGAAGCTCGATACTGGTAAGGACAACTATGAAACCCGCGAAATTGAGCTGGATTACAAGATCTGGTTCAAATTCGTAGATTAAAAAACAGAAAGGAGGACAAGAAAATGAGAAACAAATTTTACTTGCATGAATTTCAGATCTATGACGGTGAAGCGACCATCACCTTCAACATTGTGGATCTGAATGAAATGAAAAACGAAATCTCGGTTGCTATCACCAACAGAGGCAAGATCAGCGTTGTGACCTACGACCTGTTCCAAGACGAAAACGGCTTGTATTTCGAATACGGGTGCGAGTATCGAAAGATCAACGTCAACGATTTTAAGGAGGTAAAATAAAATGCAAAAAGTAAGCAATGAAATCAAAATCGTTGTCGGTTCTTGGGGATCGTATAACGAATGCAACGAAAGAGCCTTGGGCTCGGAATGGATCGACCTTGCAAACTACTCGTCTTGGGACGAAATCGTGGAAGAATTGGAAGATCAAGGCTTTGAGCTTGACGGCATCGACGAGGAATTGTTTATCCAGGACATCGACAATTTCCCTACGTCCTGCACCAATTGGGACTACGTTCACCCCGAAGATCTATTCAACCTTTTGCAAAACGCCGACGTGCTTGAGGATCCCTACAAGTATGACACGCTGATGGCGTTCCTTGAGGTGAGAGGTATAGAGCATTTCAAAGACCTTGTTGAGAAATACGGAGATCGTTGGGCTGACGATATTTACATCTACAAGAACTACGATTGGGAGGATTACGGTAGCGAGATGTTTGAATGTCTGGGATATAAGGTTGACGATTGGATTCTTGACTTCTTCGACTTCAAATCCTACGGAGAGTCGTTTCGATATGACGGATATATCGAGGAATATTCCGAGGGATTGATTGAGATACGATGATATGAAGCCAATACTCAATAATCCATACGGCTATAAGGTTTGCTATAAGGAAAAAGGGTGTCGGGAGTATATAAGACATTTTATGACCTACACCTACCGTCAGGCAAAGCAAGCGAAATCGTCATATATCAGCCATCCACCAAGAGCCCGCGAGGATGATCACGAGCTGAAGAAGCCCGAATGGGTTATCATTCCCATAAAAAAGTCAGAAGTCCGAGCAGGCATCTGGCGAGAGGATCCTTTCTGATACGGAAAGGGCTTTTTTATTTTATATCACTAAATCAAAAAAGGAGGAATTATAAATGATTGCATTAAATCTCACCGCAAAAGGCGCGGAGCAAGAGATCGTCAAAAAGCATCTTGAGGAAAACGCAAGCGAGGTCTTGGCAGACAAGATCAATAACGGTGTCCGAATCGAAAAGGACGGCAAAACGCTGATCAGCCGAAAAACGCTGGACGGCTTTATGAAGTACGCCAACGAGGAGGCAAGAAAACAAGCGGAAAAGGGGGCGACCTCAGCCTGCATAATCGGTGACGTTGTCTTTGGTTGGGCGATTCACTACTTTGAGGAGGATTCGATAGAAGGAACCTTGTATAACGAGGACGGTAGTGACTACAAAGCGCCTCGTCCTACAAAAACGGCAACCAAAACCACGGTTAAAACAACGCCGCCGATAAAGAAGGAAGAGCCGAAGCTCGGTCAACTTTACCTCTTTGATGTCGCGGAAGAAGAACCGACGGAGGAAGTTGTTGAAACGGAAGAGCCAATATACACGGTTGACACCCAAACAGGTGAATTACTTGAAGAACTATCCGTAAACGGTGACGATTTATTGCAAACCATTATGAAACTCTTTGACGGAGATTTGGAGGTACATACGAAATGAAAATGGAAAAGATCAAGCCCATTCCTAAATATATCGTTGAGAAAATTAAAAAGCTTGACGAAAAAAAGCATCCTACCCCGACGGGATTTGTTAGATACTACTCATATTTGACTAAAAACGACGGCGAATTGGTTAAGGTTACCGTCGCCGTAAGGCATCAGTGGAAGAATTGGTACTGTAAGCAGGTAGCCGTACACGGGATCGACTCGGATATCTGCTTTGTTAAGGATATGGTTCGCTACTTTATGGGTACTTTGGCAGTCGGTTGGTACGCAGAGGGGCTGACCAAAACCAAGAAATGGTACGAGGATCCCGAATGGGGCTGGCACTACGACAGCTCCTTCGATCCCTATGCTCCTTGCGTAAATAAAGAGTATGCCAAGAAGCTTCCCGAGTTGAAATACAGCGCACTTGATCTTTACGATAACGCAGATATTATCCAGTATTTAAGGCGTTACAGACAGTACCCTCAAGCGGAATATCTTGTAAAATTGGGCTTGTCCGATCTTACAAAAAGCATACAACTGTTGCGTCTGCTTGGAAAGAACAAGCATTTTCAGCGTTGGATATCCAAGAACAGAACAGCGCTCGCACAACGTGGCTATTACGTTCTGCCATAATGGCGGCATTCAAGAAAGGCGTAGACATCAACGCCGCCCAGAAATACGAAGAACTCAAGAAAAGCCTTTGCTCGGATAGGGACTATAAACCGCTGAGAGAGTTCTTAAACCACGAGTACGCAGAATACTTGAATTATATCCTTGAAAAAGGCATCTCCCACAGCCTCTATTGGGACTACTTCAAGGCTTGCCGAGAGCTTGAATTGGATATGAGCCTTGAGAGAAACAAGTTCCCCCACGATTTCAAGCATTGGCACGACGTCAGAATTGACGAGTACCGTAGCAAAAGGGCGATGCTTGACGAAAAGAAGCGAGCCGAGCATTACCGCCAATTTGCATCTGTCGCGGAAAAATATCTTTCCCTGCAAAAGACAGAAAAGGGCGCCTATCTTGTCCTGATCGCCAAAAGCCCCGCCGAGCTTGTCAAGGAGGGGGAGATCCTACATCATTGTGTGGGTGGTATGGGCTACGATCAGAAATTTGTGAGAGAGGAAACGCTGATATTCTTCATCCGCAGCGCAGATCAGCCCGATGTTCCGATGGTTACCGTCGAGTATTCCTTGAAGACCCACAAAATACTGCAATGCTACGCAGATCATAACACAAAGCCAGCGCAAGAGGTCACCGATTTCGTGCATAAAAAGTGGTTGCCTTACGCAAACAGAAAGTTAAAGAAAATTGCCGCATAAGGAGGAATACAAAATGGAAAATTATTTCAGAATCACAGCATACCACCCCGCCACAGACCTTTCGGTTATCGTGGACTCAAACGGCAAATTTGAAAAGCTTTGGCAATTCAGCGCCTATCTCGTCTCCAAGGGCTTCAAGGTGCTTGAGGTTGGCAAAGACGATTTCATCATTGACACCGCATACAAAAAGATAAGCACGCCGTCAAACAAGGTGCTGCTCCGAGGCTACGCAAAAGGAAAACCGAATATTCAAGACGTAGCCTTTGAAAACCGCCCCTGTAAAGCGATCTCCGTCCCCAATATGGCGTACGGTTTATTTTTATCTTAACACCAATCGCCGGGCTTGGTCAGCTAAGCTCGGCTTTTTTTGTGTTAGTAACAGTCGGACAATACGTCAACCGCCGATCGGCATCCATCTCGCCCTAATACGGCTTCCGTTGCTATCCCCATGAGGCTAAAAAGGACGGGAGTCGAGCAAGCTCTGACTTCCCGTCCTTTTTTTACGCCCCGTGGAGGATGATTTGCTTTTTGTTCCTTTATGTACGGTAAACATAAGCGTAGGCAAAAGGGCGTGCAAAATTAGCGAAGAAATTATCTAACACACGGTAGGGGCGAACTGCGTTCGCCCGCGGGCGTTCAAAGAACGCCCCTACGGATAAACAAAAATTGATATGCAGAAAGCAAAGATTAACCCCGACAGATTTTCAAGGTCTGTCGGGGGTCGTTTATTCAGTTAGATAAATTGGAATTTGTCTAACAAAAAGTACTGTCTATAAACTCAATAAAAGGCTTTTTGCTCACCTTGTCCATGTTGTTAATGTACCAACTGAAAGATTCTTCCAAGCCGTGGTCTAATGGTTTTACATTGTCCATTAGTGCATACTGTGAAGAAACATCCAGATAATACTCATATGCATAGAAACTGAAATACTTTCTCTGTTCAATATCTTGATGTACATTTACAAATGCTGCTTGTTTTCCTACAATTTTATAGCAAAGTTCTACCCACTTACGAACAGAAACTGTATCTTTATTTCCGACATTGAAGATATGCTGTGACGGCTTACGTTCTAATAAAACATCAATGAACCTACATAAATCATGGACATGGAAGAACTGCAACTTCATATCCCCATCTTTAGGCAAATAGAATTTCCTGTCAGCCAATGCACAATCAAAAACAAAGGCTTCTCTGTATACATTGTTCATTTGACCATACAAATACGGTGGTCTTAGAATGTATGCATTGGGATTCTTTTTCAGAAGCGCATTTTCTGCTTCTATTTTATCAGTTCCGTACTTGCCCCAATATTTGTTCATGGCTAACATTGTATCTTCCTTGAAAGGCTGAGATTCATACTCAGGATATACGGCGCTGGAACTGATTAGAACATAATTATTATACTCACCCAAAGCGTCCAGTAACAATTCCACATCATTGGAAATATATGCAGTATCGATAATAGTATCAAACCTATATTCACGAAGGATTTCACCAAGATTATGTCGGTCTGCTTCGATAAGTATTACACCTTGGGATTGTTCTTTGCTGTTTCGATTAAGCACATATACTTCATCGCCTTTGGCAACATAGTACTCTGCAATATAACGACTAACAAATACTGTGCCACCCGTTACAAGTATTTTTTTCATTTCACTATCTCTCCATCAAATTCTTATTTATCGTTCTGTTTTATCGCCAGTTTCGCATTTGTATTACAAACGCTTTGGGTAAAGCCCATACCCCTAAGGTTGAGCGCATCCTAAGGCTCCCTCCGGGAGGGAGCTCCCGACGAAGTCGGGTGAGGGAGAGCGCGTTACAATGAAGTTAGCATAAACTTAAAACCACGCAGGCTCCTTCCGTCACGGCTACGCCGTGCCACCTCCCTCTCGGAGGGAGGCTTTTCGTTAGCACAATTATAACACAAATCGGCAGAGAAAACAAGTTCTCTGCCAAAATTTTTGCCTGCCAATTCTCCGCTAAGAACGCAGAGAGAAGGTTCCGCTTTTTTATTCGATTTAATTTGTCAAGTGTTGTTTGACAAAACGCTCTTTTTTATTTGCACTTGATTTTAACACAAAGCTGTGGTATAATCAAATGTATATAAGATTAAGGAGGCATAGGCCGTCGCCTATGAACGTGAAGGGATGAATCTTGCACAAAAATATGCGTACACAGTTTATCGTGAAGAAAGCTTTTCCAAAGCTGCAAAAAAGCTATTTATATCCCAACCTGCGTTAAGCGAAATGATAAAAAGGTTAGAAAGCGAGCTTGGTTTTTTGATTTTTAACCGTTCCCAAACGCCCCTAAAGCTAACACTGCAAGGAAGAATATATATGGAATATCTTGAAGATGCGTTTGAGAAAGAAAGAATAATGCTTAAGCGTGTCCGATCTGCATCGGGAGAACCGAAAACGGAGCTGATCCTCGGGGGAGAAAGCTTTCTTTCCAACACCATATTGCCGCTTGCATGCGGAACGTTTCTTAAAGCATTCAATGACGTATATATTAAATTGGACCTTGCAGATAGTGAATCTTACGAGAGTACGACAGATAAGATTGAAAATGACCAACTCAATATAGCTATAAAGTACTCTTATGATACAAAACGATCGGTTGGTATACCGCTTTTAGAGGAGCAATTTTTTCTGGCGCTCACAAGGGATTGTCCCGGGGCAAAGTTTTTGGAGCCGTATGCGGTCGATATTGACTGCGTTCTCAAAGAAGAAAATTTTACGGTAGACAAAAGCTTGTATGATACCGTACCCGAGGGGCTGCGCATATTTTTGAGAGATTTATATATCTGCAATCCCGAGCTTGAAAGCTATATAAAAAAGATCCCCTACCTCGATTTCCGTGTCATCAATTCAAGGAACAGAAGAGTGTTCTACGATCTCATGCTTACGGGAATCGGAAGCATCTTGGTTACAGACATGATTGCATCAATCGAGCGGCATCGAAGCCGTAACGTTCTTTTTGTTCCGATTGACAGCAAGAGAACGTTGTATGCAGTACACAAGAAGGGAAAAAAATTAAGCAACGAAGAAAAAGCTTTTCTCTCTATTCTTTCGGATATCTGTAGTCAGCCAAAGTCAAATCTGTTCTGACTCATTCAATTATTGCCGCCAAAACTTGGCGGCAATAACTTTGCGAGCGCTTATAAGAAATAACTTATATAACTATAACCTAATTCGTATTTGACTTATATAACGCCCCTGTGTTAAAATTATACTGAAAGCTGTTGATGCCCGTGGGAAACGCCCGCAATTTCGGGGCTTACAACCCCAAGCAACACATGAAATTTGAGACCGGAATGCGATTCGCCTCTCTTATTTCATTTTTTAGCTGTCGAATCGCAAAAACTCATACCGGGAACTAATTTTTATTTAAATGAAAGGAGTTTTTTTATGAAATCTACTTTATCTCTATTCCTCGCTATGTTGCTTCTCCTTCTTTCTATGACCGCTTGCGGCAGCACAGCTGAAACCGATTTATCTACGGATACCGATCCACACCACCAAACAGAATCTGAAATCCAAGAGGAGACTGAACCACCTGTCATGAATACTTATCAAAAAACCACCTATACCATGAAAAAAGCAGAGGGGCTTTATAATCCCTTGGGAAGAACGGCTATGCTCGAATCATCGCTTACCTGCGATTTTCCTGCCTCGGGCGCCGAATTTAAGATGGATTGCGAAGGCAAGGTTACCTTTAGCTTCACCGCGGCCAAGAGCGAACAAAAGGTGAACATCTACATCGATGGAGCTTTCTCTCGCGAAATCACACTAACCAAAGGAACCTCCGTATATACAGCGGCAGAAAATCTTTCAAAAGGAATTCACACTGTTCGAATCGTAGCGCAATACGCTATCTCGACCTGTACTCTCAACAATATCACGCTGAACGGAAAACTTTTGCCCCGAGAAGAGAGAGATGTCTACATTGAATTCATCGGTGCCTCAAGCATCAGCGGCTACGGCCTTTCTTCCACACAAGGCACCGAAGCTACCAAATCTCTCACTTATACTGCTATTGAGTTACTGGACGTTGACTATAGTGTGTTTGCGATAGGCGGCATGGGATTTGCCCATGCGGGGGATGAAGACAACCTGATAAATAAACAATATCCCTATCAAAACCTCAAGCGTAACGAAGATGCTTACGTTCCCTCACGCACGCCCGACCTTATCGTATTTAATCTGGGACAGAATGACAATTGGCTGTGGTATAAAGAAGCCAATAACAATATCAACGATGCTGAGTATAACTATCCTACTTTCGATGCTGAGGTAGACAGATTCTTCAAGACGCTGGATCGGTTGTACGGAGAAAAGAAGGTTCCCATTGTGTTTGTTAGCGGCATTATCACGCAGGAGAGTCGAGCCGTGGCAACAAATCGCTTGGAGGAGCTGATCAAGACGGTATACGTGCCTGCCGGCTACGACATTCTCATTTGCCCCGTCACAACCAACCGAGACGGAGTCAGCGGACACTCTTCTCCTGCCGGTGCCAAAAAGCAGGGCGAGGAAGTGGCGGCATTCATAAAAGCCAATTTCCGCTGGCTGTTTGAATAACTGATCTTGTTGTGCCACAGATTCCATTGTTTTTCGAGGAGGTCCCTATAATTATAGTACAGAATCATTTGATAAAAGTAAGGAGAAAAACAAGATGAAAAACGGAGAATTTTGGTACGATACGGACGGCAACGTTATCCACGCCCACGGCGGATGGATGCTGAAGGTCGACGATTATTACTATTGGTACGGAGAAAACAGAACGGGAAATAATTTTGTTTCTTGTTACCGTACAAAGGATTTCAATTCTTTTGAATTCCGCAACCACGTGCTGACGTCGGAAAGTCCTACGGCGGTGTATTTCCACAAAAACGATCTGGAGCTAAAAAAACAGGTTGAGTCTAATGATCCTCGGAACCTGCTTAAGCGCAGGGATGAAAGCGGTTTGATTCTTGCCAATATTGAACGCCCCAAGGTTTTGTACTGCCGTGAAACGGGGAAATACGTAATGTGGATGCACTATGAAACGGGCGTCGATTATTCATTTGCCGGTTGCGCTGTGGCTACCTGCGATACGCCTGACGGGGATTTTGTGTATCACGGATGTTTCCGCCCCTTTGGCAATGATTCCAGGGATTGTACGGTGTTTGAGGCCAACGGCGATGCCTATCTGATCTCCAGCAGTCGTGGAAACAAAGACCTTTACATATACCGCTTGACAGAGGATTATCAAAACGTAGAGGATGTTGTTAAGGTGCTGTTTTAGCATCGGAACCGCGAGGCGCCTGCATTCTTTACCAAAGACGGTCAGCATTACGTTCTGACCTCTATGTGTACGGGATGGCGTCCCAATCAAGGCGGTTGGGCGGTGACCCGCGAGGGAAAAATGGACGGTCGCTGGTCACTCATCTATCCCTTTGGTGATGAAACCACCTACCGCAGCCAGATGTCCTTCGTTTTGCCCGTAGAAGAAAACGGAAAGACCGAATACTATTATTTCGGTGACCGTTGGGGCGGAAGTGGGGAACTTTACTACGAGTCTACCTACGTTGTCTTGAAGATTCAATTCGACGGCAAGGGAAATCCCTTCATTGAATATAGCGAAGATGCGCAGATGCCGTTTGCGGAGTGCTAAGGAGAAAAATGATACCGCAAAATTTGGAAAAAACCAATATCTTCCCCTTGTTCCCACGAAAGGGAAGAGCGGTTAGGACGCGGCGGAGATTACCGAGGCAGGGATCCGTGCTTGGATAATTTGGGGCCTATTGGAGAAAAAATTCACTCTCCGGATGAGTTTGCCATTATGTCTACGCTAAAGCTGTCTGCCAAGCACCTTGCCTCGATTGCTTACTGCATTTAAGGAAAAAACGTTCCTGCTTATTGGCGAAAAACAGTAAAAGAAAGGATTTTGAAAATGAAGCGGTTCTTATTTTTATTTTTATGCGTGTTTATGATTTTACCGTGTTTTCTTTCGGGATCATATTTTGTTTTTGCAGAGGACACGGCGATCATTGAAAATGCCAATGACAATCGCCCGCTGGCAGATGCCTACGCCTCCGAGGAAGATCCCTCGGCTGTTTACGGCAACACAGATTCCCTCGTTCTGCGCAGTGAGAAGGGAAAAAGCACGGTCGTGGCGATGTCGTATTTCTCCGAGGCGCTTCGCACGAACAATCTTCTGCGATTGCCTGCTGTAACGACACCCCAGAGAGTAGACGTTATAATCGCGGACGGCGTTTTGATTGACGAGGCTACCTTCAATTATTCCGTGGCGGAGACACTACTCAAGGACGCGGTGCTTGCAGGCCGTTATATGCTAGGTAACTCTCCCGTGGATATCGATCTTACGAGCTTTATGGCAGAGATCGAAGGGGAATATTTCACCGTCCTTCTTGTGGCTGCGCCTGCGAGAACCGTAGAGTGGTCTTTTGACGATTTCACAACCGAAGATCTCCTGACGGGCAAGTCACCCTCCTATAACAGGTGTTGGTCAACCGAATATAACATCTCGGTCGGCGGTGGCGGAAAAAGCAAAGCAGACTTCGTCGTGTATGCCGATAAGGACGGAAACCAATCGGGAATGTTCCACGTTAATGGCTACAATCGCCGTTACAAGTTCTACAACACTATCTCCGACCGCGACATTACCGCGGAGGATATCGGACGCCAATTTACCGTATCCTTTGATATTATGTGTACCACCGACTCTGTCGCAAACACGGGACTCAAGTGCGCTATAAACGGAGACGGTGTCACCACGGGGCCTTCGGCAGGGGGCTACCATATGAATACCTACCATACCAAAACTCCGATCACCCTTAGTGCCAACGTTTGGCAAACGGTAAGTTTTACCGTCGAGATTGACCAGACAATAGTCGACCACCAGGTCGGATGTGTAACCATTGATTTTGTTGGTCCCGATTCGGAATACCGCGACTATTACGTGGATAATATGTCGATCGTTGAGGTGTCTCCCAATGTTGATGGCACCGAGAACCGCTTTGACGCTGTCGAGGGCGACGGCAAAGGTCTTGCTCTTTCGTCAAGTTTTAGCAGCGTTATCAGCGTTACGCTTGATCGCTCGGTAACGGTTCTTGAGGCAGAAATTTCTCTTTCCTCACCCGATGCCGAAGCTTCTGTTACCGACGTTTTTCGCATTTTTTGCAGCACCGCGGACTACACGCTCCTCTCAATGGAAAACCATACCGGAAAGTTGTTTTTCACAATGAACGGCAAGACGTACTATCTGTGTGACGGGAAGGGAAGCCTCTACACTGCCTCCAAAACGCTCCTTAAGGTCGTTGCTTTCTATGACAATACGGCAGGAACGGTACGGTTCGCGGTCGGCGACAAGCTGGCGTATTATACCGATGGAACGGAAGCTGCCGTTACCTACGGTCTTAGCTTGGTAACAGGCGGTCACACGGGAGAAGCTACCGTTGCCGTCTTCAGCCAATATGACAATGCTTCCGTTTCTCTGGCAGTTGATAAAATTACCGCAGACAAGCCGATTATCGTAGGCACACAAACCAGTGTAATAGGAAAAGATCTCCGCGTTCTTTCCGGAATCGAAACGCTGTATTATTCCGAGATCGGGTTTATCGTGGAGCGTGAGGGAAAGCCCTCCCTTAACTGGAAAAACGATTACATTTTCACCTCTGTTAAGGCGCTCGGTGAAACGGTAACGGCACAAGAGCTTGGAGCCGAATATCTTTCCGCATTCATCTTAACCGGTCTGGATGATGCTGAAACGGGAGACAGCATTCATATTACTCCGGTTGCCTACGTGGGTAGTACCGCCGTGAAGGGAGAAACGGTATCTTTAATTTTTACAGTTGAAAACGGATCGGTTTCGGTAGCAACCTGCTCGCATCCGGAGCAAAAAGAGATCGACCGTAAAGATCCCAAGCCTCTCGCCGACGGCTCTGTAACCTATCAGTGCTCTGTGTGCGGTTGCCGCGAGACCGAAAGCATTCCCGCAACGAGGTCGCTGAAAATTCTCGCTATCGGTAACAGTTTCAGCTCGGATGCGTTATCTTATTTTCGTAATCTGATCGAAGCTTGTGGGCTGGAGGATTACATTACCGGTCATATGTTTATTGGCGGATGTTCCCTGGATGATCATTGGGCAAACGCGCAAAGTGGGGAGGCGGCTTATTCCTATTGGAAGCATACGCCAAGTGAACACTTCTCGTCCAAGGCCAATCTGGAAACCGCTTTAACGGATGAAGAATGGGATGTGATTACGATCCAACAGAACAGTGCCTCAAGCGGCATTGCGGCTGACTATTCCAACATTCAAAATATGATCGACTATATTCAAGGTCACTCTTTGAATTCGGACGCAAAGATTCTGTGGCATATGACTTGGGCATACCAAGGAGACTGCACGAAGAACACCTTTGTCGAGTATTTTAACAGCGATCAAATGACTATGTATAACTCTATCGTAAACGCCGTGACGTCTAAGGTGCTTACCCAAGAGGAGATCGCAGACATTATCCCCAGCGGTACGTCCATACAAAATCTTCGCTCCTCGTATCTTGGGGATACCCTCACACGAGACGGTTCACATTTGAGCTTTGACGTTGGCCGTTATACGGCAGGTCTGACCTTGCTTGTAAAATTAACAGGCGCTTCCATTGACGAGCTTACGTGGGTTCCCGAGAACTATCCGCTGGTTGAGAGAGATCTGCCCGCCATTAAGGAGGCAGTCAAGAACGCAATTGCCACGCCTTTTGCGGTGACACAGTCTACCTATCTTGAAGCAGATTATGAGACGGAGGAGCCCGAGCCGGACGATTCTACGGAAACTGAGATCGTCGCGGGATCCAGATTGAAACTTGCCCTCACCCCCACCGAAGGAGACACCGGGCTGTTCCTATCCTTTGGACAAGACGTCGGTGAATATGTTATGCTTGATTGGGTTCCCACCTATCAGAGCTTTTGGGACTCCACGTTAAGTATGAGCATCACCATCGGTGAAGATGACACCGCGCGGAAGTATATCGGCTCTCGCCTGATCGAAAAGAACGAGCTTCCCGTTGGTACCGTAATCGTGGTGGACGAGGGATACCAATACTGTCCCGAGGCATGGGTGGACAGTACGACCCGACACACCTCCGATACTCGCCCTATAGCGTGTGCGGAAACGGTCATTATCATTGACGAGACTTGGTGGGGTGAGTACAATTACCGTGCTTTCAACCTGTCCCGAGCCGGTGGAGAGGTTTCCCCCGAGGATGCAGATCATTTAAGAATTTACATTCCTATCGACGGATAATCAAACAGTTCATTGGAGCCTTTTATCATCCCCCCGTTCATTGTTGCGGGGGGATATTTCTTTCTCACGTGTACATATTGAAACCGAGGGTTAAGCCGCAGTAATGCTTTCAAGATCCTTAATGAAATACGAGTTTTGCTTGCGGAACTCAAAAGCATTCGCCAAAACCTCTTGATAAACAGGGTAGTCGTCAAGTCCGACGAGGGCGTTCTTCAGCATCACTTCAAAATGCTGTCTGTGGCAAACCGTTTCAAAACAAAAGAGATTTTGTTTCCTTTTAGGGAGTCACAATCTTCATGCAAAATACTGCTATTTTTCCAAAAAACTCGTTTGATCAGGAAGGTCTCTGCTCAAACGGTTTTTAGGGCAAGAAAGTCAATTTTCATAAGGGTTGAACGGCTAAAACAGGTGAATTATGCAGGGGACGTATTACTATATCGTCCCTCTATGGAGAAACTTGCGATTTCTCCATGTCTATCGTATTCTGCTACGCTCGCCGAATCGCGGGGGGCTTCAGTTTTTTTCGGCAAGACAAGAAGTCGATCTTTTCCGATTAATCCCATTATACGCCCCTTGCATCACAAAAGCAAGGAGATCCACGAGGATTTTGGTGGGTTTTTAGTGGGTTTTGAGTGGTTTTTTAGTGATAATCTATTAGCGCAATGAAGATTTTCTGTCTTTCGGGGGCTCATTATAATCGACTGCGGTTGCTTTGTCAAGGCGCAAAATAAATCTCATAATACGAAATCGGCGGAACACCGCTGATTTTTTTTGCTGTTTTACAAGAAACGAAAGAATACAAACCTTGACAAATCTGCCCTTGTCGATTCTTTCGCCCCTGTCGAAAGGCAGAAAAAACAAAGAAAGGAGAAAAAGGAATACCCCGTGATTGCCTGTTGGGTTATCGGGGAGTGTATGCTGAACCCACAAAACCGGAAAAAGTACCCATAGAACTCCCTTTTCACTTCCTCGCAAAGCCGCACAATAAAGTGTATGATGTGTTCAGAAAGCGCTATGAAAAAGAAAGGAGGGATCAGATGAACCACATTTCAATCACGACAGACCGAGAAATCACAATTGACAATTTGCGTGAGGAAGAACAGCGTATGTTCTATATGAAAATTCTTATCCTAATTCTTGAGCTTCATAGTCGGGAGCGAGGGAACTTAAACCAATGATCCAAATTTATCGTAAAGGAGACTAAAATGAAAACAGCAGTAATTTATGCACGCTACAGTAGCAACAACCAAACAGAACAGTCTATCGAAGGACAACTGACGGTTTGTCAAAAATATGCTCTTGATAACGGTCTTCAAATCGTTGATACCTACATAGACAGAGCTATGACGGGAACCAATGACAACCGCGCTGCCTTTCAGAAAATGCTCTCAGACGGTAAGAGAAATTCCCGATGGGAAATCGTACTTGTATATGCTCTTGACCGTTTTGGAAGAAATGCAACAGAGGTTGCTGTGAATAAGCAGAGATTGCAGAAGAACGGAAAAACGCTTATATCCGCTACACAGAGAACATCGGTCAATATTGACGGAACGAGAAATCTGGACGGGATCTTGCTCGAAAACGTATATATCGGACTTGCTGAGTATTATTCCGTAGAGCTTTCCGAAAAGATTAAAAGAGGACAGAAAGAAAATCGCAAGAAGGGCTTACATTGCGGCGGAACAATCGCATACGGATATAAAAGCGTAGACCGTAAGCTTCAAATCGTAGAAGAAGCCGAAGCCGTGAGATTTATATTCGATCAATACGTACACGGCGTTACCGTTCCCAAGATCATTGATCAGCTAACCGAAAAAGGATACGTGCCGCCGTTTCGACCGCACCGTATATATAACATACTGCGAAATCAAAACTATACCGGTGTTTATGAACACAAGGGGGAAATATACGATAATATTTATCCTCAAATCGTATCTTTCGAGATGTTTACCAAAGCCAGAGCGATAATTGATTCTAACAAAACCGGTTCACGCAGTGTTCAGACAGTATATCTTCTTCGGAATAAACTAAAATGCGGATATTGCGGAATGCCAATAAGTGCCGAGTGCGGCACGTCACATACGAAAGAAAGGAAGTATTATTATAAATGTCGCGGCCGTAAAAAGTATAGGAAGGGTTGCACAAAAACCACAATAAAAAAAGAACTCCTTGAAGAATTCGTGATTGACTTCATTTTGGGAGAACTTAAAAGAAGTGAAAACGTTGAAAAAGCCGTTAACGCAATCATGAGCTTGCAAGAAAAATATTTGAAGGATAATCCGAATTTAAACCTTCTCAAAAAAGAGAAAAAGCAGGTAGATACAGCACTCAATAATCTTGTGCGAGCCATTGAAGCAGGGATTGTGTCAGCCACCACGCAAAGGCGCTTGCAAGAACTTGAGATGCAAAAAACAGATATTGAGCGCAAGATTCTCGTTGAAGAAAGCAAACAGGCGATGGTTCTTGAAAGAGAACAAATCGAGAAGTATTATCTTGAGGCGGTGGCTGCCGATCCTGAACGGCTTATTAACACGCTTATCAAAGAAATCGTGCTTTACAATGACAAAATTGAAGTTTATTTAAATAGTCCGATTACAACAAGTCCCGATGACAGTCGGGGCTTTTCTTTTTATACGGAAGTTGTAAACATGCCGATAGAAAGGCACAAAACAAGAGATGCCAAATATATGAGGATAACCCTTCAAATGCTTGTATAAAAAAGCCCCGACAACGCTCGGCGACACTTCTTATAAAAACAAAACGAAAACCAAACCTCTCTTGAAGTTCGATTTTCGTTAAGTGTGGTGGAGATAAGGGGAGTCGAACCCCTGACCTCTTGAATGCCATTCAAGCGCTCTCCCAACTGAGCTATACCCCCAAACGGAAAACATATAATTACTTTTGCATTATATCATAGGTTTCTCGGAAAGTCAAGAGTTTTTTTCGTTTTCGTAATATTTTTTTGAGAGACGTGAGTGTATATGTGTTCTTTTGGGAACTTCACTTTTGTGTGTGACCTTGAAGGGAAGGGTGGCTTTATATATATATATAGAATTGATATACAATAAAAATGCGCGGAATATGCAATTCTTTTGCTTTAAAAGTATTGTATAATTATATTAGACAGACCTTTCGATCGATGAAGCCAAGAGCATCCCAAGACAAGATCAAACGCCAAAAGGAGAGCCAAAATGAAGCGATTTCTGCCTTTTCTACTTATCGTACTGATACTGCTCCAGTGCGCGTGCGCGCCACATGGTGTTGAACCCGAGGACAGTAAGGATTCTTTGGATACCGAGGATGAAATTCTAACGGATTCCGAAACTGAGACCGACGCGGATTCCAAAACCGAGACTGATATAGAATCTGAAACCGAATCCTCCGAGGAGACAGACAAAAATCCTCCGGCAGACACCGCCCCTGTAAAGACCGTTTATGCTCATGAATATGCCTACGTACGCGCCGGGGTGTGGCATTCCAAAAATTGGCATGATATTCTTGAGGAGCGAGGCCTTGAGCCTATGCTTATTTTGAAAAACGGGAATGAGCAGACCGATGTGACTCGCTATGTGCTTCTTCGATTTGATATATCTCATTTGAATGCGAACGATGTTGGAAAAGCCGAGCTTTCGCTCAATTTCACGGGGATACAGTCGGGTACCGATGTCCCTTTCGCTGTCTATCTCGTGGAGAATAACTGGGACGAGTCCTCGGTGACATGGGATTCGCGTCCCGAGAAGTTGGTCGCGTCCCCTGTGGTGAAGGATGTCATACTGAAAGAGCAAACAGCCGACGTGACTGCCGCGGTGAAGGCAATGATCGCGCAAGGAGAAAGTGAGATGTCTCTAATGATCTTGCAGACCGAGGCGACCAAGAACGAAACGCGTATCAAGTTTTCCTCACTGACACAAGAGCAGATGCCGCGTCTTGTCATCGACCGAGACGGTACCTCCGATGCGCCGGAGATCGACATCGGGAAGGAAAGAGAAATGGCAGTACGTTATTTACATACCACGGAATATGCCTATGTTCGCTGTGGAAGCTCCGATGGGCATATATGGGAAGACATGAACTGGCATGATATTCTTGCCGTGCGAGGTTTGAGTGACAGAATAGTGCTCAAGGACGGAGAGGCTAACAACCACGTTTCCCGCCTTGGATTGTTCCGCTTTTGTTTGGACGGTCTTACTGCGGAAGATGTGGGCTATGCCGAGTTCTTTGTGAGATTCTCGGATATCGAGGACGGCAAGACCGTACATTTTGACCTCTATCTTGTAGAGAATAGTTGGGACGAATCCACCGTAACGTGGAATACTATGCCAAAGAAGCTTGGTGCCGTTCCCGCCATATCCGATGCGGTTTTCGGTTCACTGAAAAAGGTGGATGCCACACAAGTGATTCGGGATCTGTTGATGGCGGGTAAGACCGAATTTACGCTTCTTTTGGTGCAGACCGATAAAACCAAGACCGAAACTAAGATCGAGATCGCCAAGGTGGGCACTTCCAATATGCCTCATTTCAAGGTCTACCGCAAGGATCCCACGGGCGGCTCGTCTTACATCCAACAGCTTGTTGCCAATGATCAAAGGAATCAAGATATTTGGGACAGAGCCAAGCAGATGTTCGACGAGTGGTATGCAAGATATACGGTTTTGAAAAACAAACCGCTTGCGGAGGCAGACAAGATAGAGTCCGACCTGAATCAGTATACCGAGACGGTGTATTCTCCCGGCTCCAATCCGTCGAATTCCATGATTGCGCGCCCCACCAGAACAATGGGAGCACTTGACGATTTAGCGGATTATGTGGACATCAACGAAAAAACGCAATTTGACGTATACGGTGGTGTTATGAATGAGGCGCTTCGACAAGAAGCCACGGGCTTTTTCTACACCAAAAAGATTGGTGATCGCTGGTGGGTCATCGACCCGCTTGGATATCCCTGTTATCTGAAAAGTGTAAGCGGAATCACGACCTCATATCAGAACTCGCCCACACAAAAGGCGGCCTTCGAAGCCAAGTATGACAGCAAAGAGCAGTGGGCAGAAGAGACCACAAGACACTTGATCGACGACCTCGGCTTTACCACTCAATCTTCCGCGGATGCCGCCATTCGTGATGTGAGCCACGGCTTTAGCTATTTTAAGCGCATCAGCATTATGTCAGGTTACGCCTCCTCTGTCGGTATCAATGCTTCCATCGGCGGACGGACAAGACTTTCCGAAAACAACACCTTGCCTGTCTTCGATCCCGCCTTTGAAAAGTATGCCGACCAAAGGCTTGCCACGGCGGTAGATCCGTACGATCCTTATTTGATCGGCTATATTACCGACAATGAACTTGCCATAGAGGATCATATGCTCAAAGACTATCTCACCATAGACGCAAGCAAAGAGGTAAATTACTATTCCTATGCCTGCGCATGGTATTGGATCACGCAGATGACGGGTAAGCAAGTCGTAACCGATGATGACCTCACGCCCGAGTTGTGCGATCTTTTCCGAGGCTTTGTTTGGGACAGATACTATTATGTTGTGGACACCGCGCTGGAAAAGCACGATCCCAACCACCTTTTTGCGGGAACCAAATACCTCAACGAGGTCAAGGAGTCTGAATGGATCCTTCGCTTTACCGGGGAATATGTGGATATCATCACCATCAACTGGTACGGTGCATGGGAGCCGCAGGCTGAATACATATACGATTTTGCCCGTTATGCCGATACCCCTTTTATGGTGTCTGAATTTTATGCCAAATCCTCGGATACCGAAGACAAGCTGGCAAGCAAGGACGGCGGTGGTTTTTACGTCAGAACGCAGGAGGAGAGGGGCTTGTTCTATCAGAACTATACGCTTCGGTTGCTTGAAGCAAAGAACTGTGTGGGATGGCAGTGGTTCCAATATATCGACAACGATCCCGCGAGCAACACCACCGACGTATCCAGCCGAGATTCCAACAAGGGTATCGTTTCTAACACTCACAAGGAGTACACCGAGCTTACCGATGACATGACGCTGATCAACAAGAATGTTTATAAGGTGATCGAATATTTTGATGAAAAATACTCTGAATAAAGGAGAATCGATTTTGTGAAAGGTAAAGTTTTCGACTTGACCCTCAACCAATGGGGACCTTACAATAAAGAATATCTGGGTGTTTGCCATGTGGCCGATCCCGAGCGGGGAGCTACCTTCAACATCGAGCTGTTTCCCGGCTTTTTCCGACGGAAGGTGCTGGTTTCTCATGCGACCTCGGACAACGGGTTGAAAATATGGGGAGCCAACGCTTCACTGACGCGCTTTTCCTATCGCTATGAGCTGGAGTGGAAGGATGCGGTGTATTGCGATGCCGATTTTGTCATCACCGATGACCGTCGGTGCGATATTTCTTGCACCTTTGTCAATAACACCGATCGACCGCAATCGGTGAATATGAATCTTTGCGCGTCGCTTCAGTATCCCACGGTGAAGGTGGGCAGAGATATCGTCGGTTACCGCATGACCGATGAGGCGCTTGTGCCCGAGGGATGTTTGTTCCTTGACGCAGTGGAGTACGATCGCATCGTGTGCGGTGAGACGTTGGCATCCGACGGGCGGTATCTGGGTGAGTCCACGGTTGCCCATGCCACGGGAAAGGGGACGGCGATCGCAGGCAGACATTTTTGGCACGAAAGTCATATGGTCGTTTATTCTGTGGTTGGACACGCGGGCAGCCTTCTGATTCGCTATATGGCGGAGGAAGAGACGGCGATTCTTGTTTCGGTGGGAGGCGAGGAACAGCGGGTTCTTCTCCCCAAGACTACCGCGTTTTCCACGGTTACCGTTGACCTTCCCAAGACCGATTGTCAAGAGATCGTCCTTCGTCCCACAGGGAAGCCGATCGCTTTGGATTGCTTGACCGTAGGTGAGAGGGCAAGGGAGACAGTCTTCCGTCCTGTTCCAAATCCCGTAGAGGCTACGCGGACGGTGGAAGGGAATCGCATGACGCTTTCCTATGAGGGTATTCCCCAAACATACACAGTGGAGTGGCAAGAGCCTGCACAGATGGTTCGCCGTTATTATTATACCGACATTGGACGTGCGCTGTCGCTTTGTATTCATGATCACGTGTCTGAGGTTCTTCGTGCAAAGGACGGACTGGGTGTGTATGAAAATGTGATGTCAGAACCGATTTTCTTGGCATCGGGGGAGCGTCGCACCTTGCATTTTTCGGTTGCAAGCGATGTGTGTCGGGCACCCGACGAGTGTCCCACTATGTATGAGGTGACGACCAATCCCGATGGCGAACGGTATGCTTTTTCGCAGAACATGATGGCGTACAATACCTTCCTCAATGTGGTCTACCCTATCTACACCCGAAGACAGTACATTCGTCATAATACCCCCGGACGCAACTGGGACAGTTTGTATTCGTGGGATTCCGGCTTTATCGGAATGGGACTGGCCACTGCCGATTTCGACCGTGCATTCGACTGCCTGAACACCTATTTGACTCCCGTGGGAGACCCTCATTCGCCGTATATTTTCCATGGCAGTGTGGTGCCAACGCAGGTATTTTTGTACCAATATTTGTTTAACAAGTACCCACACAAGAGGGAGAAGCTTAGGATACTCTATCCCATGATTCGACAGCTTTTCGATTTTTATGCCAAGATGGATGAGCGCGAGGATCAGATGGCTTCGGGGCTTTTGAAGACATGGAATATTTTCTACAACTCGGGCGGCTGGGATGATTATCCGCCACAGGAGTATCTTCGACTGGCGACCAAGAACGGTTGGGACGGAGCCACCTATTCCAACACCTCGCCCGTCATCACCTCGGCGGTCACGGTGCTGATTGCGAAGATCCTTCGCGGTATTTCCTTGGAAATGGGGGCGGGATATGCGTCGGAGTATGATCGTGTGATTGAAAAGTATTCGATCCCTATTCTTGAACACGCATGGAATGAGGAAACGGGCTATTTCTCCTATGTGACCCACGATGCGGAGGGGGAGCCCACCGGCTTCTTGAAGTATCGGGACGGCACCGATTACAACCAAGGCTTTGACGGCATTTATCCCTATATCGCAGACATCACCGACGGCGAACAGGACAAGCGCATTCTTGCCAATATCAAAGATGGCTTAATGACTCCCATCGGTGTCGGCGTGGTGGACACACGAGCGAGCTACTACACTCCCGACGGTTACTGGAACGGCTCGGTCTGGATGCCCCATCAGTGGATCCTTTGGCGTTCGCTCTTGGACCACGGAGAGGGACAGTTGGCATTTGAGATCGCTGATACGGCGCTTACGGTGTGGCAACGCGAGGTGGACGATTCCTACTGCTGTTTTGAGCATTTCATGAGTGCCAATGGCAGAGGCAGTGGTTTCCATCAGTTCTCGGGACTTTCCACTCCCGTGCAGCTGTTCTTTGAGAGCTACTATACCCCGGGAACGGTTACTGTAGGCTTTGAGACCACCGTTGTGAGTGAGAAGTGGAATGCCGACAAGACCGCCCTGACGCTGAAGGCAACCTGTGGCGGCAAGCATCCCATGACCTTGATCTGTCTTGCGGCGGGGGACTATACCTTCGCGGTGAACGGAAGAGATGTGCTCGCGAGAAGGGTGACCGATGGGGCTTATGAGTTGCCCCTTTCACATGGAAATGTGACTGTGGTCGCTACCAAAAAATAAACGAAAACACCGACAGGGCAAACAATATGCCCGCGTCGGTGTTTTTGTGTCTGTTTTATTTTAAATAAGGCTTTTTGCGACCACCGCTGTAATAGCAGAAGTGATCGGGCGTTTTGATCATTTCTTTGGCAAAGATCAGCATTGCCGAGAAGGACGGTGTGGGGACAAATTTATAAACTGTCTGTACGGCATCGTCCATTTCGATCTGCGTTTGGGAAATGAGATTGTATTTGGAAAGAATTTGGATGATCTCAAGTGCCCGTTCAAAGGTTACGTTCATGTTCTTGACCAATAATCCGGGGGTAAAGGCCTTGGTGCTTTCTCGCTTGCTCAACATGACAAGGGTATCAAAAATCTCCTTGTCGGATAGATCCTTGAAAAAGCTCACATAGTCGACCTCACTGAAAAATGCTTTTTCCGTGTCTTTGATTTCGGGAACCAAAAGAAAATACTGTAATCGGTTGGCTATTCCCATTCGGGTGAATCCGTGGTCGGACAAGACACTGGAATAAAGCTGCTCGTTTTCTTTCATTGCCGCTTCGTAATCTTCGATAGCACCATCTTCAAATTTCATGTTTTGAGGAATTTTTCCGAAAAGTGCCCGTTCCATGTCCCAACAGTAATTCAAAACCAGGCGAAACCGATCCTTCTCCGCGGTGTTGACGATTTTTTTTACCATCGCAGTTGTTATATCGCCGTATTCGGAAAAGTCACGACAAAACAGATGGTCGATCGATACGCCGAAAAATTCAGCGATCTTGGGAATTAACTCGGTATCGGGAACACCACCGTTTTCCCATTTGGAAACAGCTTGAGCGGTTACGCTCACATAATTGGCAAGCTCCTCCTGCTTGATGCCGCGTTCCTTTCGCAACGAGGCGATTCGTTTGCCGATCATTGTCATATCCATAATTTTGACCTCCATTGATTTTTAATTTTGCGCTGTCACTTAAACGGTTGATTTTCAGCAATTTTGAATTTTTCGAGTTGGTTGAACGAGCTAAGCAAGGTGCCCTCCGATAGGGAGATGTCGTCAAGGAGAATGAAGGTGCCTTGTAACCTTTCCTTTTGTGCTCTTGATATGGCGGTTTTCGCCGTTTGTTCTGTCACGGTTACGCTGTGCCACCTTCCGTTCGGAGAGAGTCATTCGGCCATTTTGTGAGTGCAAACTCACCGACAAGTCCAAATTCAAACACATCAAATCATATAAAAAATCAAATGGAAAACAAATCCCAAAAAATCATTCGTTTAATGTGACATAGCCTTTAATTTTCAGAAAGCGCTTTCATCGTTTTTATTTTATCACAAAAGACGGTTGATTTCAATGGAGGCAATATTGAAAAAAACAACTCTCCGTTTATCTTGTTTTTTAAGTAAACGGAGCGTTGTTTTTTTGTTATTCACTTAAGATATGCTTTGCGATCTTGACAAAGGTTCCCAACATTTCTTCAAAAATCGGAGAGGGAAGCTTTGACGACGGCTCGACTTCAAAGGAGAAGGAGCCGTTGTATTCGATATCGTGCAAAGCCTTGCCGAAATCCTTCCAATCGATAGTGCCGAAGAATGGGATTGCGTGCTGATCGGATTTTCCGTTGTTGTCGTGGATATGGAACGTGCGAATCACATCCTTCATTTTTCGCACCTCATTTCCGACCGAGAGCTCGGGGAAAACATTGACGTGACCCGTGTCCAAACACATCAGAAAATGGTCGTCATCGACCGTTTCGATCACTCGTAAAATATCTGACGGTGTGGCAATGGAGAAACGAGGCATGGGCATATTTTCAAGGCAGATCGTTACATCATACTCCCGTGCGGTCTTGACCAGTTCCTTCATGAATTTGATATTGATCTCCCAAGTTTCTGCGCCCTTGTCGGCATCAAGATCATGAATACCAAAAGGCATAAGCGGATGGACGATCCAATTTTTTGCCCCCAAAAGCGCACTTGCGCGGATGGATTTTTGCATTTTTTCCATGCGTTCGGCTCGATTCTCCTCGGTTTCATCGCGAGGCGGGAAGCGCCAAGGTCCGTGAACCTGAAACAGCTCGACACCCGCTTGGTCGGCAAGCTTCTTTTCTTCGGCAAGTATGGTAATAAATTGCTCCTCGGGGCAGGTGTAAAGTGTTGTTTCGGTGTTAGCCATGCCGAAATCCACAGTGGAAAAACCCAATTCTTTTAATTTTTTATAGCGGTCTTGTCCCCATCTGACAAAGCCTTTGGACGTAATGCCGAGTTTCATAAATATACCTCTTTTTATTGTTCTGCCATCAATAAAAATTTTGGGGGAAAGTTCTGTTTATTGAAGCAAAATTTTTGTGATTTTATTATATCACAGTCTTCGAAGAAAATCAATATTTTTTATCCATTCCAAGGGAGGACGTCAAGATCACGCAGATGGGGAAGTCTTGTCGGACAATCGACTGAGCAGCGGAGGATTCTGTCAAGCGAAAACAGAAAAAAAAGCGTAGCCGGGGAAAATCCAAGGCTACGCCGATTTTGATCTTTAGTTAAAATTGTCTATGACTGCCCGAAGCTTTCGGATCTCCGGCTGGCTTTTGGTCGACAGTTCGTCATGCTCATAAACGCAAAGCCACATACAGCATCCAAGCAGGGGACCGATACGGCGCACGATATTGCACGTTCCTCCGCAGAGGAAAAGGAAGGGAATGGGCAAATCCTGCTTCAGCAAATCGATGATGCGAAGATTGTCGATCTGCTGGGTCTGGTTATCGGCACCTGTGACGATCTTGCTGATATCTGCCCCACGATTGCTGTGAGCATGAGCAATTTCCATCACTCGATCGGCTTCGATGTATTTGAGGACGTGAGATGACATGAGCACCTCACCGCCCGCCGCATGGATGCGGTCGATCAACTTCTTTTGCTTTTCGATGGCTGTAGGGTCATCGGTCAACTCTCCTTCAGTAGGGCAGAATATATCGCCCATCACGTCGATCAGAGTCGCACCGCACTCGCACAGCTCGATCATCTCCTCTGCCAGCTCGTCGTCGGTCTTGGCTTCATTGATCTTGCTGCGGCGGTAGTTGGTCACATAGGTCGGTGTATCGCCCGCACGTTCGAAAATGGCGCGGTAGGATTGCTTATTGTGATATTCGGGTAACAGCTTTTCAAACTGGATACCCACGGCATCAGCGCCCGCTGCCTTGGCGTTGTCGATGGTTTCTAAAACCTCGGCAAGTGTTTTCTTTTGGATCATCGCCGTGTAGAGCGGCTTTTCATGATTGAGAAAGGTGGGCTTCATAGCTTCCTCCGATTATATAATGTGATGCTTTTCAATGTAGGCATCCATTTTATCATTAGTAGTAGTGTGGGCAAACTGACGGTCTCCCAAAGCGTCGAGAACCTGCTTTAGACCATCGTACAGAGGCATGAGTTCGGATTGCTTCATGCCCGTGGCATTGAGGATCTTGGTGTTGTCCATGATACGGTCAAAGAGTCGGTCATAGCAAAGCTGCCATCTGTTTCCGATGCCGCCGGTTCCCCATACGCCAAGAAATTCTTCTTTGGGAATGGCGAAATACTTCATGCCGGTCAGCTTGCGATAATATTCGGCAACCGTTTCCCAGCTATGATGCTCGGCAGTGGCTACGGTGAAGGTCTCTCCGAAGTTGGCGGGGTTGAGAAGCAGACGGGCGATCATGGTGGCGATGTCGCCTGCCCAAGACATGGTTGCCTGTACGTTCATCGCTTCTTCGGGAAGCAAGACCGTCTTTCCCTCACGGATTCGAGGAATCAAGACGGGAGCCTCAAGGGTCGTCAACTGATAACGCCCGATCGAATAGGTGATGGCAGGACGAATGATGGTGTAATTCTTGCGTCCGCAGGCATGAAGAAGGCGCTCCTCGCGTGCCTTGTAGAGACAGTAATCGTTATAGTTGGTCGCTTGCTCTTCGGGAGAGAGAACGTCTGCCAAGAGCGGAGAGGTCTCCTTGATGGGATGCTCTTCATTGGCATAGGTGCGGTAAGTAGAGAGGAAGATATAGTGGTCGGTGTTGTCGAGGAAAAGAGGGATACGGTCTTCAAATTGCTTGTCATCTGCGTAAAGCATGAAGTCCACAATACCGTGATAACCGTTCTTTAACTGTTCGGCAACAGCATTTTTATCAAAACCGTCCAGCACCGAGCTGCGAAGATTGGGATGGATCAAGGGCAGTGTGTCCTTGGCCACGGCATCTACCGAATAACCCATATCGAGAAGACGGGGAACCAGATATTGTCCCATAGCACCCGTAGCACCGATTACAAGAATTTTTTTGTTGCTCATGATATTTCTCCTTTTTTATTTGTTAGTTCTGTTCATCATAATGTGGCGACCGCCGTCGATGAGGATAGATTCTCCCGTGATAAAGGCGGCTTTGTCGGAGGCCAAATACAGAATGAGATCGACGATCTCCTGAGGATCGGCGGCTCGCTCCATCAAGGTGCGCATATTGGACATGGCGGCTCGGGTGAGAACCGGACCGGGGGCCACGGTGCAAACACGAACACCGATCTTTGCACCGCAGAGAGCAATGGATTTCAGCGCCCCATTCATCAGAGCGGTCTTGGAGGCAGAGTAGGCAACCGCACTGCTGCTTCCTTCTTCTCCCGTGATTGAGCCGAGATGAATGATGACACCTCCCGCTTGCTTTTCCATCTGCTGAAGCACAGCATGGTCGAAGTACAACGCTCCCTTGAGATTGAGGTCAATACCAAAATCAAAGACCTCAATAGGCTGATGGTGGAAATCCTTTCCGCATCCCATGAGTCTTGTTTCGGCACCGCCGGCGCAAGGGATCAAAATATCAATACTGCCAAAGGTTTTTACCGCGAGATCTCGACAAGCGACCACTTGCTCGTATACACGAACATCGGTCACACAGCCTATGACATCATCCGTGATCTCGCGAACTTCATTGACAGCCGCATTCAGCGCTTCGGGATTGACGTCGGCAAGGACGATCTTTGCGCCTTCTTTAGCAAAGCATTTTCCGCACAAAAGACCTATTCCCGAGGCACCGCCACTGATCATCACGGTTTTGTTTTGAAATTGCATACAGTTTCCACCTCGATTATTTGAACGTCAAAACGACCTTGCCTGCACTCTTGCCTTCGCGGAGAAGCGCGTGTGCTTCGTTGGCTTCGGTAATGGGCATGACCTTGTAGATGGTGGGGCGAACCTCGCCGCTTTCTACCTTGGGCCAAATCTCTTCCACAAGCTTTGCCAAAAGCTCGCCCTTGTAAGGCTCGGGCTTGCTGCGAAGCGTGCTTCCGATCAAGCGAATGTTCTTAACATACATAGTTCTCATGTTGACCTCACAAAGGTCACCTGCAAGGGTTGCGATCATGATCCAACGGCAAGCATATGCCACATAGGGGAAGCACTCACCGACTTTGCTGCTGCCCAAACAGTCGATGGCAATGTTAAGAGGATGTCCAGCCTCGGCCTCGCGCTTGAGAACGTCTGCAATGTTTTCCTTGGAGGTGTCCACAACTATATCTGCCTTCAGATGAGAGATCGACTTGGCAACCTGTTCGTTGAGTACCGTGGTGATGACACGAAGACCAAAGGCTTTGGCCATGGGAATGATGACACTGGCCAGTCCGCTTGCACCCGCGTGCATCAGAAGAGTCTGACCTTCCTTGGCACCGCCCTCAATGAAGAGGTTGAGGTAGGCAGTAGCAAATGCCTCGGGAAGGGCGGCAGCCTCAACCAGAGAGAGCCCCTTGGGAACGGGCATAAGCATAAAGGAGGGGATGGCTGCATATTCTGCGTAACCACCGCCGCCGAGAAGGGCGCAAACTTCGTCTCCAATATGCCACTTTCCTTCTGCTTCAGCCTCGGGAGACAATTCCTTGATAATACCCGAAACCTCAAGACCCGGCCAATCGGGGCATCCGGGAGGGGGAGGGTAGCATCCGTCAACCTGCATCAAGTCGGCGCGATTAACGGCTGCGGCATGGACTTCGACGAGTACATCGCCTGCCTTAAGAACGGGATCAGCAACATCTGCCCACTTTAAAGTTTTATTTTCGGTGATAACGACTGCTTTCATGTTTGTTTTTCCTTTCATTTTGATTTGGAATTTTGGTTAATTTCATTATAGCATATTGACTTTTTTGATAAAAGTGATATAATATCAAAAAACAGAACGATTCTATCATATTTGAAAGGTGAATATGACGATGGCTGAAATTTTTGAGGTATCAAAACTTACCTATTTTGAGGCAAAAAAATATGAATATAACAAAACCTGTACCTTCGATGCCAGTTGCTCACCGCGCCCCACCTTCTGTCTTGCTCTTTTGCTCGAAGGTACAGCAACCTTTCGTGACTGTGCCAAAGATGGCGGACTGATCGAGATCAAACCCGGGGATATGATATTGGTGCCTGTGGCTACAAGGTATATCTCTCAATGGACGGGCGATCCTCGCATCACTTATATCACGCTTCATTTTGTGTTTGATTACAAGAGTATCTTTACAAAAAAGAAAAATTTCAGACTGCAAAAATATACACCGACCGACTTCGAAGCGATGAAAAACAAGTTCGAATATGTATTGAAGCATCAACGCGCGGATGAGATGTCGCAGCTCGGTGCGCTTTCTGCTTTTTTTGATATTTTGAGTACAATTCTACCGCATTTGCAGTCTCAACCGCAAAAACAATTGGATTCACGAATTCTCGGTGCCATTGAGTATATTGAGCAGAATTATAATGAAAACATAACAGTGGATGATTTGGCTACCGCCGCCAATATGAGCGCGTCCCGATTTTATCCTTGCTTTCGAGAGGCGCTCGGTGTGACCCCCATAGATTATCTCAATCATTATCGGGTCAATCGCGCCATGATGTATCTTGTCAGCGACACGGAGATGTCGGTGGAGAGCATCAGCATGGCGGTTGGTTTTGAGTCTTCCACATATTTTCGCCGTGTGTTCAAAAAGATCACAGGAAAGACACCGAGGGAGTATCGAAAGATCTCAGGGGAATTTTGAGTGAAAAAAGGTCAGGTTATGGAGCCGAACGATTGTGGCGTCACGCGCAAAATATTAAGGGGCAGGCTCCGCTCGATATATCGGGAGAATTTGATATCGGTTTTGATGAAGAGATTCCCGATTTAATGATAAAGGGGGAGTTGGAAAAGTTTGTAGCATGAGAGGAGAATCGGTTTCAATTTCTCGTGTGGACGGTCGCAGGGCGGAGAAGGAACTTCTTTTTGAATATTGGGGCGAGAAAACGGAGGCTTTGGGAAATGGGAGAAGAGAAAGAAGATGACAGGTTGGCGCACCTGCAATAAAGCAGTTTCTATAATATGAATAGTAGTACCGCTGAAAATGACCATTACGGTTACTTTCAGCGGTATCTTTACATAATTACATTTTCGGGTTCTTCTATAACCAACACCATCGGTATTGCTTTTTGCTGTCTGTCAAGAATAAAATCTTCATTGGAAATCGCTCTTTTTACAATAGCCATCGGGAACGCATAGAAGGCATATTTTCTGAACTCCGCGATTCTTTCTTCAAGATGAAAAGGAATTTTCAATTTCAACTGCGGAAAAAGATCGCGCAAGGGTTTTTCAATTAAATCTCCCAATTTCACCATGTAGGATGCGCTGATCTTGAACAATTCGGAAAATTCTTTCTTGTTTAATACCGGAATGGCTACTTGTGGCTTACCATTTTCATAACGCAACACGCCACACGAAGTAAGGTGCGGAATATCCTCCAAATACCTCAAATTAAATCCCGTATATTCTAACGGAATACTCTTATAAAGAATATATAACAATTTACTCAAATTGTCATCGTGGATTTCTACAGGTCCGTGCTCGTACTTATTCAAATCGGGCTGAGTGTCGTAAACATGAAGCTCTACTGATTTGCTGTTGAAGAAATTATCCCAACTTGCGCGTCGTTCTCCTCCCCAAGCATATTTTGAAAAAGGATCATTCTCCCACTTGAAATCCATTCCATATCGTGTGCCTTGCGCGATCCATCTGCCGCCATCCGGTCTTTCGGGATAGATTTCGTTTGTATCCACAATTCTCTTGATAGCTTGATATTGCCCTCTTGCAAGAACGTCTATCATGGCGTAATATTTAAGATCAATCTGCTCGGTGTCAGACAACCGTTTAAACCAACTCAAAGAATTTATTTCTAAAAACAAATCGGTAATCAAATTCCATACTGCCTGATACTGCTGATTTGCAAAATCAAGTTGAATGCCAAGTTTAGATGATCTTTCGGCGGGTGTAGAAATCAAAAAGTCTGTTACAACCTTGTTTCCGTTTCGTTTCATCAGCTCGCATGCGACAAGATCTTCAATTGCATTTTCAACGTAAGGCGTTGGAATTCCAAGACCTTTAGCAATTTCTACTGCTGTTACGGGTTGCTCATACGCAAGAATCAATATGTTTTGTTTCATTAGATCATTGCTTACAAGCGACCATGGTTCCTCATTAAATCCGGGATTGCCGGAACAACCTACTTCAAGGCGTTCGGGGACATAACTTTGCTTTTCATATTGTTCCATTGTGTCAAATCCTTTCCGCATCTGATCTCTGCCCGAAGATAACCGAGACAGTACCGTTCCTTTCGGGATGCCCAACTCGCCGGCTATATCTTGAACCTTCTTTCCTTCCAGATAATGCTTTACGATCACTTCTCTTTGTAATTTTGTCAAATATGCCACTTCTCGTCTGATCTGTTCGGCAGTAGGTCTATCAACCTCGTTTTCGTCATTGTAATCCTCAACATTCGGGGTTACATCGATGCTAACAAGCGGTAATTTGTATTTTTTTCGTAATGCCTCGTTCCATTTATTGGAAAGGACAGAAGTAAGCCAATATTTCATGTTGGAAATACTACCACCTCGGTTTATAAACTGAAATGCGGCGAGAAGTGTTTCTTGCGTTAGATCTTCGGCATCGTTCAAATCACCGCACTTCTTAAGGGCAAGTGCGAGCAGATACTCTACATATTTTGTGATTTCATTTTCCATTTTGAGACCTCTTTGAAAGCTTTCACCCATAAGTCGTGAAATTTGGATTTGATTCGGTTATTACCAAGATTTTTTATGATTATACTGTGGATTTGTGAATTGGTCTACCTAACAAGTGTATAAATCACTTTTGTGTCTAAAAAAGCAGTGATTTTCAGGAAAAACAGATGGACTTTTGGTTTCCGTAAAACAAAGGCTCCCTTCGGGAGAGAGCCGGAGCCGTAGGCGACTGAAGGAGAGCGCGTTACGATAAAATTAGTGCAAATGTAAAGTCGTTCACACTCCTTCCATCACGCTTCGCATACTACCTTCCTCCCAAAGGAAGGCTATCTACAGCCGATAGTACACCTATAAAGCGTAACGCAATACCTTGTAGGGCAAGATGTATAAAAACGGAGGACGAGAAAAACCTCGCACTCCGGTTACTTTTCATCGGGAAAACCTAATTTATGGAAAGTCCCTCTTTCGATGCAGTCATTTTTTGTGTTTTGGGGAAAGAGTGGCGGATTTGGGGAAATGACGTTGTGTGCTGAAGATTCGCTGAGTGGTGTTCCTGTTTTGCTTCTCTTGGGCGGCAAGAAAGTAACACCTCCGGTAAATCTTTAATACAGTGTTATTCCCACATCCAATAAAACCAAACGTCTCCCCCGTATCCCTATAGTCCCAAGCCCCAATACAAAAACCCAATCCCCTTACTTTTCTTTCCCACCCCTACTTTTTGTCTTCAAAACAAAAAGATACACAAAAACCGCCGCCAACGGGAACAGCATTCCCACGGACATTCCCAGCTTCATACCAAGTTGCTCCGCTGAAAGTCCCCAATTCTGTGCCAACGAAATAGCCGAAGGATTTTCCGCCACCGCATCGGTAATGACTCCGATCAACTGAGGACCGATAGAGGCACCAAGATCGCCTCCCGATGCCATCATAGCATAGATAAATACGCCCCCGGAAGGAATCCTGTGGTCGGCTACAATGAGACTACCCGGCCAAAGCATGGAGGTACAAAAACCCGTAAAGGCACACGCCAAAAGACCAAGCAGAACTACATGGGAAACCGCCGCCGTGAAATAGCAAAGTGTTGCTCCGATGGCACCGAGAAACAGCACCCGTTCAATGTTCTTTCCGAATTTTGCATAAAGTGTACGCCCCAGCCCCAGCATGACGGCAAACATAGCTACACCGAAAATATCGCCCCACACTTTGGGAATGCCCAGCGCTTGCTCCAAATATCCCGAGCTCCATTGCGCCATGGTGCATTCGGAAGCGCCGCCGAGGAAGATGGCGACAATACAAAGCCAAAGACTCTTGTTTTTCAACATAGCAAGTGCTCCCGACGTCTTTTCGGGTGTTTCCAGCCTCGGCAAGCGAGCCTTGGAGAACAGAAGTAGTGCCGTAAGGGGAACCAGCGCCCACAAAAGTGCCAGCCATTGCCAGTTCTCGCCGCCAAATCCCAAAAGAAACAGCGTGCTTATAATGATAACACCCACTACGCCCCATGCGTAGATCGAGTGCAGCTTGCTCATCTCATGCTCGGGATTGTCCGCAGGCAAAGCTGCGATGACAGGGCTGATGAGCACCTCGGCAAGTCCTCCCGAGGCGGAAAAGACGATTGTACCGATCACAAGACCGACATATACTGCGTTTGGAAACACAAACGGCCAAAGTGCGTAGATCAAAAGTCCCACCAAGGTCAGCAGAGGAGTCAGCTTGACCACGAGGGGAATATTGAATTTGTGAGAGAAAAAGGAAAAGATCAGATCAATGATCAGTTGTGTGAAAAAATTGATGAGAACCAAAAGTCCCAAAAGAGAATAGGAAATGCCGTACAGCGACCGAAAGGTGAGGAAGAGCAGGGGAGAAAGATTGCCGATAACGGACATGGAGATGTTGGTGGTATAGCACGCCAGCTTGACGCGTTTGACGGTAGGTTGCATAACAGAATCCTTTTCCTTGAAGTTGATACGGGAATTATAACACACAAACCCCAAACCGTCAATGCATTTTGCAAAAAAGCACTAAAATTGCGAAAAAAGAGAAATTTATCGTTTTATGTGTTAATAATTGACATTTGCTTCGGGAGATGGTATAATTTATAATGGTGAAAAATATACAGTTGACGAATTTTTCATTGGGTAAGATTTGGATTTTTCAAGAAGAAAGGAAAAGAAAATGAAGAAGCAATTTTTGAAGACGGCATTGACCGTGTTCTGCATGGTGGTTCTTCTCTCGCTGGCTGTGGTTTTATCTGTGTCGGCGGAAACGGTTGAATACGAGTATGAAGGCACCTGCGGCGAGGATGTCGTTTGGAAACTGGATGTCGATACAGGGACACTGGTTATTTCCGGAACCGGTGATACGGCAGATTATAGCCGGGCACAGGATGTTCCGTTTTTAACGCATCGGAGCGAGATAAAAAGTGTCGATATAAAGCAAGGTGTAACCGGTATAGGCGATAATTTGTTTGGCGGTGGCGGTTATGCATTTACAAGTATTAACATTCCCGAGGGAGTAACAAGAATCGGAAAAAGTGCTTTTTATGCTCACAGCAAGTTGACGAGTGTTTCTATTCCTTCTTCGGTTACCGAAATTTGCTATTATGCTTTTTGTAACTGTGATAATTTGGAAAGTGTTATATTTGAAAAAGCCAGCCAATTGACAAGCATCGAAGAGTGTGCTTTTATGTGTTGTTATAAGTTGAGCAACATAACGATTCCTTTTGGGGTGACCCACATTGGGAATTCAGCTTTTTCTGCTTGCTATAATTTGAGAAGTATTGTTATTCCGGAAGGGGTTACCGAAATTAAATCCGGTACATTTTCCGATTGTATAAAACTGGTAAGCGTTACTCTTCACGATAACATAACAAGCTTTGGTCACAGTGCGTTTGCCGGCTGCAAGAGCTTGAAGAGTATCACAATTCCGGCGAATTTTACTGAGCTGGGTGATTATGCTTTATCTTATTGTGCATTGGTAGAGATCATTGACAGGACGGATTTTGCTGCCACAATGTGGGGCTTTTCCAACTATGCTATGGATGTTCATAGCGGCGAGAGCAAGCTTGTAAATCAGAATGGCTACTTGTTCTACACCTATGAAGATACCAACTATTTGGTGGGATATGTTGGGGAGGAAACCTCGTTAATTTTGCCTGCCGGTTATAAAGGTACGAGCTATGAGGTTTACAAATATGCATTTTATCATCGGGATGAAATCACGGATGTTACCATCCCTGCTTGTGTGACATCCATTGGGGAATATGCTTTTGAAGAGTGTACCTCCGTTAAGAATGTGACTATTGTCGATAATAATCAATTGGCGCGAATAGATCATTATGCATTTCAAGGGTGCAGCGGCTTGACGAGCTTCACGCTTCCCAAAGGCGTGGAAAGTATAGGCTATAATGTATTCGGGGGGTGCTCGGATCTGGTGAGCCTCACATTTTTGTCTAAAACAACAGCTATTAATGCCGGCACCGGTACGGTTACACCGTCGACCACGATCTATGGCTATGCCGGCTCTACCGCCGAGGCATATGCCACCGCATACGACCGAACCTTTGTGGCATTGGAAGAAGAAACCATTGTTGCCGAAGGCACCTGCGGAGAAAATCTGACTTGGAAGCTGAACGACAAGGGTGAGTTTACGATTTCGGGAACGGGAGAAATGGAAATTTATGGCTTAATTTCTTGGATCCCGTGGTACTCTTATCGCAGTTCCATTTGTTCGGTGATCATTGAAGACGGTGTGACCACCATAAGCAAAAATGCGTTTAACGGGTGTAGTAATTTGAAAACGGTTACGCTCCCCGCAAGTATAACAAGTATCGGTGAAGGGGCATTCAACTCGTCCTATTATATTGGTACAGTATATATTGAAGATCTGGAATCATGGTGCGGCGTTTCCTTGGCTAGCCATTACTCCAACCCCTGTTTTAATGCAAGTGCTGTTTATTTTAACGGTGTTGCCGCTGCGGATCTTGTGATTCCTTCTGCTGTAACAAGCATCGGCGCGTATGCTTTCTATAGTTGCGGCACGATCACAAGCGTGACTTTTGCCGAAGGAAGTCTGTGTGCGAGTATCGGTGCCAGTGCGTTCCAATCCTGTGACAATCTGGTCAGCATCACTTTCCCCGAAGGTATAAACTCGGTTGGAAACGGTGCATTCCATGACTGCAAAAAGCTTGCGAGTGTGTATGCCGAAGACATTGAGAGCTGGTGCAACATTGTTTTTGCATACACCTCCTCCAACCCCATGTATTATGCAACCTCGTTGTATTTTGACGGTGCTGTTGTAAAGGATATTAAAATTCCTGTCGGTATAACGGAAATAGGGGATTATACATTCTATAATTGCCGTTTCATTACAAGCATTGAATTGCCTTCGGGTGTGACAAGGATCGGCACAAGTGCTTTTAACGGCTGCACCGGTCTTACCAACATCGTTCTTCCTTCTTCTTTGCTTCAAATCGGTGATTATGCATTCAGCGGTTGCAGTGGTCTTACGGGAATCGAGATTCCGTCGGGCGTAACGGCGATTGGAAACGGTGTTTTCTACAACTGTAAAAAATTGAAAACCTTGGTGCTTCCCGAAGGACTTACTTCGATCGGTATGTCCGCGTTCTATTGGTGTATGGCACTCGAAGAGCTTGAGCTTCCCTCTACCTTGATCGGCATCGGGGATTCCGCTTTCAAAGGATGCCAAAAAATCGTGACGGTCACGTTGCCGAACGGAGTCAAAATTATAGGCGATTCGGCATTTGACACCTGTTCTTTGCTGGAGACCGTTAATCTTCCTTCGGGTCTTTTGAGCATTGGAAATTATGCCTTTGATTCGTGCACGAATCTCAAGAGTATAACGATTCCTGCAAGTGTAACTACGATCGGTCGATCTGCGTTTTATTTTTGCCGAAATCTTCGATCCGTTGAATTACCTGAAAGCGTAACAAATATAGGGGAAGGTGCATTCTACAATTGCGATAATCTTTACACCGTTATTGTCCGTTCCAAGACGGTAACGATCTATGACTCGGCATCGACCTTCCCCACTACCGCGACCCTTCACGGTCATTCCGATTCTACGACTTCAGCCTATGCGATGAAATACGGAAGAGCCTTTGTTGATCTGAGTTTGATCGCAAGCGGCCTCTGCGGCGACGGATTGAAATGGAAGTTGACCGATCAAGGCGTTTTGACCGTTGCGGGTACAGGCGAGATGATGCAGATCTCTTCCTATAGCGATGTGCCGTGGAATTCGTACCGTAAATTGATCAAGACCGTGGTCATTGACGACGGTGTAACGAGCATTTCTCAATATGCGTTTGCCGGATGCAGTAATTTGACAAGCGTGGAAATTTCCGACAGTGTAACGGACATTTACGGAAGTGCGTTTAACGAATGCACCGCCTTGACAACCGTAGAGCTTCCCACCAATTTGACAAGTATTGCTTACAATCTGTTTGGTGGCTGTACCGCTCTGACAAACATAAAGATCCCCGAGGGTGTGACCGTGATCAACAGTTCCGCATTTTCGCAATGCAGCAACTTGAAAACGGTAGAGCTTCCCGCAAGCTTGACGCAAATTTCTTCCTCCGCGTTCTCCTCTTGTAAGAGCTTGGAGAGCATAACGCTTCCCACCGGCTTGACAAGCATTGGAACAGGTGCATTTATGGGATGTAGCGGCTTGACAAGCGTGAAGATCCCTTCGGGAGTAACAACGATCGAAGGAAACGTATTTAGTGGGTGCAGTAGTTTGACAAGCGTACTTCTTCCGAGTGGCTTGACAAGCATAGGCTACAATGCCTTCAATGCCTGCAGCGGCTTGGCAAGCATTGATATTCCCGATAGTGTGACGAGCATCGGTCAATATGCATTCGCCGGCTGTAGCGGCTTGGTAAGTGTAAAGATCCCGAACGGTGTCACTTCAATTGCGGAAAGAACATTTTGGAATTGTAGTGCATTGACAAATGTGACTCTTCCGATTAGTGTGACCGACATCGGCAAATGTGCGTTCATGGGGTGCGGCAAACTGATCAGTATAAGCCTTCCTTCCAACGTAAAAAGTCTTGGAGAGATGGCATTCTACGGATGCAGCAGTTTGACTGAAATAACACTTCCCGCAACCATGACGAGCATTCCTCAATACTTGTTCTATGAGTGCAGTAGCTTGACAAATGTGAAAATTCCCGCCAATGTGACAAGCATTGAAAAGTATGCTTTCTATAAATGCGGCGCTTTGACCGATGTGGCGATTCCTAACGGAGTAAATGTCATTGGCGCAAGCGCATTCGGTTTTTGTAGGAATTTGACGAGCATAGAGATTCCCGACAGCGTAACGAGTATCGGTATGGATGCGTTCATAAACTGCAATAGCCTTACCTCGGTTACGGTATTGTCTAAAACGACCGAAATTTATAATTCCATGAACACCATCTGTGAGACCGCAGTGATCTACGGTTATGCGGACTCTACCGCTCATCAATATGCGGTAGGGAACAGCAGGGAATTTGTTGAGATTCTCGGTCATGGAACCTGCGGAGATGCCTTGAAATGGATATTAAAGGACACCGGTATCCTGACCTTTTCCGGCACAGGAAGCATCCCCGATTACGCAACGAGCAAAACTCCTTGGTATACATTCCGCTCGCAAATCAAATCGGTGGTACTTTCCGAGGGCATCACAAGCATTGGTGCCAATGCCTTCTACGGCTGTACTGCTATAGTGTCTGTC
>JAZSPB010000058.1:0-7212 GCA_045537235.1 Eubacteriales bacterium
GGCTCCTTCCACCACTTCGTGGTCCCCCTTCCTCCCGGAGGAAGGCTTTTGCGAGTCATTCCTCTGCGTATAGTGGGTTCGGGCTTCTGCCCGATTATGCGCGGACTGCCACGCGCTATGCTTGCCCCGGACGTAAGCGTCGGGAAAGTGAAAATTTTATTTATATATACATATATACAGAACCGAAACGGTGGTATCATCCTGCAATCTCTTTCCAAGCAAACGGTGATTTTTGGTAAAAATTTATTGGCAAAAAACAAATGTATCTGAAATGCATTGAGTTTCAATATTGATTTCATAATTTATTGAATCATTGCTGGTATCGACCTTTCAAAACTCTCCTGTCAGGATACTTCTACTTGAAAACGCGGGTGTTGCAACATTTTTGCATCTGTGTTATACTATGTTCAGAAGCAAGGCCGGGCTTATTAAGTATTATGAGGTGTGAATATGAATCAAATCGGACAAAGAATCAAGCAGTTTAGAAAGCAAAACGGGCTGACACAGGAGAAGCTGGCGGATTATCTTGGTGTGACCGACAAGGCGGTATCCAAGTGGGAGTGCGGGCTGACTGCACCCGATCTTGCGCTGATTATGCCGCTTGCGAGAATTCTTGGCGTGAGCGCGGATGAGTTGCTTGGCGGCAAGAAGGAAGAAACCGATGCCAAGCGATTGGAGTACGACGAGAGATACTTGAATTATTTGAAGTACGACACCAGAGATAATTATCAGATCGCCCTGCAGGCGGTTAAGGATTATCCCAACGACTACAAATATCTTGCGTTTTTGGCACAAACCGAAATGTTTATGGCATATTGCTCGGAATTTAAGGAGGAGCCTACGTCCGAGTATTCGGTTGAAATGCTTGAGCGAGCAATCAAGCACAATGACATGGTAATTGAAGATTGTGATGACGCAAGCGTCAGAGGCAATGCAATTTGGAATGCCATGGTATGCTGCAAAAACATGGGAGACTATGACCGTGCAAAGGGGTATGCAGAAATGTTTCCGGCGCAAAATCAATTCACCAAGGATAAGGCAATGGAATTGTGCTTACAGGGGGAAGAGTTAATCCAGCACAAAAAATGGTCTGTTTACAAAAAACTACAGGCTTTGTGCATCGCATTTTCAAGAATTTATCATTTTGCAGAGAAAAAAGATCCTTACGTGATAGCAACGCTTGATGCGGAAGAGGAGATACTCAAGGTGGTATTCCCGGACGGGAATTATCATGATTTTCACAAGAATCTGGTATGTGCATATCAGATTCGTGCTGAATTTGAGATAATAGAAGGCAACTTGGATCAGGCAATGGCGTATTTGCGCATTATGATGGAACATGCAAGAAAGGTTCCGCAGGGTGAGAAACATACCCTTGATGGCGTATTTGAAGGAATTGAAGTGAATCATCCCGTGGATTACCGCATGATATATGTCATCAACGGTTTGGACGATATTGAAAAGCCGATTTCCGAACAGCTCAAAAACAGACTGAAGCAAGAACGGTATACACCGCTGTTTGAGCGTGAGGATTTTCAAGCGCTGATACGATCCTAAATAATTGCCCGAGAAGGCACCGTGAGTTTTTCAACAAACAAAAAAGCGAACAAAAAGCGATAATATAAAGTTAGGGAAAAGAGAAAATGTTTTTCTTTGCTTTCTGCATATCAAAAAGCCACCACTAAAACAGTGGTGGCTAATTTCATTTTACCGCTAATTTTGCAGACTCTCGTGCAAGTCTTCCTTGCCTTGTCGGTGTTCTTTTTCAGATCGCTATTCCCCCTGCTTTTTCTCGTATAAGATGGGGGTGCTGATAATTCCTTGTGGAGTCAAACGGTATTCGTATGTCCACGCGTCCCCTGCGGTGCGCCAACTGTCATGACCGCACCGTTTTCGCTTTTCATCAGCGCAATGGATATTGCCAAAGCAGTTTCTACGGGAGATAAAGGCTTCAACCGTCACCTCGTGTGCTCCTGCCGCAAGATGTCCCAAGCTTGCCAGATATGGCGGATACGCCACGGTAGACTTGCGCTCTCCGTCCACCCAAACAGCGAGAACCGCCGCGCGATAATGGGGGATTTTCAGCCACTGCTCCCCTTCCCGATCACACTTCAATGGAATCCGATATCTCACCGAACCGCCGTAAAACGGAAGACCTTGCTTTGTCAGATCATCAAAGGCAAGCATATTCGGAAGTGCGGTGATCTTGGCTTTTTGTCCGATTACGGAAACACCGAAGTCGCCCAAAATATAGCAACACTCCACGTCGGTCTTCTCTCCGAAGGGCATCGTCAGGATCAACTCGTTTTTGCCTTTATGTATGGGTGGAAGTGCCGTCTTGCGGATAGCGGAATCGGTATAGAAGCCAAGATCGCGGAAGCGAACCGTTTCTCCGTTGAATACAATATTGATCTTATCTCCGTCCTCAAGAGCAAGAACGGGAGCGGCAATTTCCACATCGCTCTCAAATACAAAACAAAGAGAAAGCGTATGCTCGGCAGGCTTTTGCTTCCATGCCCACGGCTGAAGCATATAGATATCTTTGACAAATCCAAATTTCTCTCGCAAACGCCCCGCAATACGCAAAAGCTCTTCCCTCTCCTGCCATTCGCCGCCGTCAACCGAAAAACGTGCCATATCCAAGAGCAAAACATTGGGTTCAGTCATCGAATATTGAACCTCACACGGCACACCGTCTGCGACTGTCATTGTAGGATACTTGGGAATTGCCGCCTGTTCTTTTATGCCATCCGCCAAAAAGATCAATGCGGAATCATAATCATACATTTTCAAGGTAAAGACTGTTTTTCCGTCTCTGTGCACATGTGCCACGGGGCTGATCTCTCCGGTTTGCGTATCCCAAAGCTCGGGGGTAAACACCCCCCTTACGGAAACCGTGTTTTCGGAAACGTTACTGATATCCTTATGATACGGTTCGCCGCACTGCGCCAAAAACAGCCACGCCCCGTCGGTATCTCGGCGAAGCTGGTGAATGAGGCGGTTTGTGTACGTTCCGTCGGGACGGCGGATCTCCACGTCTCTCTGCTCGGCAAGCGCTTCAAGAATCGAACTCCTTTCGAAAGGAATGTGCAACGACTGCTCCCAAAGCATTTTAGCTTGAGGGGTCGGCAAAGCATCCACATATTTGGGTGCCTCACCCATAAAAATCAACTTGCCCCCCGCCGCATGGAATGCCTTCAGCCGCTCAATTGTTGTAGCACGCAACGTCTCACGCGCGGGGACGACTACCGCCTCATATGCCATTTTTCCAACAGAAAGAGGAGCATCTCCGCGCTCGCAAAATTCAGGAAATGTGGCCTCACAAATAAAATCGAAATCGATATTTCCGCGCACCAGCCACTCGGTGATATTGGCAAAGCAAGCCTCTATACGGGCGCGGTCGAGTGCCGTTTGATCGTTCGGACCGTGATGGATCCAATAACTTTCCACAGGGTGAATAACACCTACGCGCACTATGGGTCTCCCTCTTGTCAGAGCAGTAGCCACACGGGCAAAATGATCCTCAATGTAACGATATTCCTTATACCAAGAGGATTGATAGGAAATAGATGCAGGATAGTCACGCTTGGCCTCTCCTTTCATAGAAAACCACGAAAGATGGGGCACACGCACGGTAACGCCGAGGGCAGCTTGCCAATCACCGTGAAGCTTATGGCCGCGAAAATCAAAATCCCATCCCGTGGAGCCGTCAAGCTCGCTCACCATTCCCTCCTTACCGCCTTGCCGCACTGCGGACTGACACTGTTTTGCAGTTGTCAACTCAGTTTCATTGCAAAGCATATCAATACCTGGGATATCAAAATGGGGATAGGATCGCATCACGTCACCCACCGCGGTGGACTGTCCCCCAAGCGTATTCTCGTCCAGCATATGACCCATATAGGCAATGCCGTGAGAACGGCACCATTCACCAACCACGCCCGAATAAGCCGATGCAAACCGTTCGCTTATATGATCAAAATAGCGGTATCTTGTCGGTGAAGGAAGCCCGTCTGCACGTTCCCAAAGAAGCTCCGGCAAATGATCGATAAGAGACTCGCCATATGCGGCGCAGAAGGTTTCCTCAATGTCATCGGTATAGGGCATATCGGTATGACTTTTGCTTGCATGTCCGTCGGCAAAATAGGGCGCCATCACGCGACTGTAATACGGTTCGTCCGTAAAAATGGCAGGGATGGATTCCCCGAAATACTCACCGACCTCACGGGCATAAGCCTCGTGTGTCAAGCCAATAAAACGGCGGGTCACCTCTGCATTCAGCGTATCCGCATCCGCTTGTCCGTTTCGCCAGTTGCTGTTCCTTGCGTAGTCACGGTAGACGGTCAGCAGTTTATGGTCTGCACACTCACCGCACTCAAGTCGGCGGTAGCTTACAATGCGACTGTCGCCATCAAGCACTACATCAAATCGGGCGATCTCGCTTGCTTCCTTCGATGGACGGAAATCGGGGTGGCAGGTCAAAATCATAAGCTGACGCCTCATCTCGGGATGCCCTTCGGTAACCTTCCCTCCCGCAACACCGGAGGTATACCGATCCTCGTCATACAGCCATGACAGCATACCGACCTCCTTGCCGTATTCCACGCATGCCTTGATATACGCCATAAATTCTTTACTTAAATACGGCGTGGCAAGTCCCGTTCGAGGATGCATATGATAGCCGCCAAATCCCATTTCCCGAAAAATATCGATTTGGCGAAGCAACTCCTCGCGCTCCAATTCTCCGTTCCAAGCCCAAAACGGTGTTGCCCGATATTCGGCGGTAGGATTTTCAAACAGTTTTTTATCCAACCTCGGTTTTTTTACATTTTCATCATAAAACACAAAAGCACCCTCCCAACAGAAATACGTTATCATTTTATCACAAATTAAGGGATTTGTCAATCGACGTGTTTACCCAAAAAGGCTATCTTATGACCACAATCTTACGAACGTGCATAAAAGGTTTATCCCATTTGAAGAAAATAGGTGTTTCGCAAAAACAAATCATCAATCCGCTCCCCCTTGTGAAAATATCTCAACTCCTCATCGAACAAGGTAACAGCGCAGAAATTGCTCTTGACGGCAAAGAGTCTTGGTATCCGTAATAACGATTTGTGTGGAATCCCATCTCCATAGTGCCAAACCGCGCAAGCAAAAAGTCTCTCTTTTGCCAATCGAAAATTGCAAAAAACGCTTGTCAAAATTAAGTTTTTCTCCCCTTTCGCAGAAAGCATTGACAATTTTCCCGGGAAATGATAAAATAGGAAAGAAAAACAAGCCCACAGAACAGCACCGCACAGAAAGGATCCCGTTCCTATGAATTTTCCCTACAGGCTCATTCGTTCCTCCCGCCGTTCGCTTGCTTTGGAAGTAACAGCAGAAGGCGAGGTCTTGGTTCGCGCACCAAGGAATATCTCCGAACGGGACATCGAGACCTTTGTTGAGCGCCACCGCGATTGGCTCACCCGTGCCGTCGAGCGGCAACTCAACCGCCGCTCGAATCATCCCGAGCCGACCGAAGAACAGTGGGAACAATATCGAAAAAAGGCCGCCGAGTGGTTGCCTGCCCGCGTAGAATATTATGCGGCACTCATGGGCGTCGCACCGACGGGACTCCGCATCACCAATGCCAAAAAACGGTTCGGCTCCTGTTCTGCCAAAAATTCGCTTTGCTTTTCCCTTCTCCTAATGGGCTATCCCGACGAGGCCATTGACTATGTTGTGGTTCATGAGCTGGCGCACATTTTGCATCACGATCACAGTAACCGCTTTTGGGCTACCGTGGCCGCCTATATGCCGGACTACCAACGCCGCAAGGCTCTCCTCAAACAATGAAAACAAGGAAGTGATATTTTGAATCATGATATCGCGCTTTCCCAGCGCTTTGAAGACCCCGTGGATCAGCTTCTCTGCACCGCTCTTGATGTGGGCGAGGAGCTTCTCAAAAACGGAGCCACGGTTCACCGTACCGAAGACACCATTGAACGCATCTGCCGTGCCCACGGCGCCGTCCATGTGGAGGTTTTCTGTATTCCCTCGCTGATCCTCGCCGCGATCCGCATGGAGGACGGCAATTATTCCTCTCAAAATCGGCGCATTTATTCCAGCACCAACAATTTCTTTCGACTGGACAGGCTCAATTCGGTCTCCCGAAGCCTTTGCAGCGGCAAAATGGCACTGGAACAGGCGCAGAGCGAAATTCACCGCATCAAAACGCAGGATGCCTATCCCGCATGGCTTCAATATATCGGCAATATGTTTGCCAGCGGCGCCTTTTCGGTCTTTTTCGGCGGAACCCTCCTCGATGCGGTAGCCGCGGCACTTATCGGAGCGGTCATCGCCTTTATCAAGGGTCGGTTGCCGCGAAATGTCAATGTGCTTTCCTCTACCCTCGCGTGCTCCCTGCTGGCAGGTCTTCTTTCCATCCTGATGACCTATGTGGGACTTGCCAATCATTATGACAAGGTCATGATCGGTACCATCATGCTGATGATCCCCGGTGTGGCTTTCGGTACATCCATCCGCGATCTGCTGGGCGGCGACACCGTTGCGGGGCTGCTCCAGCTTATTCAGGCCATCCTCTTGGCCGCCATCATCGCCTTTGGATACACCCTTTCCATCTTTCTGCTTCGACCGCTGATCGCATAAGGAGGACGAAATATGCAATATTTTATTTTGATCCTCACTTCCCTGCTCGGCACCGCAGGCTTTGCCATCATTTTCCGTATTAAAGCCTCTCATGTGGTTCCGGCTTCCATCGGCGGCGCATTGACTTGCGCAGTATACGTCCTTTTCGATGCTCTCGGCGCGGCTCTCTTCCTCTCCAACTTCCTCGCCTCGCTCTTCGCCGTCCTTTATGCCGCCATTATGTCCAAGCTCCTCAAAACCCCCTCCACCATCTTCGTCGCTCTGTGCATCATCCCCTTGGTCCCCGGCAGCTCCCTTTTCTACTCCATGAGCAACCTGATCGTCTGGAACCAAGCACAATTCCAGCACTTCGCCACCAACACCCTCCACATCGCCCTCGGTATCGCCGGCGGCATCGTCTTGGAATCCGCCGTAGTGCATCTCCTCGGTCACATCAAGAAACGGTAGACGAGGGGCGCCTGCGGGCGCGGGGAGGTCGCTTTTTTGAAAAAAAGCTCCGCAAAAAACTTTTCTAATGCGCCCTTGGTAAAGCTTGAGCGAACATACTGCACCCCATGGGGT
>JAZSPB010000169.1:0-6635 GCA_045537235.1 Eubacteriales bacterium
ATTTTATAGTTTGAGCGAACATAGTGGTACCCCATGGGGTGCAGTATGTTCGCTCAAATTTTATAAGGGCGCAATAGAAAAGTTTTTTGCGGAGCTTTTTTTCAAAAAAGCGACCTCCCCCCGCCCGCAGGCGGCTTAATAGGTGGGTTCGTCCAAAAACCATTCGCCGTCTACCAGGACGAAACGAAGGGTTTCAGTGTAGGCTTTGTCTTCTTGACCTTCCAAATAGGTCTCGATCTCCAGATTGACGGCTTCGCCGGTGGACAATTTTCCGATCTGCATGGTATCGTACCGATAAATTCGTTTGCCGTTCAAGATGTCAAAGCTGTCAGTCTTGCCGAAGGCGTATTTGAGGAAATGCTCACCGGTGTGCAGGTAACGTGCCGTGGTCACTGCGGTTGAGTTTTCGTCGGAGTATCCGTCAAAGGCCATGGTATAGATGTCCTCCAGATAGTCGGGGCTGTATACCTTCTCGGCTGCCGCCTTGATCTGCTCTATGCTTTGGTAAGGACTGTTGTTGGCCACGATCTCGTAGGCATCGTAGCCAAAGAATCCGTAATAAAGGCTGTCATAATCCGAATCGTCGCGGTCGTAGGTGGGTAAGCCGTCACCAAAGAAAATGTCGTTGATCTCGTGGGAGGCCTCGATCAGCTCTTCGAAGCGGTCACGTACCGTGTCAAGCTCGGGTGGATCGGTTTTGCAGCCGGTAAGCGCAAGCGGCAAGAGCAGGGCGCAGAGAATCGCGCCGATAAGGGATTTAATTTTGAGGGCTGACTTCATTTTCTTGATCTTCCTTTTTCTTTTTTTCGGTATCTTTTTTTGTCTTCTTTTCCTCGGCTCGCTGTGTTTCAGCCTGTTTTTTTGCCTTTTTCGCCTCCGCTTTTTCCTCGCGGATGCGTTCCCGTTCCTTTTCCAGCTCCTCGCGACGTACCGCTTCCATGTCAGGATAGCGCGCCTCAAGAAGGGCGATGGCGGTGTTTTTCAGATCGGCGGACAACGAAACGATGCCCAGCAAAAGCACGAAGAAGTCCAAGTCATCGTCGGGTGACAGCGACTTGTCAGCCATCAGCTTTTCCACAATGGCTTCTGTCTCGGCGCGGTTGCGTTCCTTGACATCCAGATAGCGGTCATATCCTTCTGCCAGCTTATCACCGTCAAAATTCACAGGATCGCTGTACACACCCGTCAGGATCCGACGGATCGCGCCAATGGACAACGTGTTTTTTAAAGAATAGACCAATAACATCTGAATGATGTGCTCGCGTGAATATTTCTTGCCGCGAATGGGCTTGATCAGACCGTCCTTGGAGTAATTATTGACCATCGTGGGCGTCAATACACGGTCCCGATACATATCGGTAGACTCCGCATTCTTTTCCGCCACAAGATTGATGATCTGATCCAAATACAAATCGATTGAGGGAATGTCGCGACTCTCCAAGTCCGTATCTCCCACCGCATATTCGATCAATGCTTTTATTTGCTTGCGATCCATTTGCCTTCCTTTCCCGCACCAAGCGATGAAGTATCCAAAACCATTATACACGATACCCTCCACAAAATCAAGAGCTTTCAAGGAAAAACAGGGATTTTTGATTTTACGGGGGGGAGGAGGGCGCCTGCGGGCGCGGGAGGTCGCTTTTTTGAAAAAAAGCTCCGCAAAAAACTTTTCTATTGCGCCCTTGATAAAGCTTGAGCGAACACACTGCATCCCATGGGGCACCGCTATGTTCGCACAAATCACAAAAAGGGCGCAATAGAAAAGTTTTTGCGGAGCTTTTTTCAAAAAGCGACCTCCCGCGCCCGCAGGCGCCCTCCTCCCCCGTAAAATCAAAAATCTCCTGTTTTTCCTTGACAAACGGTGGGGGATGTGTTATAATTTGGATGAATTTTTTTGGAGGGAAGAAGGATGGATGAGTTTCAGGTATATGAGTATGTAGTGGCTCCGAAGAAGCAGGGGAAATATCTTTTGAAGCGGACGCTGATGATCGTTGCTTATATTTTTTTGATCATGGCGCTTTTGGTATTGATGCTTTCGTTTAAGGCACTTACTCCGGTTTTTGCTTTGAGTTTGGTTTTTGTACTTATTGTTATTTATTTTACTTGGCGCTATGTCAGTGTGGAGCACGAATATTCCATGGTGTCCGGTGAGGTGACTTTCTCGGTGATCTACGGCGGTCGTACCCGTAAGCAGGTGGTATGCTTCCGTTTGAAGGATTGCACCATGATCGCGCCCGCGCACGTCAAGGAGTGGCAGGAGCGCGCCGAGCTGTTCGGTGCCAAGAAGGAGTATTCCGCTCTTTCGTCTGCCGACGCGCCCGATGCCTATTTCGCTACGTTTGAGGACGAGAAGCAGGAAAAGTGCATTGTGTATTTTGAGGCTACCGAAAAGGCACTCAAGATCTGCCGTTTTTACAACCCCTCGGCAACCGTGATCACCAAGGTTTCCAAATAATTGCGCGAGGAAAAGTCGGTTTTTTCGAAGGAATGCAAAGGTTTTGATGCGCGTCCATAATAAAGTTTGAGCGAACATACGGTACCCTATGGGGTATTGCTATGTTCGCTCAAATTTTGCAATGGTTGCGGTTCCGAATTTTTGAGTACATTTAGGAAAGTGTTGCTTTTCTTTCCCAAAGTGACCTCCTGCGATCAGGCGCTTATTCTACTCTGGAGAGATATTCCATCTGTGCGGAGGTGAGGGAATCGATGGCGGTGCCGAGGGATTCCAGCTTGAGGCGAGCGACTTCGGCATCGATCTCGCGCGGAACGGCAAGAAGACGTTTCTCAAGCTTGCCGCGATTTTTTGCGAGGAATTCAAGTCCCTTGGCTTGGAGCGCGAAGGACATATCCATAATTTCGGCGGGGTGCCCGTTTCCTGCGGCAAGGTTGACCAGACGACCTTCGGCAAGAAGGTTGATGATACGTCCGTCGGGCATGGTGTAGCCCATGATGTTGGGCTTGCGGAGAGTATGGGAGACCGAGAGTTCTTCCAGCTCTTTTTTGTTGATCTCCACATCAAAATGACCGCTGTTGGCCAACAGAACACCGTCCTTCATGACCTCGAAATGGCGGCGGCAGATGACATCGTTGGTGCCTGTCAGCGTGATGAACAGATCGCCCAAGGGGGCGGCCTGATCCATGGGCATCACGCGGAATCCGTCCATGACGGCTTCGATCGCCTTGACGGGGTCGATCTCGGTGACGATGACAAGAGCACCCATGCCCTTGAGTCTGGCGGCGACACCGCGACCGCACCAACCGTAGCCTGCGACCACAGCGGTCTTTCCCGCCAGAATGAGGTTGGTGGTGTTCATAATGCCGTCGAGGGTGGACTGTCCGGTGCCGTAGCGATTGTCAAAGAGATGCTTGCAGTCGGCATCGTGGATGTTGATCATGGTGTAGTCGAGAAGCCCCTGTGCTTCGCGTGCCATAAGACGGTGAATGCCTGTGGTGGTTTCCTCGCAACCGCCGATGAGGTTCTTTCCCAGATGGCGATAGTCGCCGTGGAGAAGGGACGTGAAGTCGCCGCCGTCGTCGATAATGAGGTCGGGGCATTGGGAGAGGGTGTGGATCAGATCCTCGCGATACTGCTCCTCGGTGGCACCGTGGTGTGCGCTGACCTCAAAGCCCTCGGAGGCAAGTGCTGCTGCCACATCGTCTTGCGTGGAGAGCGGGTTGCAGCCGGTGACATGAACCTCGGCGCCGCCGGCACGAAGGACCTTGGCAAGGTACGCAGTTTTTGCTTCAAGATGAATGGACATGGAGATCTTGAGTCCCTTGAAGGGCAGATCGCGTTCGAATTGCTCGCGGATGCGGTTGAGGACGGGCATATAGGAGCGTACCCATTCGATCTTGTCGTGTCCTGAGGGGGCAAGGGAGATATCTTTTATGTTGCTCATGAGATTTTTCCTTCCTGAAATGTTTGGTTGAGATCTATCTTTATAATCATAGCAGAAAAACGGATTTTCGTCAAGAGGGCAGGAGGATTTCGGTACTCGCCTCCTTCTTTTGCGAGTATATGCGCAATATAGTTATAAAAATCGGCAATATAATTATATTTTTTCTTGAAAAAACGTGCTAAAATATAAAATGAAGTATTATGCCCAATGCAAATTTTCAAAACGAAAGGAGCTATTTATGTCTGTTATTTTCAATTCCGAGAAGAAAATTTTCAAGCTGGACACCGCCGGTTCCACCTACATATTCGGTGTCAATGTGGACGGCATTCTCGTTCACTACTACTACGGCGCTCCCATTGATGAATGCGATGTTGCCTACCTTGCCGAGCGCTTTGGCTTGCCCGGCATGAGTGCCAAGCCCCACTATGCCCCCGGAGGTCAGTTCTCTCTGGATGCGGCACCGCTGGAGTATCCCACCTCGGGCGTGGCGGATTATCGCCCCGTGGCATTGAGTGTTCGCGGCGCTGACGGCAATCCTGCCACCCTGATCCATTATGTTTCTCACAGGATCTACGCAGGCAAGCCTGCCATTTGCGGTCTTCCCGCCACCTTTGCGAGCGAGGACGAGGCTACCACCTTGGAGATCGAGACAGAGGATCGACACACCGGAGTCCGTGTGACGCTGTTCTATACTGCTTTTGAAAAGCTGTCGGTCATTACCCGCCATGCCGTGGTCACCAACGCATCCGATGTCGCGGTCAACATTGAGCGCGTATACAGCACTTGTGTGGACTTTAACACCCACGATTATGACGTGGTTCATCTGCACGGACGTTGGGCGAAGGAGCGCAACTATTCCCGTACACCTTTGGACTATGCTACCCACCGTATTTCCAGTCTTCGCGGCTCGTCGGGCGCGGAGCACAATCCTTTCATGGCGTTGGTCTCCTCCGATGCAACCGAGGAGCACGGCGAAGCCTATGGCTTTAACTTTGTCTACAGCGGAAACTTCTCCGCCGAGGTCAATGTGGATGCGTGGGGTGCTTCCCGTTTTGTTATGGGCATCAATGCCGACAACTTCAACTGGCTGTTGGAGCCGGGTGAAAGCTTTACGGCGCCCGAGGTGGTCATGGTCTACTCCTGCGAAGGTCTGGGCGGCATGAGCCGTACCTTCCACAAGCTGTACCACAAGCATCTGATGCGCAGCGAGTGGCTGACCCGCCGCCGTCCCATTCTGATCAACAACTGGGAAGCAACATACTTTAATTTTGACGGAGACAAGCTGTTTGAGATCGCCAAATCCGCATCCGAGCTTGGCATTGAGATGTTGGTTTTGGATGACGGTTGGTTTGGTGCCCGTAACCACGATCAGTGCGGTTTGGGTGACTGGTATGTCAACGAGAAAAAGCTGGGCGGTACTATGGGAGATCTGGTCAAACGGATCAACGGTATCGGCATGAAGTTCGGACTTTGGTTTGAGCCCGAGATGGTTTCGCCCGACAGTGATCTTTTCCGTGCGCACCCCGACTGGTGTCTGCATATTGACGGCAGACCGATGAGTCTCGGTCGCCACCAGTGCATTTTGGATATGTCTCGCCAAGATGTGCAGGATTACATTTTTGAGAGCCTTTGCCGGGTGCTTGACAATGCCAATATTGAGTATGTCAAGTGGGATTATAACCGCAACTTTACCGAGGCGGGCAGTGCGCTTCTTCCTCCCGAGCGGCAAAAAGAGGTACCTCATCGTTATATGTTGGGACTTTACAGCTTGTTGGAGCGGTTCCACGAGCGGTATCCTCATATTTTGTTGGAGGGATGTGCCAGCGGCGGCGGTCGTTTTGATCCCGGTATGCTGTATTATTCGCCCCAGATCTGGACGTCTGACTGCTCGGATGCCATTGAGCGGTTGGATATTCAGTACGGTACTTCGATGTGTTATCCGCCTTCGTCTATGGGGGCTCATGTCAGTGCGATCCCCAACCATCAGACGGGGCGTTCCACCTCCTTCAAGACCCGTGGCGATGTGGCGATGGAGGGAACCTTCGGTTACGAGCTGGATTCGGGCAAGTTTACCGAGGAGGAGCGCGAGCTGGTAAAGGCGCAGGTCAAGCAGTATCATGAGTTTTATGATGTGACGCATTACGGAGAGCTGTACCGCTTGGTCAGTCCGTTTGAGGGCGACCGCAGTCGCAGTGCGTGGATGACGGTATCGGAGGACAAGAAGGAAGCGCTGGTGACGATTGTGATTATTCGCACGCATTCCCGTGAGCGTCAGTTCTTGCGGTTGAGGGGGTTGGATCCTGTGAAGAAGTATCGGAATACCGAGACGGGGGAGGTTTATTCGGGTGCGGTTCTTATGAATGCAGGGTTTAATTTCGTGGCGTTTGCGGGGGACGGTGCTAGTAGGGTGATTCATTTGGTGGCGGAGGATTGAGGGGGCGCTAACCATAGTTAGTGCTATGTGTTTGTTTCGTTACTTCTTTGCTTGTTCCAAGAAAAGGCGGCACTAACTGGGGTTAGTGCCATAGCAATGTTTTCGTTACTTCTTTGCTTGCCCAAAGAAGTAACCAAGAAAAGGCACGCAAGAGGGGAAGGCGTCCGCTCCCGCGGCCGCTGACTCTCCCCCTCTCGCGACTCTCCCTCTCTGCAAGGCGAGATTTGACGATTCCCCGCACGAGCTGACTGCTTCGCAACGGGATTGTTTCTGCCACGCATCGTGGTTAGAGGTGCGATGTT
>JAZSPB010000116.1:0-19892 GCA_045537235.1 Eubacteriales bacterium
GGGGAATCGGAGGGGGGGGCTCCTGTTCGGAATTCGCGCATGGAACAGCCGTATTTTTTTCGAAAAAGCTCGGATGCCCAACTGATATTGTTGAAGCCGCTTTCGAAAATGATGTGGGAAATGCTGTGGTTACTGTTGCAAAGGGTATTGGCGATGAAACGAAGGCGCAGGTCATTGACAAATTCCGAGACGGTCATTCCTGTGTATTTTTTGAGGCTGCGCGCGACGTGTTCCCTACTTCGGTCGGTCAGCTCGTACATACGGGCGGTCCCCATGGTGAAGTTTCCGTTTTTGCGCATTTTTTCGCACAGGTGGAACAGCCAGGGGGGCATATCTTTTGTCGTCGTCTCGGAGAGGTTGGAGAAGCATTTTGTGACCATGCGGAAAAGCAAGATGCGAAGGGCGGTTTTCCGTGCGGAGGGGTCTGCGGGGTCGATGGCGCGGATGCTTGCCATTTGGGCGGTGAACCACTTGAAATCGTCCTCGGAAAGATGCGCCTCGGGCGGCAATTCGGCACGGAGCAGATGTTCGGTGCCAAAGCCCTCGCCCAGATATTCGAAAAGGGACGCGGCGGTTTCGGCTGTGAAAGTGAAATTGAGCATGGAAAAGGGCTTTCCGTCCTCGCAGATATAATCGTGGGTATCGAGGGGGCGGATAAATACTACCGCACCGCGCCGCAAGACCTCACGGGTGCCGTTGATCAGGTGCACAGCACTTCCGTCCAAAAGCACGAACAGCTCGTAATAGTCATGATAATGGGGGCGAAAAAACTCGGTGTCACTGTAGACATAGCGATACGAGCATCCGCAATCGGGATCGACAAAACGATCGGCGGTGAGAAGCTTGGGCTGCACGGCGGTCTCCTTTCGCAAAATATCAAAATACCATAAATATTATATCACAATAGCAGTTGCAAATCAAGCAAATTCGTTCTATAATGAGCATAATAGCAACAAATGCAAAAAAATCGGCAACAAAAGCAAAATCGGAGGAAGCTATGAAGGATCAATACAGGAAGGTCAAAAAATATTTGAGTCTTCTCAAGGAAAAGCAGTGGCGGAACATTCGCCGCGCCGAAAACATCACGGTCTGTCCCTGCGGATACAAAGAAGGGCACACTCCTCCCCCGCTGTCGGAATTCGCGCCCTTTTCTTATGGGGACACATGGGGAAGCGGCTCGGACTCCCATGTCTGGTTCCATTTCTCCACCGAGCACATTGAGGACGGTCAATTTCTGCACATAGACACCGACCGTTCGGGCTGGAATGTTAACAATCCGCAATTTATCGTGTACATCAACGGCAAAATGCATCAGGCATTCGACACCAACCACCGAGAGGCATACATCGGGGATGAAAAAACGGCAGATATCTATCTTTATGCCTACACGGGCGCGCAGACCGAAAAAGCGCGTCTGTTTGCCGACTTCCGCACACTGAATCCCGATGTGGACGGGTTATATTATGACATTTTGGCGCCCTTTGAAATGCTGGAATATCTGAACGAGGAATCGGCGGAGTATGCACAGATCTTGTATTTTCTCTACCGTGCCGTATCCATGCTGGAGCTGTACGAGCTTGACAGCGAGGAGTTTCTGGAATCGGTGCGCCGTGCGCGGGCGTATTTGGCAAAGGACTTTTATACCGATTATTGTCGACCGCAGACCGCGAAGGTGGTTTGTGTGGGTCACACCCACATTGACTGTGCATGGCAATGGACCTTTAGGCAGACTCGCGAAAAGGTACAGCGTTCCTTCTCCACGGTGCTGGAGCTGATGAAACGCTATCCCGAGTATAAATTCATGTCCTCACAGGCTTTGCTTTACAAGTATCTCCGTGAGGAAGCCCCCGATCTGTACCGTGAGGTGGGCGAACGGATCCGCGAAGGTCGCTGGGAATGTGAGGGTGCCATGTGGGTGGAAGCCGACTGCAACCTGACCTCGGGCGAAAGTCTTGTGCGGCAAGTGCTTTACGGCAAAAACTTCTTCCGAGAGGAGTTCGGGGCGGATAACCGCATTTTGTGGTTACCCGATGTCTTCGGATACTCGGCGGCGCTCCCCCAGATCCTGCGCAAGAGCGGTATGGATTGGTTTGTCACCTCCAAGATCGGCTGGAACGACACCAACCGTATGCCCTGTGACACCTTCCGTTGGCGCGGCATCGACGGCACCGAGATCAACAGTCATTTCATCGGTTCCCAAAACGCCTCGCGCAATCCGTCCACCACGCAGAGCACATACAACGGCATCCCCAATGCCAAAATGCTGGCAGGCACCTACAAGCGCTACAGCCAAAAGCATCTGACGGACGAGGGCTTCATTCCCTTCGGCTACGGCGACGGCGGCGGCGGTCCCACCGCAGAACAACTGGAGGTGGCGCGTCGCACCAAGCGCGGCATTCCCGGCTGTCCGGAGGCCAAGATCGAGTTTGTGGGCGATTTTCTTCACCGTCTTGAGGAAAAGATGGAAAACAACCCCGATGTCCCCTCTTGGCAAGGTGAGTTGTACTTGGAATTCCACCGCGGCACCTACACCTCCCAAGCGCGCAACAAGCGCAACAACCGCAAATGCGAATTCCTTTATCAAAATGCCGAGCTGCTGTCCACGGTCGCCAAGACACTGTTTGGAGATGCCTTCCCCAAGGCCCGGCTCCATGAAGGCTGGGAGAATATTCTTTCCAACCAATTCCACGATGTCATCCCGGGCTCGTCCATCAAGGAGGTCTACGATCAGTGCGCCGTCGACTATGCCGTCATCCGCAAGATCGGTGAGGATATCGTAAACGGGGTACAGCAAAAGATCGCCGCCTCGATAGACAAAGATCACGGCTATGTGGTATTCAACCCCCACTCCTTCTCGGGTGACGGACTTGTCCGCATCGACGGCAAGAGCGCATGGGTCCGCGGCATCGCGCCCAAGGGCTACACCGTGACGCGCGACCTTGTGACCGAGAATCACATTCGCATCGACGGTCAAACGGTGGAGACCGATGTTCTTCGCGTGCAATTTGACAAGGCTTGGCAGATCATCTCGATCTATGACAAAGTCAATGACCGCGAGGTGCTGAAAAAAGGAGAGATCGGCAATGAGCTTCGTATCTACGCCGACTATCCCGACACCTATGACGCTTGGGAATGGCAAGCCTATTCCCGTGACTCTTACCGTACACTGACCGAGGTAAGTGCGGTCGAAGTGGTAGACGACGGCGCACGGCGCGGCATTCGCATTGTCCGTCCTCACATGAAGTCCTCCGTCACCCAGACCGTCTGGTTCACCGATGCCACCGCCAAGATCGACTTCGAGACCACCGTTGATTGGCACCAAAAGCATCATATGCTCAAGACCGCCTTCCCCATCGACATCAACACCGACAAGGCGACCTACGAGATCCAGTTCGGCACGGTGGAGCGCCCCACCCACAGCAACACCTCGTGGGACAAGGCTCGTTTTGAGGTCTGCGGTCACAAATATGCCGACCTTTCCGACGGCGCATGGGGAGTAAGCCTTCTGAACGATTGCAAATACGGACATGACATCCACGACGGTGTCATGCAGCTTTCGCTCCTGCGCAGCCCCACATGGCCCGATCCCCAAGCCGATCAAGGAGAAATGTGCTTCACCTACGCCCTCTGCCCCCACGCGGGAAAGCTGACCGACAGCGATACCGCCCGTCTTGCCTATCTGCTCAACGACCCCATGACAGCTGTAGCCGCCACGGGAGATGAGGATCGCATTCCCCTCGCCTTCTCGACCGTCACCGTAGATTCCGACCACATCCTCTGCGAGACCGTCAAAGAAGAAGAACACGGCAATGCCACCATTCTTCGTATGTACGAACACAAAAACATTCGCAGTCGCACCGAGATCTCCCTCGGCATCCCCGCCACCCGCGTCTTCCTCTGCGACCTAATGGAAAACGAGCTGGTCGAGCTCCCCCTCAAAGACGGAAAGTTCCAATACGATTTCTCCGGCTTTGAGATCGCTACCTTTAAGATTGTGATTTGACAGCCGCCTGCGGGCGGGGGGAGGTCGCTTTTTTGAAAAAAAGCTCCGCAAAAAACTTTTCTAATGCGCCCTTATAAAATTTGAGCGAACATACTGCACCCCATGGGGTATCGCTATGTTCGCTCAAAATATAAAATGGGCGCATTAGAAAAGTTTTTGCGGAGCTTTTTTCAAAAAGCGACCTCCCCCCGCCCGCAGGCGCGGCTGTCAAATCACAATCTTAAACCTTTTCGAAGCCGATGAGCATTCCGCCTCTTTCGGCGTAAAAGCTGCACAAGCCACGGCAACGGGTCAATTCGACTTGAACGTGGGCAAATTTTTCGCGGATCAAGTCGCGGAGGGCGGATGCGGCATTCTCGTTGAAGCAATGGGCGATTCGAACCTTGCCTTGGCGAAGTCCGAAGGCACGCAGGTGCTCGACGATGGTCTCCAAGGCTTTTTTCTCGCCGCGGCACTTATTCAAGGTCTCAAGATCACCTCGGTCGCCGGCTTTTCCGACGACGCGGATGCCGAGAAGCCCTGCCATTTTGGCGACCAGAGGGCTGACTCGTCCGTTGTTAGCCAAGTTTCTCATGGATTCCAGCATAAAGAGCAAGCCGGTCTTTTTGTGATACTGACTCACGGTCTCGCAGATCTCATCAAATTCGTGACCGGCGAGGATCAGTTCTCTCATTTTATCAATGATCAATGCCATTTCGGGACCGGTGGACAGGGAATTCAAAACAAAGACACGACGCTCGGGATGAGTCTCCTCGTATATCTTTTTGGCGACCAAGGCAGCGTTATAGCTTCCGGAGAGTGTACCCGTGATGGTGATGCAAAAAACGTGTTCCGCATCGCCAAAGGCACGAAGCCAGTCTTCGGGATTGGGGCAGGAGGTGGAGGACTTGCCGCGATAGGATGCCAGCGCATCCGCCATCTCCTTGACATCCAGCGCGGAATCGTCCACATATTCGCGATCGGCGGTAATGATCTTCAGAGGGGCGACATAGAAGGGCACGTCGGAAAGAGCCATAACGTCGGCAGAAGAATCCGCGACGATCTTGGTGGTTTGAATATTCATAAAAATCTCCTTTGGGATTTAAGTTTGCAGAAGCAGTCGGCAATGAGCCGAATTTCTCTTTTTGGATAAGATTTGCCGTGCGGTAAGCGCATCGCGCAGCATCGGCGCGCCGTCTTTGCTCTCATCGCACGGCAACTCGGTCGGGGCGGCATCGAGGTCGGTTCGTCCCTGTCCTTTTGGGTAGCTTATCAATCTTTCAAATACGTCAGCGGAAGCCCGTATTCACGCTCGTATATCTCGCGCCAAACCGCGGCATTCCGATCCTTGAGAGCCTCTACACGTTTGCCGTAAGGAAGCGATTCATCGGGATAGATGGGCGGCGCGATGTGGATGGTATATTCCTGCACGGGGAAGCCGTCCTCACCGACAAACTCCGAATCCTGCATGGTGATAAAGCATGGAAGCACGGGGACGTTCGCTTTGGCAGCAAAGGTATACGCACCCGACTTCAGGGGCTTGGGCTTGCGATAGTTCCACCACATACTCTGCTCGGGATAGATCAGCACAAAGTGACCGTTCCTCAAATGGGTAACTGTGGCCTCGGCAAATTTGCGGAGCGTCTTGTGGTTGGAGGACAGAGGTAACGTATTGCAATGCCGCATAAGCATTCCGTAGAATCCGGGGAACGAGGTGTAATTTCCCTCTCGAATAACGCGATAGAAGGTGCGTTTAGGCTGTTCCGCCGCATCATATGCCAACTGCATGGCAAAGCTGTCAAAGGCATTAAAGTGATTGCAAGTGATAATCGCACCCGAAGGAAGATTTTGCCAGTGCTCGATGCCGCAGATCTCCTTGATGATCATTTTCTTCTCTTTGAGTAGAGTATTGACAAATTTTCGCGCCGCCATAAAGGCAAATTTGGTTTTTGCGCGAGCAATGGGACCTTTTTTCAAATAATCGATCTCATCGGGCATAAGCATACGGGAGGGCGGGTCATTTTCCACATCCTCGTCAAAGCGACCTGCACGCTCATACTCCTCGATCTTCTTGGCAATAGCCACGCGGTCGGGGGCGCGGCTTTGGGTAATGCGGGCAAGATAATTATCCTCGCGTGCGATCTCGGATCTTGCCAACTCCATCAGCTTTTCACCGCTCTTTTGATCGCGCGCTCTTTCCTCGTCGGTGTAGTCCTCCAAGACCGAGAGGATCTCGCTGTAGACGGGGGTATCCTTGGCATATTTCCAGAAGATGTCCCCGTAAAGACAATCCTCGTAATGCCAAGGCTTGCTGGTCATAATATAGTGAAGGACACAAGCCTCCTCAATAGGATAGGGAATGTTCCCGAAGACCTCGGTATTCCAGCGATCATCCAGCCAATGCACATGGTCTTTACAAATGACATTGAGATAATCCTCATCCTGCGTGACTGTAAAATTGTACACATGAAGCAAGGAAATAAAGCGATTCAGCACGTCATGCAAGCGAAACTCACGGCAGTTGATGACCAACATTCCCGCATTAAAATAGGTATAGCGCGAGATGCCCATGACCTTTTCCACATAGGTGCCGTATACATCCTCCTGCACCATCGCTTGCTCATGGCACGCACCCACATAAGCATCACCGATGTCGGTGTCATACAGCTTGCTGATATCGCCCTGCACCACGGTATCGCTGTCAATATAGATCGCCTTGTCGTACTCGGGATACATTTCGGCAATAAACAGGCGGTAATAGGTCGTTTTGGAATAGTAATCGCGAAGCGGCAGTTTGTCGGAGATGGACTCCAAATACTCGGTCACATCACGAAACTCAATGGAAAAGTTTTCACGAGCCAGCGCCAGCACCACTTTTTTCATGCGATCCGAGATGCCCGCGTGAAGGACGGTCGCACAATAGCGGCGGGAAGGGTCGGCATTCTTGATCATAGAGGCAAGCGACACCACGGTATACTTGACAAAGTTGTCGTCGCAAGCATAGAAAATAGGAATGATATTACGCATCGGCGTTATCCTCTCTGTTGAATTTTTCTCTCAGGTAGATATATTCGTACAAAATATCGTCAAAGCAGAAGTAGCGGAAGGTCTTATGTACGCGACTGACGTGCCACTGCTTGATGTTGTCGGTGTGGGGATAGGGCAGCCAGAAAAGCCGTTTGGAAAAGTGCCGAACCACCGTATGGCGGTGCAGGAACTTCTGATCGTTGAAGCGTTGAGGCAACAGCTTTCGGCGGGTAGTAGAACGGATGAGTGCGCTTTGATCGGCAAACATCAGCTTTTTGGTTCGGATCAACGCACGCGCACGCGAAAGGATACCCGTCTCGCGCATCTTCTTCATATTGAAAAGGAGAACACCCGCATTGATGTAATTGGGATAAACCAGATACTTTCCGTAATGATCTCGCGCCGCGGCATATTCCACGTCCGAGATGTCAATATCATAAAGCAAATGGATGTCGCGGTTGAACATGATATCCACATCAAGATACAGCAGCTTGTCGGGGATCCCCTCTACGCGGTCGGCAAACAGGCGGATGAGGGTATAGGGGGAACAATAGGCATCCTCATTGGGACAGCCGTCAAACTCCTCGCGGTAGAGGGCGGTGATATCCACCTTGACGGCGCGGTTTTCCGCGTGATAGCCGCGGATCACTTCCTCGAAAAAGGACACCTGTCGGTCGGTGACGGGGACATAGCCCTCGCCCAAGTGCGACACATCCATGGTGAATATATAAAAAGTATACGGTTCTTTCGACGGACTTCGGCGCAGGATGGAAAGTGCGCAGGTCAGCATTCCGTCAAATACGCGGTCATTGCCGCAAAACAAAATATTAACCATTGTCGGATTCCTTTTTAATGTATTGAATACACTGTACGGTGGAGAGCTTGGCACGCTCACACATGGTTTGATAGACAGCATCCCTCAATGCCTTTTTTCGTTTGCCCCTGGGAAGTGACGGGTCGGGAAAGAAGGGACCGTCGATATAGGTGACGATGCGTGGCTTCTTGGAATGGCGTCTCGGCTGGTAGGTATTGGTAAAGCAAAACACGGGAGTGTCCAGCTTGACGGGATAGTGAAAGGAGTCATCCGCGAAGGGGCGAATTCCCGTATAATAAGGCCAAATATGAGCCTCGGGGTAGATGACCACTTTGTGTTTTTGCTCGATTCGGCGGTCAACGGCACGGAGAAAATTGCGATAAGCGGCCATATCGTCGGGCAAAGGAAGGGCTCCCATGGATGGGGTAACGCGTCCTAAAAAAGGCATGGACACATTGTTGGGATGCACGATGACGTAGGTCTGCTTTTGCGGCTCCAGCAAGCTCGGGCAGAATGCATCCCCGATGTCCTGTGTATGGTTGCCGTACATAAAATAGCCCTCGCCCCGATGGGGACGAAGCTTTTCCCTTCCCTCCACGCGGTGACGGAATTTGATCTTCATATAAAAGTATGCGATCGGTGTTGCTACCATGCGATACCAAAAAAAGTGGGTAAAACGTTTCCATGCCGAGGTGTGATCGTAGACATAGTTGCCGTCTATCACCTTCGGTGTGATCTGTGCTACTGAAAATTCGTCATGCAATTCATCTTCGTAGTAGATCACGGTTCGCTTATCCATGCTATCACCTTCTTCGGATTTATCTCGCCTGCGGGCGGGGGAGGTCGCTTTTTTGAAAGAAAAGCAGCACTTTCTTCGAAAGTTCACAAAAAACTTTTGTTCCGCGCTCTTGGGGGAGTGGGTGCATACATACTGCATTGTTCGGGGCTCTTTGGTCGTGGAAGATTTTGCAAGGGAGAGGATCCTTTTTCGGAAAGGATCGTTTATGCACCGCTCTTTTTTTGCAACCGCCAAACGTAGTAATCGATACTATATTAGCACATATCGAAAATTTTGTCAACGGTTTGGATGAAAAAAGTGAAGAAGCGGGGGGTTATTTTTGGGTGTCATAGCCGTCGCACAGCTTTTGCAGATTGTTATTGATCCGTCCGAGGGCGGCGTAAAGAATGGCTCGGTTTTCCTCGGACAGCCCCTCACCTGCCGAGTAAAGAACGCTGTCAATGCGGTGGGTGATGTACCTACCGACCTCACGTCCTTTTTCGGTCAATTCCAGAGGACTTTGATAGCGCTTTTGCGTACGGCTGTGGCAGGTCAAATACCCATTTTCCTCCAAATATTTGATAGAACGGGAGATATTAGCCTTATCCTCGTCGCAGACATCACAAAGCTCACTTGCAGTGAGTCGGTCGGACTTATAGAGATAGTACAAGCAGGAAACATGAGGGCTTTTGAGGTCAAATTCGGCCATTTCTTCGGTTTTGATCTTGCGAATGCTTCGACTGATATTGGCAATCAAAACCGTAAACATCTCAAAACGGTGTTCCATAATTCCTCCTTTTCTTGTTGTAAAAACAACGCTATTATACCATAGATGGATTCTTTTGTCAATAACCCCCCGGCCGAGCATTTTCGCCTTTGAGCGACATCTTTTTCGTCAAAGCCTTTACTTTCCCGACTTTTTATGATAGAATGAGAGGCGAGGTGATGTTATGGAATTTCTTTTTGATCTATGGTATCTCGTTCCCCTTCTCTTTGCGGCAGGGGTACTGGACGGCATCGCCGGCGGCGGCGGGATCATCGCACTGCCCGCCTATATGCTGACGGGAATGCCGATACACAGCGCCTATGCCTGTAACAAGCTTCAAAGCGGTTTGGGAACCTTCTGTTCCTGCTTGAAATACATCAAAGAAAAATACGCAGACATCAAGATCGCGCTCATCGCGGTACCCACCACTATGATCGCTTCCCTTTTGTCTACGCAACTGATTATGAACATCTCGGCCGAGACTGTCAAGATCATCATTGCCGTGTGCATCCCCCTTGCCGTGATCATGATGTTCCTCAAACGCAAAATGGCATCGGGGCAGATCCGTTCTCATAAGATCACCCTGCGCACCGTACTCTTGGCCATGCTCTCCGGCGCCCTTCTCGGTGCTTACGATGCTCTGTTCGGACCCGGCGGCGGCACCATCGCCATGCTTTTATTCTCCCTATTAATGAACTATGACCTGCGCGTGGGTAACGGAAACGGAAAGCTGATCATCGTAGCATCCAACCTCACGGCGGTCATCAACTATATTTTCGGCGGTCAAATGATCTGGCACGTTGCCATTCCCTGCGCCCTCGCCAACATGATCGGCAGCTATCTTGGTGCAACTATAGTTGTTAAAAAGGGGGAAAAGATTATTTTTCCTGCCATGATGACTGTGCTCGCATTCCTCGTTGTTCAGACCTTGCTTGGGGTTTTGAAGTAAACGGGGGGCGCCTGCGGGCGCGGGAGGTCGCTTTTTGAAAAAAGCTCCGCAAAAACTTTTCTAATGTGCCTTTGTATAGTTTGTGCGAACATAGTGCTTCCCTTGGGGGGATGCTATGTTTGTACAACTTTCAATGGGCATATTGGAAATGTTTGGGCGGGGCTTTTTTACTTATCAACCAACCGATGATGTACAAAGCGATCGAAAAGCTTCAAATGCTTTGGGAATCGCATATTGATCGAGCAGTTGAGAAGGTGTTGATGCCGTATAGAGATCGGGAAAATCGGTGAGAGACACACGGTAACCGATCATATGCCATTCTTTGTGAGTGAAAATGTGCGTTGCCGTGCCGCAAGAAGCGATGGCGGTAGGAGTCATGCCGTTTTCTTGAAGCCACGATCGCACTTGCTCCTCCGACAAATGTCCCTCCAACGTGGGGAACTCCCATAATCCTGCCAAAAGACCGTGCGCGGGTCGTTGGCGAATGGCAAAACGACCGTCACATTGAATCAAAAAGACCGTCTTTTTTTCGATCCGTCGCGCCTTTTTGGGGCTTTTGCGAGGCAAGCTGTCCACCAAATTTTCGGTCAATCCGCGACAGATCCCCGCAAGCGGACAGTCGATACAACGGGGGCGACCGTTGGGAATACACACATTTTCTCCCAGCTCCATAATGGCTTGTGTCAAGACACCTGCCTTATCCCCTTCGGGATACACCTGACGCAAGGCTTCCGTCACCTTTTTCTTGGTATCGGACGCGGCGATGTCCCAATCACAGGCGCAAAGGCGCATGACTACGCGCAAAACATTTCCGTCCACCGCCGGCTCCGGCAAGCCAAAGGAGATCGACGCCACAGCACCCGCCGTATATTCACCGATTCCCGGCAATGCAAGAAGGGCACGGTAGTCCGCCGGCAGCTTTCCGCCGTGATCGTCCCGAATGCGGATGGCCGCCGCCTTGAGATTGCGTGCGCGGCTGTAGTATCCAAGGCCTTCCCAAAGCTTCATCAGCACCTCATCATCGGTCGCGGCAAGGTGTTCCACGGTCGGATAAGCCTCAAGGAATCGGAGATAATAAGGAATGACCGCCGTGGTTCGCGTCTGCTGAAGCATGATCTCGGACAGCCAAACGTGATAAGCGTCATTGTCCTCGCGCCACGGAAGAGATTTTCGATTCTGTTCATACCACACCGAAAGCGGCTCGGTCATAGCCGCCAGCAAGTCGATGGGGAGTTTCTCATTCTTGTTTTTCATGAATTCAGTATATCATAACAAGTCTGTTTTTGTCAATGAACAAAAAAAGAAAATCATTGACAAAAGCTCGTCTATGCAATATAATATACTTGATAACAGGGGCGCCTGCGGGCGCGGGAGGTCGCTTTTTGAAAAAAGCTCCGCAAAAACTTTTGATCCGCGCCCTTACCAATGTTTGAGCGAACATACTGCACCCCATTGAGTATCGCTATGTTCGCACAAACTCCCAAAAGGGCGCGGATCAAAAGTTTTTTGCGGAGCTTTTTTTCAAAAAAGCGACCTCCCGCGCCCGCAGGCGCCCCCCCGTGAAAGGAGAATTTTATGGAATACAAGATCTTCAAATATGATCCGCAGCTACTGCCCTTCGAAGCCGACATCAAGCAGAGAATGGTCAATTTTGCGCAGAAGAAAAAGGAGCTTGTGGGAAAGAGCGGCTCGCTTTGCGATTTTGCCAACGGACATGAGTATTTTGGATTCCATAAGACCGAGGACGGCTGGTTTTATCGCGAATGGGCACCTTCAGCACAGCGAATGTGGCTAACGGGTGACATGGTCGACTGGGACAAGTTCAAGCTGGAAATGACGCCTGTGGGTGACGGTGTTTTCGAGATCTTTCTGCCCGGGCGTGAGGCGCTTTGGGACGGCTGTCTCGTCAAAGCGATCATTCTCCACCGAGGGCTGGTACTGGAACGCATTCCGACCTATATCCGACGGGTGGTACAGGATCCCGAGACCTTTGTCTGGAGCGGCGCGGTGGTAGATGAGCCGCCGTATGTCTGGCAAAATGAGGTTCCCGCCCGTCCGTCCGCGCCCCGTATTTATGAGTGCCATATCGGCATGGCACAGGAAAAAGAAGGCATCGGCACCTACCGCGAATTTTGCGAAAATATCCTTCCGCGCATCCGCGACCTCGGCTACAACACGATCCAGATCATGGCTATCATGGAGCATCCGTATTACGGCCCCTTCGGCTATCAGGTATCCTCCTTTTTTGCCGCCTGCTCGCGGTACGGTACGCCAAACGAGCTCAAGGCACTCATTGACACCGCCCACGGCATGGGGCTGACGGTGCTTCTTGACGTGGTACATTCTCACGCGGTCAAAAACACCGAAGAGGGTCTTGGAGAATTTGACGGCACCGCTTACCAATTCTTCCACGAGGGGCCGCGGGGAGAGCATCCCACATGGGGCACCAAGCTGTTCAACTACAACAAGAATCAGGTCATCCACTTCCTGCTTTCCAACCTCAAATTCTGGATGACCGAGTACCGTTTTGACGGCTTCCGCTTTGACGGAGTCACCTCTATGATCTATCACGACCACGGTCTGGGCGTGGCCTTTACCGATTACCGAAAATATTTCTCACTCAACACCGACACCGAAGCCATCACCTATCTGCAATTGGCCAACGCGCTGATCCGCGAGGTCGATCCCACGGCCATTACGATCGCAGAGGATATGTCCGCCATGCCGGGAATGTGCCTTCCCATCCGCGACGGCGGTATTGGCTTTGACTTCCGTTTGGCCATGGGCACCCCCGATATGTGGATCAAGCTGATCAAGGACATCCCCGATGAAAAATGGGATATGTGGCAGATCTACGGTGAGCTGTCGGGACGAAGACCGGGCGAAAAATATATCGGTTACGCAGAGTCTCACGACCAAGCCTTGGTGGGCGATAAGACCTTGATGTTCCGCCTTTGCGACAGTCGGATGTATACCGATATGTCCAAGGACAGCCACGATGCCGTGATCGCGCGGGGCATAGCGCTTCACAAGATGATCCGTCTGTCCACGCTGACCTTGGGCGGTGAAGGGTATCTCAATTTCATGGGCAACGAGTTCGGTCATCCCGAATGGATCGACTTCCCTCGCGAGGGGAACGGCTGGAGCTACTTCTACTGCCGCCGTCAGTGGCACCTTGCGGATGACGGCAATCTCAAATACGGATATCTGCAAGAATTCGACCGCGCCATGATGTCCCTTGCTGAGGAACAGCCGCTGTTCGCCAAGGCTCCTCGGTGTCTGTTCATCGATGCCGACAAGCAGGTACTGAACTATGAGAGGAGCGGTCTTGTGTTCGCCCTCAATTTCAGCCCCTCGGAATCCTATGAGAACTATTTTGTCGCCGTACCGCGACCGGGGCGGTATCGGGTGATCCTGTCCACCGATGACAGTGCCTTCGGCGGTTGGGACAGAATTTCTCGCGACTATGTATACACCGCCACCAAGCATCCCGACGGCAAGTACAAGCTGCCCATCTATCTGCCCGCACGAACGGGACTGTGCCTCAAAAGAATCCCATAAAACAAAGGAGACCTCATGAAACTCGCCGACAAGCTGGACATTGCCATCAAAGCCACCGAAACCACCCCCGCCGAGGCAGAAAACGGATACATTCTGAACGGAAAGACCTACCGCGCGTATATGACCAACCAAAAATGGCAGGTCTTTTGCGACAGCATGACCGAGCAGGCGCGTCGGGAATACCGAGAAGGAAGCGGCGGTGAGCTGGAAGAAACGTCAACCCCGCCCAAAATGGCGTCCTACGGGTCCTCCTCCCGAATGCTCTATCTGCTTTCGCGAAACACAGACGGCTTTCATTTCGAGACCAAACTTCGCACCTCCTTCGGCGGTCCCGGTGCCAATTTGGACGGCTTCGCGGAGCAGGATGACCGCTATCTTTTTGTGGAAGCCAAATGCCGAGAGCCCTATCACGCGCCTCACTCCGAGAGTAACCCCATTGCGGTCAGTCGTGCCTACAGCGAGTTGTATGAACACATCAACAACACTATGTACGGTTCCCTTCTCTGCCATATGCAACCGCATGAAACAAACGCAACACGCATGAAAGTCACCTACTCCTGCGACGGAGAGCCGATCCAATACTTTGATATTAAGCAAATGATCTGCCACCTCCTCGGAATCGCCGTCGCTGTGCTGGAAGGACGGCTTCCCGACAAGCGAATTGATTTTCTGTATCTGATCTACGACCCCACCGAGCTGAATATGGAGCCGACAGACAAAGCCGAAATCGAGGCCATTTATGACCGCCTCCGCGAAGAATGTATAAGCATCGATTTTGCCACACTTTTCGTCACGCTCCTGACCTATCTCCGTGACCAAAGGGGCATCGGCACCCTTTCCGACAGTGAGATCGGACGGTATCTTTTCGACTTCACTTTCACGGTCTGCGATCCGCAGTTTTATCAACTTCTGTCGGTCGACGGGCAAGCGCCCCTGCTTTTCGACAGCAAAGAATAAAACCGAAAAACTTTGGAAGCGCAATTAAAACGTGCGGCGAGAGCAAGTCTGTTATAACAAAAAGCGAGAACTTCGGTTGGTGTTCTCGCTTTTATGATTTTATATTTTTTTAATATGGTGGTTTTTTAAGGATTCATTCTTGAAAAGCATTGGGAGCAAGCTCTTTTTCGGGCTTTCCAACATTTAAGCCGTTCCTTTTTGACGCATTCGATTTATTTTCTCGGATTCGCGAGGATGCCCCTTCCGCATGACATTGACACCGTTCGGTCGGTTTGGTGCTACGACACGGAGCGCACCGAAAAGATAGCCGATTATATATCAAAAAATAAAAAGGAGCCTGTCGGCGGACAACTTGGAAAAACTTCCTCCTCGTCAAAGCCAGTCACAAGCTCTATATTTAATATATCATATTAACGAAAAAAAGTCAACCCTTTGAAAGCCAAAAAGATAAATTTACATTAAAGTATAAATCCCCCGGTTTTGCAAATACTAACATCACGGTTGAATTTTGTAGGGGCGAGCAGTGCTCGTCCGCAAAAACAAAAGCCGAACGGACGACCGATGGTCGCCCCTACAATCGTATTTGCGAAAAGGAGATTTTATATATGAAAGCCACCGGAATTGTAAGAAGAATTGACGACCTCGGACGTGTTGTCATTCCCAAGGAGATCAGAAGAACCATGCGCATTCGCGAGGGTGACCCCCTCGAGATCTACACCGACCGCGAAGGGGAGGTTATTTTCAAAAAATATTCCCCCATCGGAGAATTGACCGGCTTTGCGGCACAGTATGCCGAAACGCTCCACAAGACCTGCTCCATGGCCGTAGTCATCTGTGACCGCGACGCAGTCATCGCCCATTCGGGGGTGTCACGCAAGGAGTACGCCGACAAGCCACTGTCCGAAGAATTGGAGTCCATCATTGAAAACCGCTCGCTTTATATGTGGCGCGAAGGCGAGGACAAGCTCCCCATCATTCGCGACGGCGGCTCCCACTTCATCAGCTGTGCCATGCCCATCATCAGCGAGGGCGATATCGTAGGCTGCGTCGCCTCGGTATCCGATATCGAAACCGAAAAGCCTCATGCCGCTATGGGGGGAGATGTCGAAGGCAAACTCATCATGACCGCCGCAGGGTTCCTGGGCAAGCAGTTGGAAAGCTGAGGCCGCCTGCGGGCGTGGGGAGGTCGCTTTTTTGAAAAAAAGCTCCGCAAAAAACTTTTGATCCGCGCTCTTTTTGGGGTTTGAGCGAACATACTGCACCAAATGGGGCATTGCTATGTTCGCGCAAACCCCAAAAAGGGCGCGGATCAAAAGTTTTTACGCTCTTTCGCTGCTTTTCTTCAAAAAGCAACCGCCTCGCGCCCGAAAGGTTCTATATCAAATCGTTGGAAAAGAAAGCAGAATAACAAAACGCCCCCGACTCTCAATGAGAAGGGGGCAAAGCTATTTCATTATTCGACAATGGGCTGAATCAGCAACCGGCATACATCCTCGCACGCGCCGCCGACATAAGTGGTCTCTCCGTCCCCGATATCTGCCGATGTGTAAGGAACATTACACTGCACGTCAAAGATATACATATACGCGAAGGTTCCGTCTTCCAACACCCACAGCTTCGGCTCGGAACGAAGCTGATGGCTCTCATATCCTTCATATCGCTCAACAAAGCTTTTTTCTACGGCATCCATGATGGCTTCGGTATCGGGCGGCAAAAGCGAGACATCGGCAAATGCATTGATCATACCGGCACTAAAAAACAACAGTTTTCCGTCTCCGCAGACAGAGACCGTGATTCCATCGGAAGTTTCTATGCCGTTTATTTCCCGATAGTAGTAAAATGTATACAACCCATCCGAGACCTTGATCTCTACCGAATATTCATCAAGAGCAATATACTGTTCAGCAATTTCGTCGGCAATCTCACGGCAATGGGATTCCTTGAGTGCGGAAACCTTCGGAATGTCCACATTCATGGAAATATAAGTCAATTCTCCTGTTTCGCTGTTGGTTTCAAAAATCACACCGTCATCCGTCATATATCGGTAGGAAACAAAAGTTTTCGGCTGGGAACGCTTAGAGCGCAAATAGGTTCCCGTATATTCCTTTCCGTCAAAAGTAACCGTAACCGTTTCGGGTGCGCCCCCCTGCTCTACCTCACCGATCCAAAAAAGATATGGATCAAGCGACTCCTCTATAAGACCATCACAGGTGGAATTCATTCGCATTACTTGGTATCCCACAATGGTTGGCTCTTTTTCCGTTTGCTCATCCGGTGCCTCTTGCCTATCTTGACCGCATGAAGCAAAAACAAGTGTCAAAAGCAAACACATCAATAGGACAAAAAGCTTCAAAAAAATATTCTTTTTCATAATTTTTCACCCCCTAAATCATCAATTCAAATGCGCATTTCCATCACCGCAAACCTTATACGTTTCCATCCCTGTCCCCCAATATTTCATCGACGGTTAATGACATACATATTTCTTCAACAGCCCCCCCTCACAAAGAGAAGGGGGCAATGCTATTTCATTATTCGACAATGGGCTGAATCAGCAATCGGCATACATCCTCGCACGCGCCGCCGACATAAGTGGTCTCTCCGTCCCCGATATCTGCTGATGTGTAAGGAACATTACACTGCACGTCAAAGATATACATATACGCGAAGGTTCCGTCTTCCAACACCCACAGCTCCGGCTCGAAACGAAGCTGGTGACTCACATATCCCTCATATCGCTCAACAAAGCTTTTTTCTACGGCATCCATAATCGCTTCGGTATCAGGAGGCAAAAGCGAGACGTCGGCAAATGCGTTAACCATCAACGCCTCAAAAAACAGAATATTTCCGTCTCCGCAGACAGAAACCGTGATTCCGTCGGAAGTTTTTATACCGTTTATCGCTCGGTAATAGTAAAATGTATACAATCCGTCCGAGACCTTGCACTCTACCAAATACTCATCAAGGGCAATATACTGTTCAGCGATTTCGTCGGCAATCTCGCGGCAGTGGGATTCCTTGAGTGCGAAGCCCTTCGGAATGTCCACATTCATGGAAATGTAAGTCAATTCTCCTGTTTCGCTGTTGGTTTCAAAAATCACACCGTCATCTGTCATATATCGGTAAGAAACAAAAGTTTTCGGCTTGGAGACCTTAGATCGCAAATAGGTTCCCGTATATTCCTTTCCGTCAAAAGTAACCGTAACCGATTCGGGTGCGCCACCCTGCTCTACTGCGCCGATCCAAAAAAGGTATGGATCAAATGAATCCTCTATAAGAGCATCTCTGGCGGCATTCATTCGCATTACTTGGTATCCCACAACGGTCGGCTCATTTTCCGTCGACTCATCAATCATATCTTGACCACATGAAGGGAAAACAAGCAAAAAAAGCAAACACATCAATAGAACAAAAAGCTTCAAAAAAACATTCTTTTTCATAATTATTCCCCCTTAAAATCATTCATGCATTCGAGTTTCATAATTCCCACATACCGCATAAAATTCCCAAACTTTTTTGTTCCCCCTTGTCGATATATTTTTCCCCCTCCCTGTCCCGTTTTTCAAGGGGCCTTTCATCTCTATAGACGAAAAAATTTTCCCAAAGTTACAAAAATTTTGGGAAAATTTTTGGTTTTATGTGTTGAGGAAACTCTGCACGAACCGAAATAAGTGCCATGCCAAAGGAACGCACCCCATTTTTATCACAACGTCCAATTTCATCATGCGACAAATTTCAAAATTTGCCAATGCAAAATTTCATTTTCAACAAAAATAAACCTTGGTTTTTTGATTTTCTTTTGCTCACTTTGCAAGATACTCCACCGCCAAGACCCGTCCCATCTCGGGAGAGTCGGCATCGTAATACCGCCCCATGGAGAAATAGAAGATCCCGTCGGCATAAGCAAAGGAGTTGGCAGGAATCTCATAATCGAAATAAAACCGCTTTTCAAAATCCTTTCCGTTCTCGGAGGTGTACATTCCCACCTCATATTTTTTGTCGGAAAGTCTTCGATAAGCCAACACATACAGTGTGCCGTCGATGATCTCAAAATCACAGGCAAGGTCGGAATCACCCACGCGGCACGGGCGAAAGTCCACCATATCCTCGGTAGTAAAATAGCAATAGCCGTTGATAAAAACATTGCGTCCCGCAAACTCGGCGGTATGATACAGATCATAGCCACGGCGGAACACCTCGGCGGGGGTGGAAAAATACCGAAACACCTCGCCGTCGTATACATACACATCATAGCTCAGTTGATCCAAATTGCCAAGAGTCAAAAATGCGTACAGAGTACCGCCGAAGACCGACAGGTTGTAGGTGCGGACATACTCACACGCGGTGGTATCCAGCGCGACCCCGTCCCGAACAAAGGGGATCGACTCATAGGTCTCGCCATCCGCAGTCGCGGCAACGGGAAAATCGCCGCTGTTAACACCAAGACCGAAAAAGGTCTTGCCCCCGTATACTTCGATATCAAAGCAATGGATGGCCGAGGGAATCTCGCGGCATCCCGTCCACTTGCCGTCCTGCATATAGTAGAAGCCACCCTTTGACCAGTCATTCCCCATGGGATCGGTGGCAGGTACCCAAAGCGACCCGTTGATCACCTCAAAGCGTTTGATCTGCTCATCCTCAAAGGCCTGATCGGAATGCCACTCCCGCTCCTCAAGCTCCATGGAGAAGATCGGAACCGGTCCCGTGTTGGCGGTATAGTCACCGCACCCCACATACAGGCGACCGTCATAAACGATCATGTCATCCGATCGGCGGGAGAGGCGAGTCTCCAATGTTTCATCGGAATATCGGGTAAGGAGCGGTATGCCGAGATCGATGAGCTCCTTGACGGGCTCTCCGCTTTTCTTTCGGCAAGCGGGGATGGATATGAGTATGATAAAAAGCAACAGCAAGGAGGTGATCTGTCGGAGCCTTCTTTTCATTTTTCTTCTCCTTTCGGGACAGAGCGCCTTTGAGGGGTGTGGGCGCTTTTGGATGTTTATTACATAATATCACAAACGAGGGGAACTGTCAAGCAGGGGGAGGGGGCGCTTTTTG
>JAZSPB010000043.1:0-13137 GCA_045537235.1 Eubacteriales bacterium
TCCCCCGCCCGCAGGCGCCTATTCCCGACAATCTTTAATAACGGCCGAGATATGGTCAATGATATCGCTTGCCATTACGGAATATTCACCAAGTTCGTCTGCGGCGGCGTCTCCGGCGAGACCGTGGATGTAAGCCCCCAGCGTGGCGGCCTCAAATGGCTCCATTCCTTGGGCGACAAGGGCGGCGATGATGCCGGTGAGAACGTCACCGCTTCCTCCTGTTGCCATGCCGCTGTTACCGCTTTTATTGAGGTAGACGGGGTGTTCATCGGTATTGCCGTCCACGACCAGCGTCTCGTGTCCTTTGAGAACGCAAATGAGAGCATTTTGCTCGGAAACCTCGGTAGCATAACGCAGACGGTCGGCGGCGATCTCGGGAGCGGTTCTGTCGCACAGGCGCGCCATTTCCATCATGTGAGGCGTGATAACGATGGGAGCACTTGCCAAGTCGAGAAGCGTAGGCTCGCGAGCAATGAGATTCAGTGCGTCGGCATCGATCACAAGGGGAACATCCGCATTGGCCAGTGTCAGGGCGACCAAGGAACGGGCAGAGGCAGACTGCCCAAGTCCTACACCGATGACGATGACATCTGCCTTTTTGATGGCATCAAGAAGGGTGTTGTGTTCTTCATCCGGACGATTTCCATAGGTTGAGAGAATGGCCTCGGGGAGTTGGGATTGCAAGATAATACGGTTGTCGATGTGGGTAAGGATATGTACCAGCCCTGCGCCGGTCCGATAAGCGGCTTTGGCCGAGAAATATGCGGCTCCGCTCATGCACGGAGCGCCGCCGATAACCAGCACACGACCGAAGGTCCCTTTGTGGGAGTCAATAGGGCGCACGGGGATTCTTGCCAGATCCGAGGGGCGATAGGAGAAAAAAGAATGTTCCATCGAGTGTCCTTTCCGACGGATGGGGAAAAAGGTACAAAACCGTCGTGTTTTATTGCTTTTCTGCTTTTATTATAGTATAATGCGACAGTGAATGCAATAGTCTTTAGAAAAAAACATGAAATTTAGAAAGTAATCGCTGTGGAGGGCATTGTTTCGGCACAAAAAGGAAAAGAAATCTTCTTGGTTTCGGGTCTTTTGGAAAAAACAAGTGCGTCCACTCCAATCGGAAGGACGCACATTCTTATTCAATTTCTTCTTCGGGATTTTCATAGTTTTTGATGCCCTGCATCTTACCCATCTCACGAAACCCGTCAATGCCCGCGCGTTGGATGGCACCGAAGATGCGATATCGAAGCCCTTTGTGCTTGCGGTCAAGGTCGGCCAACAGTTTTCCGACTTCCGCCCGTTCGGTATTCCCGTCGGCAGGGCAGGGCGATTTGATGACGGGAAGCTCGGCTTTGGCAGCAAAATAACGCACATCCTTTTCGGGCATATAGATCATGGGACGAATCAGGTGCAGGTCGGCACGGGACAGATAAGTGATGGGCTGGAAGCAACCGAGACGCCCCTCAAAAAACAGATTGAGCATAAAGGTATCCACCACGTCGTCAAAGTGGTGTCCCAGAGCCACGCGATTACACCCCAGCTCCTTGGCGGTGTTATGAAGCACACCGCGGCGCATTTTGGCACAAAGCGAACAGGGATTGGATTCCTTGCGCACATCAAAAATAATCTTGGCGATCTCGGTTTTGGTGATGTGATAGGGAACCTCAAGCTTTTCGCAAAGTGCTTGGATGGGGGAAAAGTCCATGGGCGTCTCAAAGCCCATATCCACTGTGATGGCGCACAGATCAAATTTTTTCGGATAGAAACGACGCAGGTCAGCAAGGGCGCAAAGTAGGGTCAAGGAATCCTTGCCGCCGGAGATGCCGACAGCCACTTTGTCGCCGTCCTTGATCATCTCATAATCGTCCACAGCACGGCGAGTATAACTTAATACACGTTTGATATTTTCCATAATTAACCTTTTTTATCAAAAAAATCAGAGAAAGAGCAATTTTTATAAATGGCGGTCGCGTCATCGGTAAAGGCACGAGGACCTTGACCTTCGGGCGAGGTACGGTAAAGAATCAGCGGAGGTGTGAGAACGAGGGAAGGCGCCGCTCCTTTTTTAGACTCTACCAGAACGGAGGAGGGGGGGGTGTCGACATCGGCGTGAACAAAGGTCATGCGTTTTGGTTCCAAGTGATTTTGTCGCATGGCATCCATCAGGTCGGTCAGGCGATCGGGACGCCAAACGCAAAAGAATTTCCCACCGAATTTGAGGATCTTATCTGCGGTACGGCAGAAATCGTAGATCCCGCCGAATACCTCGTGACGGGCGATATATTTGGCATCGCTCAAATTACGCTTTCCGCTGGCGGTCTTCATATAGGGGGGATTGGTAAAAACCACATCGGCTTCAAAGCCTAAGCTTGCAGGGGTCAACTCACGGATATCGGTGTGGAGTGCAGAAATGCGATCGTTGAGGGAATTGATGGCAGCATTGCGGTCGATCAATTGGCAGAAGTCTTTCTGCACCTCGGCACAGATAATATGATCGGCTCGTTTATGCACTGCGGTGAGCAGGGAGATGATGCCCGTGCCGCCGCCCAGCTCCACAGCATGAGTTGCGTGAGTGTTGCCCATGTAAGCTGCCAAAAGATAGGCGTCTGTTCCAAAGGTGAGTCCCGTTCGATTTTGGATGAGCTTGAGGTCATCGTTGACTTCGTCCAATCTCTCATTCGGGGCGAGTGTGATAATTTGATCCATAAAATCTCCTTGTCAGAAACGGCGAGTCAAAAAGAAAAGGGGCTGTTATGGAAACAACCCCATGTAAGTATGTAATTACTCAGCCTTGGGAGCATCCACAGGGCAAGCGTCTGCGCAAGAACCGCAATCGATGCACTTGTCAGCGTCGATAACATACTTTCCATCGCCCTCAGAAATAGCCTCTACAGGGCACTCTGCAGCACAAGCGCCGCAAGCGATGCAATCATCAGAAATCTTATATGCCATTACCGTATACCTCCGATATATTGATTGTGACTATATTGTATCACATTTTTATCAAAATGAAAAGACCTTTTGTGAAAAAAGTTAAAGATTTTTTTGGTTTTTACGAATTTTCCTTTTCGCTAGGCTCATTTTCGGCGGCGGGGGCATCCTTTTTGCCGTGGCGACCGAGAATTTGCACGCTGTCACGGTGATATTGTTTGGGAAGTCCGTCGGAATCGTTGAGCCGCACTTTGATCATGCCCAAAAGAGGGGAGGTCTCGCAAACGGTTCCTATGCCGTCTGCTGTTTTTACCACGGTATCTACAGAGGGGGTCAAGCGGATCTCCTCCTCGTAGGTTTTATGTTCGTAGCGCAGACAGCACATAAGACGACCGCAATTACCGGAGATCTTGGTGGAGTTGAGAGAGAGATTTTGCTCTTTGGCCATTTTGATGGATACTTGACCAAAATCGGTAAGAAAACCGGAGCAGCAGAGGGCACGGCCGCAGATTCCCAAACCACCGATCAGCTTGGCCTCATCGCGGATACCGATTTGGCGGAGTTCAATGCGGGTGCGGAAAACCGATGCCAGATCCTTTACCAGCTCGCGGAAGTCTACACGTCCTGCCGAGGTGAAGTAAAAGAGCAGCTTGGTGTTGTCAAATGTATACTGCGCATCCACCAGCTTCATGTCCAACTTGTGCGCCGCGATTTTTTCGTTGCAGATGCGGAAGGCATCGGTTTCTTTCTTGGCATTTTCCTCGTTGTGTGCAATATCAGCAGGGGTAGCAAGACGCAAAAGGGGGCGCAACGGGGGAACGATGTCGGAGGAAGGAACCAGACGATTGGCCAAGGTTACCTCACCGAATTCGGGACCGCGAGCCGTCTCCACGATCGCGTAATTGCCGCGCGAAGCCTTAACTTCGCCGGGGGCAAAATAGTAGGTCTTTCCCGTAGACTTGAAACGGATGCCTACGATCTCGGTTTTTTCTATGGAATCATCCTTGAGTGCTTCCTCGCGTTTCTTATTGGGGAAGAGCAATGCGTCGTCGGCAAAGGGATAGTCCTCCGGAATTTCTACACTGTCAAGAGTGGCAAGGTCGATGGGGTCACCAATGCGGAAACTGTGTTTGTCCTCGTTTCTTTCAAAAGGAGAGATCACGGCCTCCAGCGGGGGAAGCTCGGGAGGAGGAACAGCTTCTTTTATGTTCTTTTGATTAGGCACAGATGCACGGTCTGCGGGCTTTTTTCCGCGATTGTGGTGCCGATGGTTGCGACGCTTGTGCGCCGGATTGTTTTTGGCTTTTTCTTCATTCATATCGGTTGTCCGAATTTCCTTACATTAAAATTTATATTTTCGCTATCATAGCGGTTAGGGTCAGCTTGATGTTGGCGTTTCGGGAAAGATGATCGGCTGTCTCTGTCAGTGTGTCGTAAAGGGACAGCATGGCGGAGAGGGTGCCGGAATAGGCCATTTCGGTGGCAACATTTCGATTGGTATAAAAACACAGCGGCGCCTCTTCCGATTGTTTCAAAGCAATGAGATCGCGCAAAGCCGTGGTGGCCGAGGAGAGGATGGGCAACAGTTCATCTTGCTTTGTGGGCAAGGAATTGATCAGTTCCACCAGCGGCACGGTTCTGCGATGCAAGGCATAGTCCACAAGATTGGCTGCCGTGCGTCTGCGGAGAACATGAGGCTCACGCTCCTTCTCTCCGATCAGTTCGATGGCACGTCCGATAGAACCGTCGGCAATGGTGAGCGCCTCCTCCAATGCGTCGGGATCGTTAGCCGAAAGTGTTTTTGCTTCGGGAACGGTGCGAATGATATGATCGCGAAGGATGTCTCGTGGGATGGGTTCGGTACGAAGGACGGGGGCGCGGCTCCTGACAGTTTCCAAAAGCGGCTCGGCACTTTCGCAAAGAAGGAAAAAGTGAACGTATGACGGCGGCTCCTCCAAGGTCAAGAGGAAGGCATTTTGTGCCTCGGCTGTCATGGTTTGAGCATCCTCGATAATGTAAAATTTATCATCCAGATCATTGGGAACCTTTCGAACATCGGTCTGTAGGATTCGGATCTGATCGATTTTGACTGATTGACCGCTTTTTTCCACTGTGATCACATCGGGTGATTTTCCTTCGATGATCTTGCGACAGGAAGGGCAGGTGAGACAGGGCAACGGCGCATTGGGATCATGCTTACTCTCACAAGCAACGGCTGCCGCATAGTGCATAGCAATGCGGTGCTTTCCACTTCCCCGAGGACCGGCCAAAATATAGGCATGTGCCATAGTTCGGCGCAAGATATCGTCACAAAGTCGGCGGCGCAGGCTTTGGTTTCCTACGATTTCGGGCATAGGTGTTTTCACGGCGCTACCTCCTTTCATGACTTCTTTTATTATAACAGACATTTGTCGGGATGTCAAGGGTGACAGCTTTAAAAGGTGATAACAGAATATTCCGGCTCGGTGAGAGGTGCTTGGATCGCCGTTTCTATATCGATCACGGTTTGTTGATCTTGCTTGATGGCACGGATCAGTTCATCGGCGGTTCGGCAACGGAAGGGGAGCTCAATGCCCGAAAGGGGCTTTTCATGGGGGATGGCGGAATGGTTGTCAGAGCCGCCTGTCATGGGTTTTCCAAGGCTTTTGGCATATTCATAGGCGCGGCGGTCAAATTCAATTTCGTTACCGCAGTTGCGAACCTCAATGGCATCGGTGTAATCGGGAAGCAGGAATATTTTTTGACTGCGCATATAGGGGCGTTCACGATAGGGATGCGCTTGAATGACGAAGCCACCTGCTCTTCGGACGGTATCTAAAAACTCCACACCCGGCATGAGACGAAGTTCGGGATGTGCGGCATACCATTCCGGTTCAAGACCGAGAACAATGAATTCGCTCATGTCCACCGGTCGCTCCTCCACACCGAAAAAAACGTCGAAGTCCCGATCGGCTACAGCTTTTTTGAGTTGGTAGTAGCCTTCGGAGAAGGCGGCGATATAGTCCTCCCAATCCAACTCGCGAGAGGGCGCCGTATTGCCGTGATAAAAGTGGTCGGTGACTGCGACACCTGCGTAACCGCGAGAGAGGTAAAACTCTGCCATTTCCGCGCCTGTGGATTTGCCGCAAGCACTGCCTTCTTGTGTGTGCATATGGAGTTCGTATTTGTACATTTTACTTTTCTCCTTCAAGACTGTCGGGAATGGCATAAAGATTGAGATCCCAGGCGGGAATATAACGCAATTTGCGCAGATAAAAACGGTAGTTTGGGGCAATGTCACGGAGAAGAGAGGGAAGCGCGAACAGATCTTCACTTCGATGATAGAGAGAGACTAAAAGGCGCGGTTGATGCTGTTGAATTGTTTTGCAACTGCCTTCTATTGCTTCATGCTCGGATCCTTCTACATCGTACTTGATATAGTCGGGAGCAAGGTCGCCGATCACATTGTCAAGGGAATCGGCACATACTTCCACAGTCTTTTTTCCACCTGCGGAAAGATTGGCATTTCGGTTGCCGCTGGCATCCATTAAAAGGGTCTCACGGGTGTTCCATGCGGCGAGGGGAAGTGCGGTTATATCAAGGGTTCCCGCAAGGCTTTCGGCATATTCGGAAAGTTTTCGGAAGTTGCGGCGGTCAGGCTCCATCGCCAGCACCTTTCGGAGTCGGGGAGCAATGGGAATGAGTCGTTTTACCGTGTCGCCGTTATAAGCGCCGAGATCGACGTAGCTTTGAACTATCTCGGGGTGGATAAGCTCGCGCGTGACGATCTCCTCATTGGCTTCGCAAGCATCAAGAAAACGGATGTCACCGCTGAGCTTGTACTCGATGATCGAGCGGAAGGTATGGCGCGATTCTTCGTCTGCGAAGAGGGCATATATTTCGTCCAGTTCCCGTTCGTGCTCGTGAAAAAAACGGGTATTGAAAAGGTTATCTCCAAATACGGGGACATCGGGGGCATAGAGTTCATTCTCCGAGGCCACGCGGCGGATGGTCTCCAATACGTCGGGGAGGGAGGAGGCAAAAGATAGAAGAACAATAAATTGTCCGTATTTCTGTTTGGCCTCGGAGTAGGAAAGGACGACTTTGCCGTGAAAGCTGTGACCGCGCACAAAGCCATCACTGGCAAAAAAATCGGAGATCTCGATGCCGTAAGATTCACAGACTCGGAGGATCTTGTCGGCACCGTTGCCCATCCCATAGAGCAGAATGGGTTTGTCGACAGAGGTCAAATAATCCCAAAGATCGGTTTTTGTTGTCAGATTCATGAAGGTTCCTTTTTTTGTTGACAATTTCTCCGAGGGATGGTATAATAAGGATAACCAATCACGGAGGTGAAATGATGGATTGCTTGTTTTGTAAAATTATTGCGGGCGAGATTCCCTCGTCCAAGGTCTACGAAGACGAATATGTGTACGCGTTTAAGGATATCAATCCCCAAACGCCTGTCCACATTTTGGTGGTTCCCAAGTGCCATATGGCAAGTGCCGACGAGATAAACGGCGATAACAGTGTGTATGTGGCCAAGATTTTTGAGGCGGTTCCTACGATTGCACGGGAGGCAGGGCTTACGGGAGGCTATCGCGTGATCACCAATTGCGGTGAAGATGCGTGCCAAACCGTGAAGCATCTGCACTTCCACATCATGGGCGGCAGAAAGCTTCCCGAAAATATGGGTTGACCGTGCCTTTTGATATCTGAAAAATCTCCGCAAAACACTTTGTCCCACACCTAACGAAGGGGCGAACATAACCATTCTCCAAGAATGCTCTATGTTCGCGCAAACTTCACTAAAGGCGCGGGACAAAAGTTTTTTGCGGAGCTTTTTTTCAAAAAAGCGACCTCCCCCGCCCGCAGGCGCATCGCTGTCTTATTTCAGGATCAATTCGATCACACCATCTCTATCAGGTGCAACGGTATATTCGTCAGCCGTAAATCCGGGAGTAAGGAAGAAGATATCTTCACATTTTTCCACACTGCCGCGAAGCATCTCAACCTCTCCGCTGATGACAGGGAGAAGGAAGCGCGTGCCTTGGGCATGGCGAATCGTGATATGCATTCCGTTTTCGGTCAGCCGATAGGTGTATTCGCGGTCAAGATCGCCTTCCATACGGCGCAGCGTTTTATCGCAGAGTCCCGTAATGGCAGAAACAGCAACTTCGTTTCTGTTGCTCTCGCTTGTCAGTCGGGGCTCGGTAAAGTAGGCGGTAGAGTAGGCGACATCGTCGACCGTTACCTCAAGACGGGGCGTGAGCGAACGGTGCTTTTGGGTCGCACGGGAGATCTGCATATTGTGCGCCTCAACCAACACATAGTCTACAACAGAGGCGGCGATCATGGGACCGACACCGTATTTCCAAAGGAGGGACAGCGTTCCGCCTGAAGCTTGTCTGCCTGCGCAAACACCAAAATCATATCCCGTAACAGTGGCGCGATAGTCTCCCTTGGCCATTTTATAAACATTGACTTCCGGATAGTGCTTAAGCGGTGTTGCTGCATCGATGGGAAGTGCGGTGCGTTCGCTTGGCATATTGTCGGAATGCTCCAGGGCAAAGGCAATGGCATTGGCGTGTTCAAAGGTGTGATGGGTGCAAGCGTGTTCTCCGTGGCGACGATAATGGGGACCGCCGTAAAGAAGTCCGTCATAGGTACAAGCGCGGAGAAGCTCCGTGTTTCTGCGTGCCGCCTCGGCAAACATGGGTTCTCTTGTGGACAGAAGTGTATAAGCAGATGTGCAACCGTCCGATGTGCGAGAGCCCCAATACGTCCACTTGTTGTTTCGAATGCCGAAGCTGTTGTCCCATGCGCCGTCGGGCAACATGAAGTCCAATTGCTTGCGGAGAATGTCTATCAGCTTATCCAGCATAGCTTCGTCACCAACAGTATAGGCATATTTTACCAGGGCGGGAAGGGATTCCTCCATGTTGTAACCGATATCGATGGGGCGGCATCCTAAGGGACTTATGCCGTCGCGAGGGTTACATTCTCCCCGCAAAAAGCCGTCCTCGGAAATGCGCTCCATGGTATATTCGGCCAAATGCTTGGCTTGCGCCAGAAAGTCTTCCCGACCGAAGTATTTTCCGACAAGGGCGAGAGCCGCGGTGTTGGTGGCAGGGTAATTGATAACTGCGCGGAAGTTTTCATTAAGTGTGGAGAAAAGCCATTCGCCCATGCCGAGAAGACGAGCTTCCCAAGCGGCGCGCGTGCTGTCCTCCAGATAACTTCCGCCGCATTTCAGTGCCTCGCAAACCGAAATGGCGTTAAAGACTGTGATGCCTTTCCATGTACTTTGGCTATCGTTGATGATGCTGCCGTCATCGCAGACGAAATTTTCGCCCCACGCAAAGACGGCTTTGGCCGCTTCTACATATTTGCTGTCACCGGTATGCTTGGCCATGACCATAAAGGGGTACACTGCATCGGCTGCGCGACCGTGCAGAATGTGACAGGATCGGCAACGGAAGGCACCGTCAAAGGATTTGTCACCCGTTCCTTGAACCTGCAAAGAGATCAGCGCGTCGCAGAAATCGCTCAAAAGCTCAAAGTACATCTTTTCCATTGCGAAGCACTCCTTTTCTATTTTTTCTGTACGAATTCGTCGTAGATAGCGGTGAGGGCTTTTTCAAAGTCGCGTTCCTCCACGCCGATGATGATATTAAGCTCGCTGGAGCCCTGATCGATCATCTTGATGTTGACCCCCGAATTGGACACGGCATTGAATACGCGTGCCGAGGTGCCTTTGGCTTTGACCATACCGCGACCAACCACGGCGATCAGCGCGAGACCGTCTTCTACGGCAATACTGTCGGGTCTGGTGGAGCGCTGGATGCGGGTGAGAAGTCTTTCGCGAACCGGATCCAAAGCCTTGGTATCCAGAACAACGCTGATGGTATCGATGCCCGAGGGAACATGCTCAACCGAGATGTTGTTTTCCTCAAAGACCTCCAAAACCTTACGGATGAAGCCGACCTCGGAATTCATTCTGTCTTTCTCAATGGTGATGGCGGAGAAGCCGCGCAGACCCGACACACCCGTGATCACGTGCTTGGAGTCGTAGTCGTTGGTAGTGGGGACGATCATGGTGCCGCGATCCTCGGGGCGGTTGGTGTTTTTGATGTTGATCGGGATGCTTGCATAGCGGACGGGGAAAATGGCCTCGTCATGGAGCACAGAGGCACCCATGTAAGAAAGCTCGCGAAGCTCACGGTAGGTGATGGTCTTGATGATGCAAGGATCCTTGATGATACGGGGGTCGGCCATCATAAAACCGGAAACGTCGGTCCAGTTCTCGTAGAGGTCGGCATCGGCAGCACGAGCCACGATGGAGCCGGTGATGTCAGAGCCGCCGCGAGAGAAGGTCTTGATGGTGCCGTTGGGGGTGATGCCGTAGAATCCGGGGATCACCGCGTATTTGTGCTTCATCAGTTCCTCACGAAGCACGGTGTTGGTCTTTTCTTGATCAAATGTGCCGTCATCACGGAAGAAAATGACATTCTCGGCATCAATGAAGTCAAAGCCGAGGTATTTCGCGAGGATCAGACCGTTGAGATATTCACCGCGGCTGGCAGCAAAGTCGCGACCCGAGTGGTGAAGCATGGCATTTTTTACATAATTGAGGGCACCGGAAATGTCGAAGTCGAGATCCAGTTCAGCGATGATGGAATTATAGCGATCGGCGATCTTGGAAAACATTTCGTCGATGTTCAAATTGTTACGAACCATCTCGTAACAAGAATAGAGCATATCGGTTACCTTGGTGTCCTCGGAAAAACGCTTTCCGGGGGCAGAGGGAACGACGTATTTTCTGGTGGGGTCGGCTTTGATGATCTTGGCAACCTGCTTAAAATGTTCAGCATCGGCAAGAGAAGAGCCGCCAAATTTTACAACCTTGATCTGCATGATTTTTTTCCTTTCCGAAATAAAAAAGTAAAATAAAAAATAATGATTCATTTTATTATATGAAATATTTGCCCCAATGTCAAGAGCCGAGGGACAAAAGACGTAAATTTTTTTATTTTTATGGTGTTTAAACGCGTTTTTTGGGTGATTGTGAACAGGATTTCCCATAGGAATATTTTTTTGTCAAAAGTATTTACAAAATGTTCGGAACGTGTTAAAATGATATTGGTTAACTAATTAATCGAGCAAAAAGGAAAGGCGGTGCAATGTATGAATTATCCACCAATGGGAGGACCGAGAAGAGGCTCCGGCGATTTCCGATATGAAAAGGTGGCGCCTCCGAAGGGAGTAACCGATGTGCCGCGCTTTTTGGGAGATCTCCTCGGCGGCTTTTTCTACCGACTGTTTTACATATTCGGTTTGGTCTGGAAAACAGGGCCGTGGATCCTTTTTGTGTTGATGTTTATTGCACTTTTCAGCGGTGTTATGCCTGTCGTCGGCTCCATGATCTCCCGTGAGATCCTCAATGCGATGCAGGAAATGGTGATCCTTCGCACCGAGGGGGGCGCGGTTGGCGACTTTTTGTCCTCCGAGGTCATGTATTTGCTGATCTTTCTCTTTGTGTACCGTGTGTGCAACCGTGTCGTTGGACGGGTGGAGCATGCTGTGACCCGTGTTGCGGGGGAAAAGGTGGTGCGACAGGTTAAACTGGGGATCATGGAAAAGGCCAAAGAAATTGATATCGGCTCCTATGACCTGCCCGAATTTTATGAGCGTTTGGAAAATGCTAACCGAGAGGCGGGCAACCGCCCCATTGCTATTTTGTCCTCTACCTTTGCCATGGTAAGTAATATCATTAGCTTTGTCAGCTATATTGCCATTGTTTCTGCGGCCATTCCGTTGGCGGCGGTGTGCATTATTGCCGTGTCGATCCCGTCGGCTGTGGTCAACTTCATCTATCGACGCAAGAATTTCAGCTATATGCGTTTTCGCTCCAAGGAACGTCGTCAGATGAATTACTATTCCGATATTATGGTCAATAAGGACGGCGTCAAAGAAATTCGAATGTTTGACCTTGAAAACGTGTTCATTAACAAGTATAAACAGGTGTTTGACGGATATTATCGTGGGTTGCGCAGCTTGATTCTGCATGAAAGCTTTTGGAACGTGGCATTCGCCATTTTATCCTCGGTGGTCAACTGTATCTTCTATGCGCTGATCGCCGCCGGGGTGTTTGCCGGAACGTATATGATCGGTGATTATTCACTTTATACGAGTGCGCTGACTTCGATCGCTACCTGTGTTGCTTCGCTGATCTCCACCTCGGCTACGATTTATGAGGGCACATTGTTTATTGACAACCTGATCACCTTTATGAAGACCGAAAAGAATATTCGTCCCACTACGGAAAAGCCGAGAGAGCTGGTTCGCAGTGTATCGCATACCATTGTTTTTGAGAATGTCAGCTTTGCCTATCCGGGTACCGAGAGAAAGGTCATCGACAATGTAAACCTTACCATTCGTCCGGGTGAGACGGTGGTGTTGGTAGGCTTGAACGGTGCGGGAAAGACCACGCTTTTGAAGCTTCTTACCCGATTGTATGACCCGACGGAGGGGAGGATCTTACTTGACGGTGTGGACATTCGTGAATTTGAGCCTCGTGCTCTTTATGATATGTTCGGTATTATTTTCCAAGATTTTGGAAAATATGCTTGTACGGTGTCGGAGAACATCATGTTCGGTGAGGTCAACCGTCCACGCGATGACAAACGCATTGCCGAGGCGGTCAAAGCTGCCAATGCCGAGGAATTTATCGGTGCTTTGCCCGAAGGTCTTGATACCCCGCTCATGCGTATTTTTGAGAGATCGGGCATTGAACTTTCCGGGGGACAGTGGCAAAAAATGGCCATTGCTCGTGCATTTTACAGCGATTCGGACATTTTGATCCTTGATGAACCCACAGCCGCCCTCGATGCCATTGCCGAGCAGGAAATATACAACCAGTTCGAGGCTTTGCGCAAAGACAAGACCACAATCTTTGTGTCCCACCGTCTTTCCAGTGCTACGACGGCATCCAAGATCGTAGTTTTGGAATACGGAAAAGTCATCGAAGAGGGAACTCACAAAGAATTGATGGCTCAAGAGGGTAAATATTACAAGCTGTTTACCACGCAGGCCAAGCATTATATCGAGAGCGAAACGAATCGCGAGCCGCCCAGCGGGTGCGAGAGGTCGCTTTTTTGAAAAAAAGCTCCGCAAAAAACTTTTCTAATGCGCCCTTATAAAATTTAAACAAACATACAACACCCC
>JAZSPB010000154.1:0-17515 GCA_045537235.1 Eubacteriales bacterium
GCCAACTCCTTGGCTCACAGAACGACATGGCTACGATCCGACTTCCAATTTATAGACGAATATTTTATGGAGAACCGCAAGTCACCGACGGTGCGCGACATCGCGGCGGGGACAGGTATCTCCAAAACTTCGGTGCAGAGATACCTCACCGACATGAAAGAGCACGGCGAGATCGAGTACAACGGTCGACGTAGCATCGGTACAAATCTCTCGCGCAATATGTTTGAAACAACACCTGCGATTCGATACGATTCTACCGTGTCCTGCGGGTTACCGAGCGAGCCCAATGTGGAAGAAGCGGACATCATTCCTCTCCCCACCGCGCTTGTGGGTGACGGAAAGTTTTTCATTCTGACCGCGAAGGGTGACTCGATGACGGGCATCGGTGTTGACGATGGTGACCTCGTTATCGTGCGCGAACAGAACACTTGCAGGGACGGTGATTATGCCGTTGTCCTCGTGAACGGAACTGAAACGCTGCTCAAAACCATTACCTATCTTCCCGACAAGAAAGTATATTTGCTACACGCAGAAAATCCCGATTACGATGATCGCATTGAGCGCAACGTGCAGATTCAAGGAATCGCAACACAAGTTATAAAGAAACTTTGACAACGCTCTGCTTGTCTATCAGTCTTAGCAAGCATCGCGTTTGTCATGACAAACGGTCCATCGGTCTCAGCAAGCATCGCGGTTGGACGCCCAAATCCAACCGAAGAAAAATTATGAGTTACAGCAAGCTGTCTGTCAGTCTTAGCAAGCACTGGATTTGGGCATCCAAATCCGTCTATCAGTCACAGCAAGCACTGCTTTTGTCATGACAGACAAAACCTCAGGAGGTAAAAATAATTTGAAGATCAATGAAATGTTAAATAGAATGATCGACATTCTCAAAGATAAGCACACCACATGGGTTTATTTAGAGCTTCCACAAATTAACGTTGAAGCGCTGCGCAAAAGAATCATTACAATTCTAAAAAACAAACACAACAACACAAACATGGGATTGGATATCCCCGATGATGAAATCGAAGCACTTGCCGATGTGCTTCTCCCCGGGGTTATAAAGTTTTTCTCTTCTGATGAATGGCGCGCCGAGCTTGAAGCGTGGAAGAAAGAACAAGAATTATCGGCGCAGAATAAGATTCAAGCTACCGAAAATAAAGTATCATAATCGTCACGTCATAGTGACAGAAAGGAGAGTCAATGACAGGAGTAATATACGCTCGCTATTCCTCGGATAATCAGCGTGAGGAATCGATTGAAGGTCAGCTTCGTGAATGTCAAGCCTTTGCAAAGAAGAATGACATCACCTTGCTTGAGCCGTACATCGATAGAGCCTTGTCTGCCAAGACGGACAACCGTCCGAACTTCCAACAAATGATCAAGGATAGTGCGGCAAAGAAATTTGATATTGTCATTGTGTGGAAGTTGGACCGATTTGCCCGAAATCGATTCGACTCGGCGCACTACAAAAGTGTTCTTCGCAAGAACGGAGTAAAAGTTGTATCGGCAACCGAAGCGATCTCCGAAGGTGCTGAAGGTATCCTTCTCAAATCTATGCTTGAAGGTATGGCTGAATACTACTCGGCAGAGCTCTCCGAAAAAGTGGTACGAGGTTTGACCGAAAACGCGCTCAAATGCAAATACAACGGAGGTACACTTCCCATCGGATACACCGTTGACGAAAATCAATTTTTCCAAATCGATCCCGTTGCCGCACCTGCTGTGCTTGAAGCTTTCAAGAAATATGCCAAAGGAGCAACGATGCAAGAGATCACCGACGAGTTAAACATCAAAGGTATCCGCACATCAAAAGGAACAAAGATCAGCCTTAATACCGTTACACGAATGCTGCATAACCGCCGATACATCGGCGAGTATCAATATCGCGACGTGGTTATTCCCAACGGAATCCCCGCCATCGTTCCTGCCAAGTTATTTGAACAAGTACAAGAGCGAGCCGCCGCGAACAAGAAAGCTCCCGCAAAGCACAAAGCTGAGGACGAATATCTGTTGACTACAAAGTTGTTCTGCGGATATTGCAAGTGTCTGATTACGGGAGAAAGCGGAACAAGTCATACGATGGAAGTCCATCGCTATTACAAATGCCGAGGCACACGCAAGGGCGGAACGTGTAAGAAGAAAACCATCAAGAAGAAATGGATTGAGGAAGTGGTGATCCTGCTCATTCAGAAGTTTATCTTTGACGATGAGTTTCTCGACAGACTTGCAGATATGCTGATCGCCAAGCTAAATGCCGAAAGCAGCACTCTCCCGATCCTTCGTAAACAGCTTGATGAAATAGAAAAAGGCATTGACAATCTCGTCAACGCCATTCAAGCGGGAATCCTCACCGCATCTACAAAGCAACGTCTCGAGCAGCTTGAAGCCGAAAAGAGCGAGCTCTCGGTACAGATTCTCAAGGAAGAAATTGCTAAGCCTACGATTACAAAAGAAGATATACTCGCATATCTTATCAAGTACCGCAAGCTTAATATGAAACAGCTTGACCACCGCCGCCGTCTGATCGACAGCTTTGTGAATGCGATCTATCTGTTCGACGACTACTTGGTCATTACATTCAACTATAAGGAAGGCACAAAAACAATCACCTTTGCCGAAATCGAAGAGGCATTTGGTTCGGATTTATCATCACTCACTGCACCAATCAACAGTGTCGGTACCCAAATTCGGGTGGCGACAGCAGAAATCCGAAACTCATCACGCGACGATGGGGTTCGGATTTATCTCTATTCTCACATCATCGGCAACGCTATCTCGAATCATTGAGATGCGTTGCCCTTTTTTATACCGAATAACATCGGCTCAAAAATGGCAAAAAAAAAGACGCTTTCGCGACAAAAATCTGTTGTCAAGCGTCTTTTTCATTATTTTTTATCTCATTCGGTCTTTGCCGCTGCGGCATTGGTCGCAGCCATAGCCATGGCAAACTGCTTTGCCTGCTCCTTGGCCTGCTCCTCCTTGACCACCTCGACTTGATTCATGATGGCACTCTTCATAGCCTCCACGTTTTTCACCATCGTGAAGCTAAATCGTCCCGATGCGGTAGACACCGAAATATTGCCGTAATTAAACAATTTCCCCCAAAAACCGCTGGAAACCGAAACATTCTGCACCTTGTCCAGCGGAGAATCCATGGACTCGGTATTGATAATACCCTGCTTGCCTACCAAGCGTTTATTGGTTAAGCCAAATTCTGTATTTAAATAACGTAAGAATGCTGTGAGTAATTTGAAGCAACCAAAGATTAACAAGAAAATAGCCGATCCCTTGGCTACACCTTCCATCAGTGACATAAGCACAAGCGATGCGACAATAAAAATCACACCCCCGAGCCCCTTCACAATAACAGCCAGCGGGTTCAATTCCGCCTTTTTAATTAGCTTTTCATTACTGTTTAAATTTTGTTCAACATATTTTCCCATGTCAAACACCTCCATAAAATTGTCGAAATATGCATTTCGCAAGCATATTATAACCTATTTCAGGTTAAATGTCAATACCCTGAAACAGATTAATTATAATATTTTTCGGAGGTGAAAGTATGTATCCGAGATTAAGAGACTTAAGAGAAGACAAGGATTTGAACCAAACGCAGGTTGCAAAGATGCTTGGAATGTCGCAAACAGGCTATTCCAAATACGAAACGGGCGAAAACGACATCCCCACCCAAATACTGATCAAACTGGCAAGATTCTATAACACCAGTGTCGACTATCTTTTGGGGGAGACCAATAATCCAAAACGGTATGAATAAACCGGATTGCAAAGAAATTCAAAAAGCTCATTTTCCAAAAAGGAGATGAGCTTTTTTCACTGTATCATTTCTCATGCGCTAAATTTTCCCTCTGTAAAAATTTTTCAAAAATATTAAAATACTATTGACTTTACAGTTAACTATAATGTTATAATACCACAAAGGAGGCGATACCGTGATCAAAATAGGGGATTTTGCAAAGATCTGCAATGTAAGCACACAAACCCTTCGCTACTATGACACAGAGGGCATATTGAAACCCGACTATATTGACGAAACAACCGGTTACCGATTCTACACACCGCAAGCGGTGGACAAATATAAACAGCTTTTATCATATAAAAAGCTTGGTTTTTCCCTGGAAGAAATTCGGGATCTTTTTACGGTCTCCGAAGAACAGATCCGCCAAAAGCTATTGGAAAAGCGGCAAATACTTTTAGATGAGATTAAAGAAATTCAAGCCCGGGTCACTCATATCGACAGCATTACCCAAAGCGGCAATTTGAAGTTTCTGTACGCCAACGAATATCTCAATCTTCCCTTCTCCGACGATCCCGAGGTAATCGGCAAGTGGGAAATATGCGGAACGTTGAGAGACGAAAATGACATCAGCTCGGTAACAAACTCCCATCCACCGGAAGCCAAAAGGGAAATCATCTTAATGCCCGGCGGAGCACCTGTGTGGAGCTACTTTTGGACAAAAGGAACCGTTTACACCATCTCGTCCTATTATAACTTCGCCATTCCTCACTCCTATCGTACAACGGAGAAAAACGGAACATTGTATATGATCATGCAATTCATGACCCACGATTGCATCGAAAAAGGCGCGGATTCCGTACCACTCTTATACAGGCAAATTAACAAGGAGACCTATACCGAACATCGCGTTAGAACCAACATAGATAACACCGACCTGCCGTTTGTGGAGGACTTGACGCTTCTCGGTGAATGGGAGACTTGCGATTATGTACAGAAAATATCGGATTTTGACCCTTTGGAAAAGAGTTCCTCCGATCCGTCCCCCTTCATATCAGACCTTCACTTCTTCCCTCGCGGCGTGTGTTTGAGAACCCTACGAAAACGCTCAAAAATCATCTTGCGATATACCAAAGGCACATTGCTCAACGATCAAGACAAAACCGCCGAGGCTTATGTCATCAAGGAGATCGGCGGCAAAGAATATCTGTTTGTTCAGCACAAATCGGGGGACTATTTTTACGGCGGTCATACGCCTTATTACTATGTCTTCAAAAGGAAAGGAGAAAGCACATGAAAAAATGTTGGATACTGCTGCTCGCTGTTATGTTGCTTGCCTTGACCGCCTGCCAAGCCCCCGACAGCACCGAAACGATAGAATCCGAAACCGAAACACAGTCAGAAAGCACCGAAACCACCAAGGAGACCGAGGCAATTCCCCCAAATACCATAGACAACATGGAGAAGCTTATCGAAGTTGAGGATGTGATCTCTGTTACAGAGGAGACCTTTGCGTACGGCATGAGCATCGCCGTGGCATACAAAGTCCTGTTTCGATCAGGCGACACGCAAATGGCCGCAGATTTCGTTCTCCCCGCCGATTATGGGGAAAATGGCAAAAACTACCCCATTTTGATCTATTTTCCCGAACTTCCTTTGACCGCATACGACCTTGGCGTAAATTTTGCCCAATATGACATCATTGTCGTTCGCCTCTATGCACGGGGCTACGGCGAAAGTGAAGGATCACGAGATCTTGGCGGTCCTAATGATCTGGCAGATGCAAAAAAGCTGTTGCAAATATGTGACGAAGCCACCTTTATGAAGGATGCAAAAATGTTTGTTGCAGGATCGTCCGAAGGCTCGATCACAGCCCTGCGTCTGATGGCCGAGGATACGGCGAACAGAATCAGCGGTTGCGCGATAGTTGACGCAATTACCGATCTTCCTGCTATGGGCAATGCGCGGGGGGAAGCTGTTCAAAATCTGTTTGCCTCGCTGATCGGAAAAACCTATGAGGAGGCACCCGAGGCATATGATCTTCGGTCAGCCGTCAAATTCCACGAAAAACTGAATCGTCCTCTGCTGATCCTTCATTATACACGAAATCCTTTAACCCCTATTGAGCAAGCCGACAATCTATACAATTTATTGAAGGATACCAATAAAAACTGTTCGTATTACAAGATTGATGTACTCACATCCGATTTCAGCGGCGAGGGCTTACAGCGCTTGCTTTCTTGGATCAAGAGCCATGATTAATATGGCAAGAAAACCTTTCATTTTTCTTTTACCTCTTTTCCTTTTGATGAGCCTCGCAGGATGCCGAGCCAACCGCCCCGCAGCTTCAGAAACCGAATCGATCAAAAAACCAGAAGCAGAAATGACATCCCCAACCGAGACAGAGATGACCACCGGCGAAACAGAACAAAATGATAAGTATTACATCATGCGGGATGAATGGATGACCTTTTATTTCCGCAAGCGTGATTTCAAAGAATCGGATATCACCGCCATTGTTGAAGAAGCAAGGTGGGTCATGGCAGATGTCCGCGAGTATCTCGGTGTTGAATATTCATTGGACGAAGCCGAGGGAACAGTTTGCTATTTTGACAGCACATACCGACATCCCACATTGGGAAAGCGTTCGTGTTGTGAGGCTCTTACGAAAGAAATATTCTGTATCTCGATCGACTCTTTTATCCACGAATATACCCACATGGTATGCGAGCGAACCGACGATTTGGTATACAGACCCGACGCAGTGTTTTTAGAAGGAATTGCTCATTATGTTGATCTCCATTTTCATGAAGAAATCGCCTCCGGAGAATGTGTTTACTTTGAAGAACGTGCGGTGATAACATCGAATGCATCCGAGCATGAAACCATATGTACACTTCTATCCGAATCAGAAATGGAGTATACGCAAGAAAATTATGATAAAGCCAGAGTAGCCTTGTTGGATAAAAGCCCCTATATGCCAATGATGGATGTAAACAGCGATCCCTTCAAATATTGGTTTGGACTGGTTTTGGTCGATTACTGTTTGACTCAACTCGGTGATCTTGAAACATTCATGTCCGTGTATTGCGAATCGCTAACTGCCCGGGAGGTATACGGTAAGCCCTTTGGCGAGATCTTAAAAGATGCGATCGCTTATAACACCAAACAATTTTTTGATTGAAAGGAGCCCCCCAATGCATTTCGGAATTTTATGGTTTTTACATTTGTATTACGTCATTTTTCTCTCACGCGTTTCCATTATTCCTTTGATCATCATCGGGTTCTATGCACCGATTCACAGCTTTATCTTTCCTCTCGCTTGGGTTTTATGCGCGTTAGCACTTGTCATCACCATTCTCACATTTCCGATCAACATCCCATCCACCGAAAAAATGAAGAAATTTATTGAAAATCAAGAAACCGACTTTGTTCATCGGATAGAGGAAAAATACGGCAAAAAAAGAAATTTCAAGATGCAGCTTTTAAAAGGCTATACCTTCGGAAAGCTCAAACTTAAAAACAAAATTGATAACAGACCGATATACCCCTATTTCGTTATAATCGCATTGGTACATACTTCGGACGAAATCCGGTTGATCGCCCAAAAGAAATCTCTACTGACTCGAAAGCCGCACGATCAGACCTGCCTCAAAATCGACACTCCCGAAACCATAACAATAGCCGAATCCGTTTATGACAGCACCGCCTCCATCAAAAGAGTGATCATCCGCTATGAAGGCAACCAGACGGAAATCTACACCAAAGACGATTATCACTACAACGATTTTATTCATGCGATCGAGAGATAGCGCCTGCGGGCGCGGGGAGGTCGCTTTTTTGAAAAAAAGCTTCGCAAAAAACTTTTGATCCGCGCCCTTGCTGAAGTGAGAGCGAACATATCACACTAAATTTAGTGCCGCCATGTTCGCACAAACTACAAAAAGGGCGCGGATCAAAAGTTTTTGCGGAGCTTTTTTCAAAAAGCGACCTCCCCGCGCCCGCAGGCGCTATCTCTCGACCGCTTTGACTTTCGTCTCGGCACGCGCAAGCGCAGTTTTAAGATATTCGGCTTTTTCGGGCTGTTTCTTGGCATCACAAGCCGCAAATTCAGCCGCGATAGCATCGCGCTCGGCTTTGACGCTCTCGGCAGAAAGTGCGTCCGAAAAGGCAAATTCGTCTACGACAAGGGATGCCTCGCCCTTGACGACGCTGAGAAAGCCTCCGCCGCAAAAGGCGATGAGGGTGTGTCCCTCCGCGTCGGTCAGCTTGGTCACGCAAGGCTCAACTCCTGCGAGATAATCGGTGTGATTGGCCATGATCCCCACCTCGCCCGAAGTCGTCCGCAGGAAAAGCTCCTGCACGCGCCCCGAAAAGCCTTCGCCCGTGGGGGTCAGGATCCCCAGCGCAAAGTCTCTCATTGGGCACCTCTTGCCTTCTCGATGGCCTCGTCAATGGTACCGACGAACAGGAAGGCAGACTCAGGCAGGTCATCATGCTTACCCTCGATGATCTCGCGGAAGCCGCGCACCGTCTCACTGATCGGTACATACTTACCCTGCATACCCGTGAACTGCTCGGCCACGGTGAAGGGCTGGGACAGGAAATTCTGAATCTTTCTCGCACGGGCAACCGTCAGCTTATCCTCCTCGGACAGCTCATCCATACCCATGATGGCGATGATGTCCTGCAATTCGCGGTAACGCTGAAGAATTCTCTGCGTCTCACGCGCCACCTCATAATGCTCTAATCCCACAATATCGGGGGTTAGAATACGGGAGGTGGAATCCAACGGGTCAACGGCGGGATAGATGCCCAGCGACGCGATGGAACGGGAAAGAACGGTCGTCGCATCCAAATGCGCGAAGGTTGTTGCAGGTGCGGGGTCGGTCAAGTCATCGGCGGGGACGTAAATCGCCTGCACAGAGGTGATCGAGCCCTTCTTGGTCGAAGTAATACGCTCCTGCAAGGCGCCCATTTCGGTAGCCAGCGTCGGCTGATAGCCCACAGCGGACGGCATTCTTCCCAAAAGTGCCGAAACCTCGGAGCCCGCCTGCGTAAAGCGGTAGATATTATCAATGAACAGAAGCACGTCCTGTCCTTCTTTATCACGAAAATACTCGGCCATGGTCAGACCCGACAGCGCCACGCGCATTCTTGCTCCGGGCGGCTCATTCATCTGACCGTAGACCAAGGCGGTCTTGTCGATAACGCCGGACTCCTTCATTTCCATGTACAAGTCGTTCCCCTCACGGGTACGCTCGCCCACGCCGGAAAAGACCGAAATACCGCCGTGTTGCTTGGCGACATTGTTGATCAGCTCCATAATGAGCACTGTCTTACCAACACCCGCACCGCCGAAAAGACCGATCTTACCGCCCTTGGCATAGGGTGCGATGAGGTCAACGACCTTGATTCCCGTCTCGAGGATCTCGGTAGTTCCCTGCTGTTCGGTGTAAGGCGGCGGATCTCTGTGGATACAGTGCCGCTCGGCTGTTACGGGCTGCTCTTTATTGTCGATGGCCTCACCGAGGAGGTTGAACACACGCCCCAAGGTCTCCGGACCCACGGGAACCGTAATTCCCTCCCCCGTATCTACGGCTTTTGCGCCGCGAACCATACCGTCGGTAGAACTCATGGCGATACATCTGACAGTATCGTCACCAAGCTGCTGTGCCACCTCGCACACCACCGTCTCGCCATCATTGTCCACATGAATGGCGTTGAGAAGTGCGGGAAGTCGGCCGTTATCAAATCGGATATCAAGGACAGGCCCGACCACCTGCACGACCTTGCCGATATTTTGCTCTGCCATAGGTTTCTTCCTTCCAAAAATTACTTAAAGCGCATCCGCGCCCGAAACGATCTCGGTGATCTCCTGCGTAATGGCCGCCTGACGGGCTCGGTTGAATCGAAGCTGAAGACTGTCGATTAGCTCACCCGCGTTCTTGCTGGCCGAGCTCATGGCATTTCGCCGTGCACCGTGCTCCGATGCCACCGCCTCCGAAGCGGCCGCAAAGAGAAGCCCCGACACACAGAAGGGCACCAGCGCGTCAATCAGTGCCACGGGCTCCTCGTCGATGAGGAACTCACGTCCCGTCGCCTCCTGCTCGCCACCGACAATGGGGAGAATCTGCTCCTCCGCTGCCTCCTGCGAAAGCATGGAAACAAACTTGGTATACACCACAACTACGCGGTCGATATGCCCTGCCCGGTATTCGCGGCACAGAAGCGAGGCGATGTTACTGCAAACGCCCACATCCACGGCCGCCAAAGAGGCACAGCCCACATCCAAACACTCCGCATTCCGTCTCTTGAAATGCTCCACCGCCTTTTTACCGACGGGAAGCACGCAATAGCTGCTGTCTCCCGCCAAGGCGCGAACATATCGGAACAAATTGCTGTTATAAGCCCCCGCAAGCCCTCTGTCGCCCGCCATGACCACATAGCAGGTCTTCTTCACCTCGCGCTCGCACAAAAACACGCTATCGCCGTCACAAGCACCGCCCGCCGCCGTCAGATCGGCAATGGCACGGGTAAGTGCCGCATGAAAGGGACGGGAGCCCTCCGCCTTTTCCTTGGCACGACGAAGCTTGGAGGATGACACCAGCTCCATGGCGCGCGTGATCTGGCGAGTTCCGGCCACACTGCGCATACGGGACTTGATACTGTTAATAGACATTCCTGCCAAAACTCTTTACCGCCTCTCCGAAAGATTACGCCTCGGGTGTTCCGACAAAGCGGGCGAGGGCGGTCTTAATGGCATCCGAAAGTGCCTGCTCGGTCTCCGCGGAAAGGACTCCCGTCTCGCGGATCGCGGTCAGCACATCGGCATGATGATTTCCAAGATATTCATAGAGGAACTGCTCAAACTCGCTCACCCTCGCAACGGGAAGGCTTGCCAAAAGATCCTTGGTCACCGCATAGATAATGGCCACCTGCAACTCTACCGCTACCGGAGAGTTACGATCCTGCTTGAGCACCTCCACAATGCGTTCACCCTGCTCCAAACGGCGCTTGGTATCGGCATCCAGATCCGAGCCGAACTGGGAGAAAGCCTGAAGCTCGCGATACTGGGAATACAGCAGCTTAAGGGTTCCCGCCACCTTTTTCATGGCTTTGATCTGTGCGTTACCGCCCACACGAGACACCGAGATGCCGGGGTTGACCGCGGGACGCACACCGGCGTGGAACAGCTCGGTCTCAAGGAAGATCTGTCCGTCGGTGATGGAAATGACATTGGTGGGAATGTATGTTGAAATGTTATTCGCCTGCGTCTCGATAATGGGCAATGCCGTCAGCGAACCGCCGCCGTACTCGGGAGCCATTCTTGCCGCACGCTCCAAAAGTCTTGAATGGAGATAGAACACATCGCCGGGGTATGCCTCACGTCCCGGAGGACGGCGAATGAGCAATGACAGTGCGCGGTAAGCCACTGCGTGCTTGGAAAGATCATCGTAAATGATCAAAACGTCCTTACCCTGATCCATAAAATACTCACCCATGGTACAGCCCGAATAGGGGGCAATATACTGCAAAGGTGCGGGATCGGATGCCGACGCGCTGACCACGACGGTATAATCCATAGCGCCGCTCTTGGACAAGGTGTCCACGATGGAAGCCACTGTAGACTGCTTCTGTCCGATGGCCACATAGACGCAGATCACATCCTTGCCGCGCTGATTGATAATGGTATCGGTGGCAATGACCGTCTTACCTGTCTGGCGGTCTCCGATGATCAGCTCACGCTGACCGCGACCGATGGGGATCATAGAGTCGATCGCCTTGATGCCCGTCTGCAAGGGCACCGAAACCGACTTGCGCTCGATAATACCGGGCGCCTTGTGCTCAATGGGGCGGATCTCGGTACATCCCACAGGACCGCGACCGTCGATGGGCTGACCCAATGCGTCCACCACACGTCCGATCATGGCATCCCCGACAGGAACCGAAACCACATTACCCGTACGTTCCACCACACTGCCCTCAAAAATACCCACATCGGAGCCGAGGAGTACGGCGGAAACATAATTTTCTTCCAAATTGAGCGCCATGCCGTACGAGCCGTTGCAGAACTTCAAAAGCTCGTTGGAGCGGCAACGATCAAGCCCCCAGACCTTGGCGATACCGTCACCCACTTGAATGACGTTACCCGTCTCGTCCCGAACCGTTTTGTCGGAATAGTGCTTGATCTGCTCTTTTATTACTTTGCTTATTTCATCAATTTTAAGCTGCATATCAAAAAATTCCTTATCAAATAGTTGCCTCGGAAAGTCTTGTCCGAAGCTCTTCCAAGCGTGCGCGGATACTGCCGTCAAAGCGCGAGCCGTCGCACAAAAGTGTCACGCCTCCGATGACCGTGGGATCGCACTCGTTGGTCAAAACCGCCTTTTTCCCCGTCATGGTCGACAGCTTTGCCGAAAGTCGTTCGATCTGCTTCTCGGTCATGGGGACTGCGGTCTTGGCCACCGCGCGAAGAATGCCGCGGCTGTCGTCAAGACACTCGCCAAACACACGCACGCAAGCAGACAACTGCCCGATGGCGCGCTTGGCACTCAAAATTTTGACAAAATCCCTCACATAAACATGGCAAGACGCAAAAGCGCGATCCACCAGTGCCGGCTTTTCGCCCGTAGGGATGGCGGGGGTGTCCAAAAGCGTAACGTAGTCGGGGTTCTCACAAAGAATGTCCGCCACAGCCATAAGCTCGGCATGGATATCCTCGGCGGCTCCCTGCTCCTCCGCAAGCTCAAACAACGCCCGTCCGTATTCGTGTACGTTGATCATTCTTCTTCACCCAAGCGGTCGATAAACGAATCGATCAATTCGGAGTGTTCTTCGGGCTTGATATCCCGTCCGAGCACCGCACCGGCAATGTCCACTGCCATGTCCGAAACGTCATTTTTGATGTCGTTTACCGCCTGACGCCTTTCCATCTCGATCTGCTCGTCAGCGCGCTTGAGGATGCCCGACGCTTCTTCTCTGGCCTCGCGGATGATAGCCTCCTCGCGAAGACGGGCATTTCTCACCGTCTCGCGCATAATGGCTTCGCTCTCCTCTTTGGCCTCTGCCAGTTTTTCCTCGTACTCCGCTTTGAATCGGTTGCCGTCCTCGCGCGATTTCTCTGCGTCCTCATAAAGATCGTCGATCTCGCGCTGTCGGCTGTCGATCATTTTTTTGACCGGTCCCAGCAAAAACTTTTTCGCAAAGAAAAAGACGATCAGAAGGTTGCAGAAGGTGAAGATCATCGTCCAGACGTTGATGCCGATCAGCCCTTCATACTGTGTCTCTGCGGCGGAAGCGGAATCAAACAAGGGCATCGCGCCCGCCGCACGACAAACATCAAGCAATGTCATAGAAAATGACCTCGCTTACAGCAGGAACAGGATCAGAAGGGAGATGACCAGCGAGTAGATACCCGTGGACTCGGTGATCGCACATCCGAGGATCATATTGGTACGAAGGGTAGAGGCTGCCTCGGGCTGTCTTGCCATACCTTCAAGAGCGTGTCCGACCGCGTTACCCTCTCCGATGCCGGGACCGATAGCGCCCAGACCCATGCAAAGACCTGCACCGATTGCTTTTGCTGCATCAACAATAAAATCCATTTTGTTTTCCTCCAAAATATATAAAAATTTTTTAAACGGGTTTAATGTGCGCCTGCGGGCGCGGGGTGGTCGCTTTTTTGAAAAAAAGCTCCGCAAAAAACTTTTGATCCGCGCCTTCCAAGGAGTTTTGCGGCAAGGCAAAGCTCGGTTAGGGGATGCGGCATATTGGGAACGGTTTTACGCTTTGGAATCCTCGTTCTTCTCGGGAGGGGGAGGATTGGCAGCTCCGATGTATACCATGGAAAGCATACAGAAGACCAATGCCTGAATGGCACCCGAGAAAAAGTCGAAATAGAGTGAAAGAACCGCGGGAATACCCACCTGGAAGAGGGGAATGCTTGCGAAAAATTGATTGGGGATCCATCCGAGGACAAAGGAGCTGGCCACTGCCAACGCGTAATAGATCAGCGTCGTCAGCACCGAGCCACCCACCACGTTACCGAAGTGACGGAAAGCCATAGACACAGGGCTTGCGATCTCACTGATCAAATTCATGGGGGTCATGACCGCCACCGGCTCGGTAAAGCCTTTGAGCCAGCCAAGGAAGCCGTTTTCGCGGATATTACTGCCCCAGACGATAAAGGTCGTCATGAGTGCCCAGGTTGCCGTGGTACTCAAATCAGCCGTAGACGAACGGAATACGCCCGTAGTGCTGATCAGCGATCCAAAGATGGAGGAGGCAAACAGAGCACCGATATAGGGGGCGAATTTCAAGTTGTGCTTACCCATGGTCTCCTCGACCATATTGTAAAGCATCGTGACTACTTTTTCAACCAGTACCTGTCTCTTGCCGGGGCGCTTGGTCAACTTGCGACCGAGAAGTACACAGGCAGTGCACAAAAGCACCATAACCACAAAGGACGAAACCGCCGTATCGGTGATGGGGATACGAAGGCTGCCGATGGGGATCTCAAACCATATCCGAGGACCATTGATCTCAAGCTCCATGGTCTTCTCCCTCCTTTTCTTCGGGAATTTCCTCGCAAGACTCTTGCTCTGTCTCGGCATCCGCCTTGACCGGAACATTTGCGGACGAGGATCTCAAAATAAACTGCTCCACCATAAGGATGGGGCGAACAAGCAATAGGGGCAAAAGTGTGGCAACTACATCACAGCCACCGAATTTGATTGCCACAACAGCAATTCCAAAAATAGCCAGTGTGCGGATCAAGTAGCTGCCTTGGGCGCGAATCTTAAAACGGGCATCCGACGCGTCAGCCGCCAAGTTGGACAGACCGACGGCCATAAAAAAGAAATTGCCCACCGAAAGAAGTGTTCCCACAATGCCGCCCAACAGAACCGACACCGAAAACCTATGGATCAGCGCATAAACACCCAGCATCAATCCGAGACAAATAACCTGTCCCAAAAGGATGCGAAGCGTTTCCACAATAACGGGATTTTTATTTTTCATACGATCATTATTTCCTTGAATTCCGATTTTTTTGACGGTCATCCTTGTCGCCGCTCATACGTCCCACCACATCTACCATGCGGATAATGTAGCAAAACATACTGTAAACGCCGCAAAGCACACCAAAAACGATAGCCGTGACCATAACCCATTTTCCAAGGTCAAAGCGCCACCGAAGAAACCACCCAAGCCCCACAATCAACCCTGTGGGGAACACAAATGACCATGCCGCCTGAGCGATATAGTTCATAGCATAAACAAAACCAAAAAACTTGTTTCTCACAGCGCACCTCTCCGCCATCGTCTTCCCGCAAAAGCAGAAATCTTACATATTATAGCACATCTTTGTGAACTTTTCAATACCGAATTATGTCGATTTTCCTTCGCTGTCATCAAAAAAGGCCAAAAAACTCGACTTTTTTTCGTTTTCGCGTTAGTTTTTTAACAAGGCGAGGAGGGCATTTTGAAAATGTATCCCTTCTGTCAAAAACTCTTTTCGAAGGGCTTGCAAAAAGACAAAAACTGTGATATAATATGAATATGGTAAAATAAAAAAAGAAAAAGCTGCCACCGGGTAGCGTGTCAATCAGACACTCGCACGTCTCATTAGGTCTTGGAAGAGGCGTTGGCGGGTGTTACTTTTTTGGAGGGAAATATGTTATATAATCCTTTTCGCGGATTGAGGCGGAGAGAATGGGGGATCTGGCTCATTTCTCTTGCTGCGGTTCTCTGTTCGGCTCTTGTTACAGCGGCACCGGATCCGGTCACACTGATTGCGACCATGATCGGTGTCACCGCGCTGATCTTTGTAGCACGAGGAGATGTTTGGGGGCAAGTTCTCACCGTTGTTTTTGCCATCCTATACTCGATCTCATCTTGGAAATTTCAGTATTACGGCGAGATCATTACTTACCTCGGCATGAGCGCCCCCATCGCCGCAGCATCGGTGGTTACATGGATCAAAAACCCTTACCGCGGCGAAAAAAATGACAGTCATGAGGTTAAGATCCACCATCTGTCTTGCCGTGGCACCGTGGCACTTCTTGCCCTGACTGCGGCAGTGACAATTGCCTTCTATTTCATATTAAAAGCCTTGGGAAACACCAATCTCCTCGTCAGCACCTTTTCGGTCGCCACCAGTTTTGCCGCCTCCTCACTCATGCTTTTTCGAAGCTCTTACTATGCCGTCGCCTATGCGGCGAACGATGTGGTACTGATCATTCTCTGGCTCCTTGCCGCTAAAGAGGATATTTCTCACCTACCTATGGCCATTAACTTTTTCGCCTTTTTGGTCAATGATATTTACGGGTTTGTCAGCTGGAAAGCAAGAGAAAAACGGCAGAAGTGACTCCGCCGTTCAAACATTAATGCACAAATATCACAAAATCAATCAAATCTTTAAGCAAATCAAAACAGCATCTTTGTCCATCCAAAAGTCAAAGATCGCTGTTTTGTTTTTTTCTTCTCGTTGTCATCCAAATTACAACCGCCATGCAGCCAACACCGACCAAAGCCCCCGACGAATCGATCAGCACATCCGTAAACTGCGGTCCACGTCCTTCCGACAATCGCTGAACAATAAACTCGTCACAAAATGCCACGACCACAGCATATCCCCATGCCGCCGCATAAAGCCACCCTTTCCGAAGCATTCCTACAAGTGCCGCCGCGATCAAAGCGAGAATACAGTATTCCGAAAAATGCGCCAGTTTACGAACCAAGTGCGAAGAAACTTCCGCGCCGGGAATAAAGATTCGGACAACTTTTTCTATCATTCCGACAACGCTATCGCTGTCGGAAGAAGATTCTTCCCCACTTTTTGACGATTGCAAGAAAATAAAGGCTGTCCACAAGATCAACGCCGCGACCAACAAACCAATAAAAATCCGACGGCGCACTTCCCTATAATCGCTCACCTTCACCCCTCCTCTTAACTTTTTGCATCTATGCGAAACCGTTTTCATTATTATATCACCCATATTCAAAATTTGCAATACAAAAAAGTCAAAAAAGAGTGTGTTTATTCTCAAACCGAAATGACCAAAACTGTCAGCGATCGACCTCCGCCCCCAAAACCTCGAACACATCTTCTTTATAATATCCGAATCCATTCCCGAAATTTCAAAAAGCCCTTGATTTTTGGAAGAAAATATGATACAATAACCTCCGTCGGTGATTCCGACACGCCTGCATAGTTAAATGGATATAATACCCCCCTCCTTAAGTATTTACTATATCCACCAAATATACGATATGCAGTAGTTTTAAGCAAGCACGATCACAGAGTATTGTGTCCACCAAGAAACCGGTATAAAAATCGGTATAAAATTTTTTTTGCATATCTTTTAATAACTTTTACGTTAAGCACTAAAATTCAATAATTTCTCCCCTTAGTTAAACGGATATAATAAGCCCCTCCTAAGGGGTAGCTCTCACCAAGTCTCGACCGCGCAAACGCGAGAAAAAGCGAGGAAAACGGCGATTTCGCGACCTTGCCGCTGCACCACGGGAAATTTGGCTCCCTATTTGGTGCCCTGCGGCACCTTTTCGGTGATTTTTAAGGGATAGGCGTGCTTCAAGCATCTTCTATAAATTTCATAATTTGCCCCCGTAGTAAAGTGGATATTACAAGTCCCTCCTAAGGTTATACTAAATCACTCGCCTTTGCTCAAAAGGCGAGCGATAATATAGATAAAATTTCATACACGTCTCTGTACCTCAGCAGGATAGAGG
>JAZSPB010000106.1:0-5688 GCA_045537235.1 Eubacteriales bacterium
TAAGACCGCTTGGCCTCCGACTTGGATTTTTACAATGTCCGGCGGAATAATGATTGTGCGAATCGAGGATTTTGTTTTCGGTGCACAGATATGAATTTTACCGTGTACCGTTGTCGCCTGACGACAGATGTGAAGTTCGCCCGTCTGCATATTAAGGTCATCCCATTGCAGAGCCACGATTTCACCTCGGCGCATTCCTGTGCAGAGTTCAAGGATAAATAATTCAAAGTATCCGTCTGCTTTGGCTTGTGCCATAAACCTCTGCATTTCCTCTCTCGTCAGCACCTGCATCTCCTTGGCTTTCTTCGGCGGCAGTTTGCAACCAATCGCAGGGTTTATTCTTATAATACCGTCTGCAACCGCTTTTTCTAAAGCCTTGCGGCACATAGCGTGACATCCGCGCACCATACGGTCGGATAAGCCTTTTCCGTAAAGCTCGGTTCGTACTTTTCTGCCGACGTTTTTCAGTCGGGTATAGAATTGTTGCAGGTCGTTCTGCGTTAGCTTGTTCAGCGGTATTTTACCAATGTCGGAGATTATATGATTGTATATCATATTTTCGTATCCCGACTGTGTGGTCGGGCGGAGCGTTTGCTTGGCGTACTGCTGATACCAGAAATCTAACCAATCACCGAACGCCATTTCCGCTTTGACCTTGCCTGTGAGCTGCACACCGCATTTTTCTTTTAACTGCTCTAACTTTTCAAGGCATTTGCCTTTTTCCATGGCAGTTACATTTTTGGTGATGGGGTTACCTTTTTCATCGTAGCCGATGACGACACGAGCTTCCCATCGACCGTCTGCTCGTTTTCGCAAGGTGCCTTCGCCTTGCTTTCTTCTTTTGCTCATATTTTCAACTCCTCTCCGAAGATATCGTTCATAAAGCCGCCGACTATATTCGAGGCTCTCTGTTGCATATCCGTTGTTACATGGGTGTAGGTGTCGAGCGTAAAACTTGCATTGGTATGCCCAAGGATTCCCGATAATGTTTTGGCATCCACACCGCTTGTGAGAGCGTGAGTGGCGAAGGTGTGGCGCAGATCATGGAATCGTATATTGGGAAGCCCTGCTTTTTGGAGCAGTTGTTTCATCTTTCGATACGCCGCCGGCGGTGCTACGGGAAGCTCGGGGCGAAGCGGATCGGTGAAGATCCATTCGGATTTCGAATTCTTTTTACGCTCTCTCAGCACATTGGCTGTGCTGACCGGCAGATAGAAACTTCTCTTGCCTTTGCCTGTTTTGGTTTCGCCTATGATGATTTCACCGTTTCGCACATCAATGCTGCGATTAATATTCAATTTGCCTTCGACCTCATCGAAGTCCGTCCATTTGAGGCCGCATATCTCACCGCGCCGAAGTCCTGTGGTGAGTTCCGTGTAGAAGAAGTCACGCCAGTGTTCCTCGGCATCCACTAATTTCATAAAGGTTGCGAGCTGCTCATCGGTGAGTACCTGCATTTCCTTTTTTGCAATCTTCGGTACGGTCGTACCGTTTGTCGGATTCTTGGATATGAGATGCTCTTTCACCGCCATATCCATTGCTTCGTGTAGCATACAGTGAACTCGCACTACCATGGAATCCGACAACCCATCTCCAAAGATATGCTGATTTCTTAGTCTGCCGTTCTTACGCAGATTATTATAAAATTTCTGCACGTCAGCAGTTGTGATGAACGCTATCGGCTTATCCCCAAGCGCAGGTTTTATATACCTTTCCGTATAGGTTTTGTAGCCGTTCAGCGTACTCTCACGGATGGTGCCGGTCATATACTCGGCAATCCATTTGTCGAGCCACTCACCGAGGGACATATTACTGTCCTCGGTTAGCTCTGCATCTCGGAACTCATCGATTTTATGATGGAGCTTATCGATCAGTTCCTTTTGTGTTTTTGCGTAGACATAGCGGAAGATGGGATCGCCGTTTTCCTTATGGCCTACGACGATGCGACCTTCCCATTGTCCTTTTTTCTTTTGGCGAATCATTCCTTCACCTGATGGTCTTCGTTTTGCCACGATAATCACCTCCTTGCAGCACAACACAATACCACACTTGTTTTTGAATATCCAGCGTTTTTTGCATAGAATGTTCGAGTATTTTTTGAGGGGTGAGGCTGCGCATAAAATGTATGCGCAACCTCCTTTTACATACTCTGCTCATAACTGTTTTCGTAATCGCTTTGCTCGGGACGGATGCCGAGGGCCGCCTTCTTTTGAGCAATCTTGGAGCGGAGCTTGCCGTCCACCTGATTGCGCAATTTTTTATCCCTGTTATCATAGCTCTGACTGATGGCACGAAGCAGAGCGCAGATAATGTTACCGAAGGCAGAGGTGGTGTGTTGTCGAGGAATATAACTTTCACTTTGCTGTGTGCTATTAAACTCCACCGCCGCTTTCACAATAACATTTTTAATGTTGCGGAACTCTTTATTATCTTCCAGTGGAATATCCGGTGTTTTCTTTTCGTGATAGAGCGAAAGTTTTTCACGGTTAATTTCATTCCACTTGGAATAAAGTTTGGCGATGTCGCCGTCCTTTGCAAGCTCGGCAACGATTTTGTCTACCGTTTCCTTTACCTCTTTCGGCAGGTATCCGTAAACTTTTTTGCCCTTTACGGATTTTAATTGCTCGGCGAGTTTTAAGAATAAATCATTCACCGGCGGCGGAAGATCATAGCTGTTTTGCTCATAATGTTCAATGAGCTGCTTGAGCCTGTCCTTCACCATCTGCCGTTGATTCGTCTGCATTTCAAACAGCCGATACTGCTCACCACGGAATATTTCGTTGCCGAACATACTACGCATATCATCAATAGACCGCTTTGTGATCCAGCCTTGTTTTGCATCGGCAGCGTATACCATCAGATGCACATGCGGATGATGATCTTTATTGTGGAACGCTGCATACCAACGCAGATTATCCAAATCAATATTGTGAGCATCGGCAATCTCGGAAACGTTACTGCGAATTAAATCACGCCATCGGGACGGATTATTATATCGCAGTCGCTCGGCATCCTCACGGCGAAGACTTATAACGTGAGTCCAGATGATCCCTTTGTGATTTGAAACTTCCTCGGCAACTTCTTCAAGGTCAATCTTATCATCGGTCTGAGAAAATAAACCGTGTGCGCCGAGCTTCTCAACGCCGGGGCGCTCACCGTAATACTTTACGAGATTTTTTACCGCATCGAGCCTGTCGATGTTTCTTTCAATCACCGCTTCAATAAATTCTGTTGCGTTAAATTTGCACGGCTCTTTAAGGTAATCTTCATATTCAAGATAGTCTTTCGTTTCGGGGAAGGCTTCAAGAATATTTTTAATTAAACGCTGTTGGCGGACTGTGGACGGTGAGCGGTCGATACCGACCGCCACCTTTTCCACGCTCTCGCGCGTTGCCATATACCGAAGCAGTTTACCTGCATTCGATGATTTTGGATTGCGCATATAGCGACTGGTGAATATAATTTTCGGCATTAGTAATCACCGCCGTCCGAATTAAAATAATCGAGATCGGTATAAACATTTTCTCTTTGCTGCATATCTTCAAGAGAAATAATACCGTTGGTCGATCCAACTCTCTCCGCACACCATTTGTGAAGTTCGTCAAGATATTCTGGATAGAATTCTTTTTCGTCTGCGACAATTTGTGTAAGCATTGAGAGCTGCACCGCCATTTTGTAAACCATTTCCGAGAGGTTATGCTCGGTATTTTTTATTTCGCTCTTGATACTTGAGGCAAGTATCGGTGAAATGAAATTCAGATTTTTACCTTGCCTGAGGTAGCCAAGATAGAAATCTATCGCTTTCAAGACGAATGCATTGAGCGAGCGCACGTGTGCATCATCCATTTTTTCACGGATTTCTTGTTCCGTTTTACCGTCCATACGGATGGTTAAAGTGTATTTTTTGTCCATTTTCTTCTCCTTGCGTTAAGATAGCATAATTTTGCGTTTACGACCCCTGTGAAAATCCCCAAACGGTCGGCTCTGCCGTCCGTTGTGGCGCTGTGCGTGATAGCGCACTTTAACCCGCTTCCTTTGATGACGTCCGTCATACCGCTACTTTGGGGTGTTTTCGGTCGTATTCGGCGAGTTTTGCCAGTGCATATTGCCTTTGCATTTCCTCGTTCAGCCGTATCATCTGCTGTTCGTAATGATACTCCACCGCTTCCTGAATCGGACGGATGGTATAGAGCAAATTGCCGTTACGCTTTTCACCTTTCTTTGTGATGACGGAGGTCGGCTCGGTTGTGATCAACCGTTTCTCGACCAGACTATCCACATATTTTTTGACGGTGTTGTTGCTCATACCAACCGCTTCGCCGATGGTTTTGTAACTTGGGTGGCACTGAAAGGTTTCCCGATCTTCACGATACATGAGGTAGGTGTAGACCAAGATTTCACCACCGCTTAGTCCCAGCGAGAAGATTTCATTCGGCAGAGGAAAATAATTTTTCACTGCATCTCTCTTTGGGTAGCGGTTGTATTTCATGCACTGACCTCCGCAAGTATTTTTATTGTGTTGTCCCTGCGGCAAACAATGACGCTTTTGAGGATCGCGTCATAATCAATCGCCTGACCGAGCACTTGGAGGAATATCATCCTCGCAAAATATTCAAGGTCGTTTGTCTTGCCGAGTTTGATGCAGAGCTGCACTGCGTTATCCAAGTGTTCGGGGAGCATCTGCTCGAACATGATTCGGCGGATGTCTTGGTTGTAATAAACCTCATCGCCGAGTTCGAGCAGATACATATTCCACAACCGGAGCAACGCACACTGTGCGGCATATTTTATTTCGGGTGTAGGATATTCCTTTTCTCTTCCGGGTGCGAAGTAACAGTCATCGATGGTTTCCAATATCTCATCGCCATAATAAATTTTTTCGTTATTCATCATTTGTTACCTCCTGACTGTGATTCGATCCACTGACGGAATTTTTCCTTTTCCACGAACTTGCGATTGCCTACCTTGAAGGTCGGGAAATCTTTTTCTTGCATCAACTCATACGCAGAGGAGATGGCAATGCCGAGAGCCTTAGCTACCGTATCCGCATTCAGAAACAGCGGCAGCTCTTCATAGTTTTTATACATAGGTGCTTTCATAATAAATTTGTCCTTTCGATAATTTTATTTGCCGTTCTTTTGGAACTTACGGCGAGTTCTTTTTCTCCGCTGCCGCCTATATCACATCAAGGCGGCTGTGTTGTTACAATCATAACCTCACTCCTTTCTTCTGTTAGATGGCGAGCTGCTCTCACTTTGAAAAGTGGGAGCAGTATTCATATTGCGTAGGGACGCAAAAAGGCTCGCACATAAAAGCCACCTATCATAAGTGACTTACTATGTACGAGCCTTAATATTCAACAGCTCACTGCAACAGTTATTTTACTGTCGCGCGTTCCACGGGGATGTGAAACTTTATATGTTATCTATTCAGTTGTTCCAAGATTTTCCTTGGGACTGTAGTATAACATATTTTTAAGAGGCTGTCAATATTTTGTGCCCGTACTATGTATATCCCGATCTGAATCGGGGCATAATAACAGTTTGCCTGTTTTACAGAATTGTCATTCAGAGGCTGACCAAACCTATGCGCGTGCCGACTATCGTTAACCTATGATGGCCTTCCATCACGTATTAAGCAGGAACCCGTTAAGATTCCTTACCCAGACTCCGAGGTAAAGCCGACCGA
>JAZSPB010000008.1:0-7583 GCA_045537235.1 Eubacteriales bacterium
CCTTGCGAAATTTGAGCGAACATACTGCCCCCATTGGGGTTTTGCTATGTTCGCACAAACTTCCAAAAGGGCACATTAGAAAAGTTTTTTGCGGAGCTTTTTTTCAAAAAAGCGACCTCTCGCGCCCGCAGGCGCTTCTTATCTTCCGTTACGAATGTATTCCATGGGGGTGGAGCCGAAGTGCTTGCGGAAGACGCGGATGAGATAGCAGGTGGAGCCGAAGCCACAACGCTCGGCGGTCTCTTGCTCGGTCATACCGTCTCCGAGACATTTGACGGCACTGCGCAGACGGCAGCGGGTCAGATATTCACAAAGTGTGGTGCCGGTATACCGACGAAAGCCGGTCATGAGGGTGGTACGTCCCACGCCCACCTCGGTGGCGAGAGAAGATGCGGTGATTTTTTCGGGATAGTGCTTGGAGATATAATGCAGAGCATCGTTGATGAAGGAAGGGATCTCTGTTCCGTGGTCTTCTTCGCCCTTCTTTTCAAGCAGGACGGAGAGAAAGTACAGGAGCAGAAGTCGGCGGCGAAGAGGGTCGTGCTCCTGCTTCATGGCATCGGTCAGCTTCAAGCACTGTGCCATGGTTTCGCTGTCGGGGTGCAACATACGGCTGTTTTTGCCGAACGCGCCCAAAAGCTCTCGCCATTCGGGAGGGCAATCCGCCAGCATATCGGTGGAAAACAAAATATTGCGGCGCGTATACAGAGCATCCGGCTCGGGCGTTATGAAGTGCGGTGTGTGGGGGCGGATCAAAAGGATCCGACAATCGGTTCCGCTACTGGTCACACTGTCCGCCGTATTTCCCAAGATAACAGTCACGTTTCCCCGTATAATGAGACTGATCTCGTAATAGCTGTGCGTATGATAACGGCTCATGTTGGGAACATATCCCTCATAATCCTCAATGCTCAGATCTGTCCACGTTTTTTTGTAATTCAAATCATCAATTAAAGGCTGCATGGAAACTCCTTTCGACGTTGGGAGCCTGCGGCGGAGGAGGTCAAAAAGCGCCGCAAAAACTTTTGTCCCACTAGTTTGTACGAACAACGCGATCCTCCATTAGGCGCAGCATATTCGCTCAAACATCGGCAAGCGCGCAAGACAAAAGTTTTTTGCGGAGCTTTTTTTCAAAAAAGCGACCTCTCCGCCCGCAGGCGCCCTCCTGCGCCCGAAGGCGCTTTTCTTCATTATACACAAAAGTTGAATGATTGGCAAGGTTTTTTCAAAAAAAAGGTGAAAAAAGCCAAAAAGATTGAACGATAATTCAACCGAGCGTACGAAAATCTATTGAAAACAACGAGGGAAGTGGTATAATGGTATCAGAAAACGACAAACGACTCGGAGCCGAAACGGTATCCGATGAAAGGAGATTTATGAGAATTCACGAAACAGATAATGTGGAGATTCGCGCCGATGGTATGAAATATGCGCTTTGCGATCTTCGCGCAGGCGACAAGGTTATGAAGTACGGATTCCCCATTGGTGCGGCTACGGCTGACATCAAGGCGGGCGAGCTTGTCCACTCCCACAATCTCAAATCCCGACTTTCGGGTTTGGGTGGATGGGAATACCGTCCCGAGGCGCATGAAGCGGGTGCGCCCATTGAAGGAACCTTTATGGGGTATCGCCGTGCGGACGGACGAGTGGGCATCCGAAATGAGCTTTGGATCATTCCCACAGTGGGTTGTATCAATGATATTGCGCGTTCGCTTGCGGCCGAGTGCGGCGCCAAGGCGTTGACCCATCCTTACGGTTGCTCCCAGCTTGGCGGCGACCTTCTGACAACGGGGAAAACGCTTTCGGGGCTGGTTCGTCATCCCAATGCGGGCGGTGTTCTGGTGTTGGGTCTCGGATGCGAGGAGAACCACATGGAGGTGTTCCGCAATGTGCTGGGCGAAGTGGATGAGACGCGTGTCAAGTTCCTCAACCTACAGGATTGCGGCGACGAGATGGAAGAGGGAAGACGGCTGATTGCAGAGCTTCGTGCCGAGATGGACAAGGATGTGCGTGTTCCCGTGCCGTTGTCCGAGCTTAAGATCGGTATCAAGTGCGGCGGTAGTGACGGCTACAGCGGTATCACGGCCAATCCGCTTGTGGGTAAGGTATCCGACCGTGTAGGTCGTGCGGGCGGAACGGTACTTATGACCGAGATCCCCGAGGTGTTCGGTGCCGAAGAGATCCTGCTTTCCCGTTGCGTGGACAGAGAGACCTTTGACGCGGTTTCCGGCATGATCAAGAAATTCCGTGAATATTTTATCTCCCACGGTGAGGGTATTGCCGACAATCCTTCTCCCGGAAATGTGGCGGGCGGTATCACAACGCTGGAAGAAAAATCGCTGGGATGCGTTCAGAAGGGCGGTAAAGTGCCGGTCAAGGGTGCACTGGAGATCGGTGAGACCGCTTCGGGCGGACTGTACATGGTATACGGTCCCGGAAATGACCAGGTGGCAGTGACCAATCTGGCGGCGGCCGGAGCGCATCTGATCCTGTTTACGACGGGACGCGGAACGCCGCTTTGTGCGCCTATTCCCACGCTCAAGATCTCTACCAATTCCGCACTGGCGGCCAAGAAGCCGGGGTGGATCGACTTCAACGCAGGTGTTCTTTTGGACGGACGGGATATGGAGAGTCTTGCCGACGAGCTGTTTGCCCTTTGTATCGAATGTGCGGAGGGTAAGGAGTCGCAGGGTGAGAGTCGCGGATTTTACGACATTGCCATTTTCAAGGATGGCGTTACCTTATAAAAAACGGAGGAAAACAACATGGAACTTTGGCAGGATATTATGAAAGTGGAAATGAAGCAGGCGCTGGCTTATGATCCCGCTTGTGATTACGAGGCATGGCGTGAGAGCGTTCGCGAGAGCTTCCGCAAGCTGACGGGTCTTGACAAGATCGAGGCTAATGCCGCCGCTGATCCCGCGCTTGAGATCGAATCCGAGGAGAAAAAGGACGGTTATATTTTGACCCGATTCACCTTTGCCTCCGAGATCGGTACTCGTGTGCCTTGTTATTTGGTGGTTCCCGACACGGGAAAGGAAAGCTATCCTACGGTTATCACGCTTCAGGGACATTCCACCGGTTTCCACAACTCGGTAGGTATTGTTAAGTTTGATAAGGATAAAGACTATCACCCTCGCGGATGCTTTGCGCTTCAGGCAGTCAAGCGCGGATATGCTGCGCTTTGCATTGAGCAGAGAGGTATGGGAGAGCGCCGTCCCACCGAGAGAAATCGCGGTGGAGATAACTGCAATTTTACGGCGTATCGTTCTTTGATGATGGGCAGAACGCTGATTGGTGAGCGCGTGTTTGATATCAGTCGCAGTATTGATATTTTGGCAAATTTCCCTCAGTGTGATATTAGCCGTCTTACGGTAACGGGTAACTCCGGCGGCGGTACGGCTACCTATTATTCTGCTTGTTATGATGAGAGAATTAAGTTTGCTGTGCCCAGTTGCGCTTTCTGTACATACAAGGCTTCGATTTTGGATATGTCGCATTGTAGCTGTAATTATATTCCTGCGGCTTATGAGCAGTTTGAGATGCAGGATCTTTCCTGTCTCATTGCGCCCCGTAATTTGACGGTGGTTGCCGGTGTGGAAGACCCCATTTTCCCCATTGACGGTGTGAAGGAGGGGTATGAGACGGTTAAGGCTGTTTATGACCGTGTGGGAGCTTCGGATAAGTGTGATATGGTTGTTACGCCTAAGGGACACTGGTGGTGCGAGGATCTTGTTTGGGATACGGTGGATAAGTTGGTTAAGGGTGTGTAGGTTGAAGGGGGAGAGGTTGCACTAACCAATGTTAGTGATATGTGAAAGTTTTGGTTCTTTCTTTGCTTGCACAAAAAAGGTGGCACTAACTGATGTTAGTGCCACGTTAAAGTTTTGTTCCTTCCTTGCTTGATTAAAGAAAAGGCGGCATTAACCCTAGTTAGTGCCTTGTCAAAGTTTTCGTTCCTTCTTTGCTTGACCAAAGAAAGGCGACACTAACTGAGGTTAGTGCTACATCAAAGTTTTCGTTACTTCTTTGCTTGCCCAAAGAAGTAACCAAGAAACGGCACGCAAGAGGGGGAGGCGCGTCCGCCGAGCGTCCGCTTGATCTCCCCCTCTCACGACTCTCCCCCTCCGGGGGCGAGATTTAACGATTCCCCGCTCCAAACTAACTGCTTCGCAACGGGATTGTCTCTGCCACGCATCGTGGTTAGGGGGGCCATGTTTTAGTTGTTGGGTCGCGCCTTCGCGCGAAAGATTTGGGCGAGTGCCATACTTTCGTTTGCATCTATTTCGTTGCTTTCGGCATCCTTGGGGGCTTGGGTAACCTATTAGATTGCGTTTTGCGCGAAAGAATTGGACAAGTGCCGTACTCTGATTTTATTTGTTTCTTGCTTTTGGACAATCTTGGGGGTGCTTGAGCATTTTTAATTTAAAATGTGTTCGTTTCTCTTTGCGTTGAATTTTTGTAAATTCAAGGTATCAATCTGTAGATAACAGCTTAATTCTGTAGATAACAGCTTAATAAAAAATAACAAGTCATATAGAAAATCAAGTAAGCCAAAAGAAACGAGGAAACCACTTGTTTTATTTTTTTACCTAACAATATGGCGAGCGTCAGTTTATTCAAAAAAAGTTAATCTCGCGCACCCAAGGATACGAATGGGGCAGGGTACCCCGTCCTAAATTGCGCTGTGATGAATTGTATCCGCGCGGAGCAGTTACATGGAACGTGTCTGTTTTTTTATCCCGCCCAAAGCAAGGGGGGGTGTCGAGAGAGGGGGCATCCGGCGAAGCGCCCCCCCTCTTTCGTGCCGTTTCTTCGGGGAGGTGCGAAGCGGCTTCTCTTTCTCTTGGGCAAGCAAAGAAGGAACAAAACTCCCACATGGCACTAACCCTAGTTAGTGCCGCTTTTTAGGGAAGCAAAGACGGAACAAAACATATGTAAAACACTACCGTGTAGTTAGTACCGCCGTTTTAGCCACGCAAAGGATATCCCAAGCAAAGAAATCAATTAACGCCGCACTCCCACAGCAAATTTTCTACACCATTTCCTCCGGTCGGAAATAACGATCAAACTCTTCCTCGGAAAGATACCCCAACGCGATGCAAGCATCACGGAGGGATCCCCCTTCGCTGTGAGCCTTGTGCACAACGCGAGCGGCATTTTCATACCCAATATACGGCGTAAGCGCAGTGACCAGCATAAGAGAATTATGCAAATTGTCATGCATTTTTTGACGGTTGGCGCGAATCCCTCGAACGCAGTTTTTCTCAAAGGAACGGCATACATCACCAAGCAGTCGCACAGACTGCAAATAATTGTATATACAAACAGGCATAAACACATTCAGCTCAAAGTTTCCCTGAGAGGCGGCGATCCCCACAGCCGTGTCGTTGGCCATGACCTGCACGGCAACCATAGTCACCGCTTCGCATTGGGTGGGATTGACTTTTCCGGGCATAATAGACGAACCGGGCTCGTTTTCCGGAATGGTGATCTCTCCCAGTCCGCAACGAGGACCGCTTGCCAGCCAGCGGATGTCGTTGGCGATCTTCATCAGATCAGCGGCAAGCGCCTTCAGCGCACCGTGTGCGGCTACCAACTCACCTTTGGAGGTCAGCGCATGGAATTTGTTTTCTGCGGTGCGGAACGAGGTTCCGGTAATGTGAGAAAGCTCACAAGCAACCGCATTGTCAAAGCCCGAAGGGGCATTGAGACCGGTTCCCACGGCTGTGGCACCCAAGGCCAGGGCGCGAAGAGGCTCAAGGGATGCCGCGATCATTTCGGCATCTGTCTCCAACGATGCTCGCCATCCGCTGATCTCTTGCGAGAAGGTGATGGGTGTGGCGTCCTCAAGGTGCGTTCGTCCGCTTTTGACAATCCCTCGGTTTTCTTCCTCTAGGTGCTGCAACGTAGCTACCAGCTCCTCCACGGCGGGCAAAAGAAGTTGCTCGGTCTGAAGGATAGCCGCAATGTGCATGGCGGTAGGGAAGGTGTCATTGGAGGATTGAGACATATTCACATCATCATTGGGGTGCAGAAGCTTTTGACCGGCGAAGCTGTTAGCGCGGTTGGCGATGACTTCGTTGACGTTCATATTGCTTTGGGTTCCGCTTCCCGTCTGCCAAACAACAAGAGGGAAGTGACTGTCAAGCTGTCCATCCATGACCTCTGCGGCGGCGGTTTCGATGGCCTTTTTTTTCTCTTCGGTCATGCGGTTGGGGACAAGCACGGCATTGACTCGCGCCGCGGCGAGCTTGAGCGCACCGAAAGCATGAATGATCTCGGGCGGCATTTTTTCGGTGCCGATAGGGAAATTTTCAAGACTTCTTTGGGTCTGTGCCCCCCAGTATTTGTCATCGGGCACAAGAATGTCGCCCATGGAGTCGTGTTCGGTGCGGTATTTCATAAGTATGACCTTCCTTATAATACGTTCATCAAGAATTATCTATATTGTAACATAATCCTTGTGCGTTTTCAAGGCTTTCCGCGAATTTAACCGAAAGGTTCGGTCGATGCTGATAGAGAAGGTACACGGAAGGGATACTCGCCTCCGATTTTCAGATACTCTTTTGAGATTTTTCTTCAAAGGATTGACAGAATCGGGGCGGAGGTGTATAATGAATCGAAAACAATTTAGGAGAAAGAAAATGGAAAGAGAAAAGTTTGGGTCGAGACTCGGCTTTATTTTGATCTCGGCGGGATGTGCTATCGGCCTGGGCAATGTTTGGCGGTTTCCGTACATTGTCGGTGAATACGGTGGGGCGGCATTTTTGTTGATCTACTTTTTGTTCTTGCTGATCTTCGGTATTCCGATCATGACGATGGAATTCTCGATGGGACGTGCCAGCCGCAAGAGTGTGGCGGGATCATTCCGTGCGCTTGAGCCAAAAGGCACCAAATGGCATCTGTTTGGCGGTATCGGCATTTTGGGTAATTATCTTTTGATGATGTTTTATACCTCGGTCACGGGCTTTATGTTTATCTATTTTATCAAGATGATAAAAGGCGATTTCACGGGTCAGACGACCGAGAATATCAGTGCCGCGTATGGCGAGATGACGGGAAATCCTTGGTTGGTGGTCGGTTTTATGTTGCTGACCGTTGTGCTCGGCTTTACCATCTGTTCTTTGGGTTTTCAGCGCGGTGTGGAAAAGGTCACCAAGGTTATGATGTTGGCTCTTTTGGCGATCATTTCGGTGCTCGCTGTTCGCTCGGTGACGCTTCCCGGGGCAGGTGAAGGTCTTCGTTATTATTTGGTTCCCGATTTTGAGCGGTTGGCGCAGAAAAATATCGGGGAGGTGATCTTTGCCGCTATGGGGCAGGCGTTCTTTACACTTAGTATTGGTATTGGCTCCCTTTCTATCTTTGGAAGCTATATTGGAAAAGAAAAGAGACTTACAGGCGAAGCGGTCAGTGTACTTGTGTTGGATACAGCGGTAGCACTGATGTCAGGACTGATTATTTTCCCGGCATGCTTCGCATTTGGAATCAATCCGGGAGAAGGTCCTGGACTTGTATTTGTTACATTACCAAATGTATTTAATGAGATGGCGGGAAGTCGTTTATGGGGAACCTTGTTCTTC
>JAZSPB010000115.1:0-56157 GCA_045537235.1 Eubacteriales bacterium
TGATACATAATAAACCGCGTACTTTTTTGGTACGCGGTTTGTTTTATGCTTACGAGGCGCCTGCGGGCGAGGGAGGTCGCTTTTTTGAAAAAAAGCTCCGCAAAAAACTTTTCTATTGCGCCCTTGATAAAGTTTGAGCGAACATACTGCACCCACCGGGGTACCACTATGTTCGCTCAAACACCCGGAAGGGCGCAATAGAAAAGTTTTTGCGGAGCTTTTTTCAAAAAGCGACCTCCCTCGCCCGCAGGCGCCTCGTAAGCATAAAACCAAGATTTTTGCAAAGAATAAGAATGCTTACACAATTTGCAGAAAAGGAATGGTTTCAAATGGAGCGACTTTCAACCGATTACAGAAAAAATATAGAGCGATTGGATACGCTGTTTCGAGTCAAAGAAAATTTTGATATTATTAAAAAACCGCTCGCGGTGGGGAAAGACGAGCTGACATTGTACTATATTGACGGCTTTGTCAAGGATGCGATCATGGGGAAGATGATGATTTATTTTCTCTCGCTTCAATCGCTTGGAGAAGGAGACGATACGGCGCAGCAATTTTTAGATGCCCATGTACCTTATGTGGAGACAGACATCTGCGAGTCGGTAGAGACAATGACGCAGATGATGCTTTCCGGTGCGGTGGTCATGCTGGGGAGCCGATTCGGTGCCAAGGCGATCCTTATCGATGCGCGGACGTATCCCGCTCGCGAGACAACGGAGCCGCAGAATGACCGAGTGATGCTTGGCTCACGCGATGGCTTTGTGGAAACATTGATTTTTAACACTGCCCTCATTCGTCGCCGCATTCGTGACACCTCGCTGACCATGCAATATATGACGATTGGGGAAAAATCCAAGACCGATGTGGTGCTTTGCTATATGAGTGATCGCGCAGACATGGATTTTGTGAAGCGCATTGCGGGCAAACTGTCATCGGTCAAGACCGAGTCGCTGACCATGGGTCATCAGTCGCTCAGTGAGTGCCTGATTCGAACGCGGTGGTATAATCCATTTCCCAAAATTCGAACCACCGAACGCCCCGATGCCGCTGCGGCACAGCTTCTTGAGGGAAGTGTTATGATTATTGTTGACAATTCGCCGGAGGTTATGATCCTGCCTACAAGCATTTTTGATTTTGTTCAGGAAACCAACGACTATTATTTTCCCCCGCTGACGGGAACCTTTTTGCGGCTGATCCGCCAAATTATCATGTGGCTGACACTGTTTATGACACCCACATGGTATCTTTTGGTACGAAATCCCGATATTATGCCGCATTTTCTTTCCTTCACGATTCCCGAAGAAATGGGAAAGATCCCCCTGATTGCTCAACTGCTTTTAACCGAATTTGTCATCGATGGGTTGCGAATGGCCTCCATGAATACCCCCGATATGCTGTCTAACTCACTGTCGGTGGTCGGCGGTCTGATTCTTGGTGATTTTGCCATCGGGATCGGATGGCTGATTCCCGAGGTCATTCTCTATATGGCGTTTGTCTCTATTGCAAACTTTTCTCAACGCAATTACGAGTTGGGTTATGCCTTCAAGTTCCTGCGCATAATTTTGTTGATCTTGACCGCTGTTTTCAATATTTGGGGCTTCCTCGTCGGCGTTGTCCTCGTTCTCACACTCATTGCTACCAACAAAACGGTCAACGGCAAACGCAGTTATCTTTATCCTGTCATTCCTTTTTCGTGGAAAGCCTTTAAGGCGCTGTTCTTTCGCGTTGCTAAGCGCGATTAGCCGCCTGCGGGCGGGGTGGTCGCTTTTTTGAAAGAAAAGCAGCACTTTCTTCGAAAGTGCGCAAAAAACTTTTGCCCTGTGCTCTATTATAATTTGAGCGAACATGGTGGCTCCCATGGGGGAGTGTGTTTGATCGAATTATAGTAGGGCGCAGGGCAAAAGGTTTTGTGTGGTTTTGATGGAAGTGTTGCTTGCGCAGGTGATTACATAGAATCCAATTTGGCTTTGATGGCTTTCATGTCCGCAAGCATCTCTTCTTTTTTGCGAGGGTCGCGAAGAAGGGCGGCGGGGTGATAGACAGCAGTCATGATAAACTGACCTTTTTCAAACCATTGACCGTGCTCACGGGTGATCTTGAAATCGGGCTTGATCAAGCGCATAGCGGAGATGCGACCGAGGCAGACGATGATCTTGGGCTTGATGATGCGCACCTGTTCCCGAAGGAATCCGATGCAAGCGTCCTCTTCTTCGGGGAGGGGGTCACGGTTTTTCGGGGGACGGCACTTGAGGATGTTGGCGATATATACTTTTTCACGCGGAATGTCTACCGCATAGAGAAATTTGTCAAGAAGCTGACCGGCGCGACCGACAAAAGGGGTACCGGAAAGATCCTCTTGCTCCCCCGGCGCTTCTCCGACAAACATCAGATCGGCCTCGGGATCTCCCACACCGAACACACAGTTGGTTCGAGTTTCGGCCAACGTGCAGCCATGACATTCGGCACATTGTTTTTTGAGCGCATCCAAAGCCTGCATAAAATATCCTCGCTTTTTTCTTTGATGGTATTATTCTATCATATTTTGGCGAGGAATGCAAGAGCCGAAGCGAATTTTGATCAAAGCACGCCCAATTGCTCCACTGCGCCCGAGGCACAAAGGCAAGAGGCGTGTTCGCTTATGTACAGTCGCAGATGCTCCACGTTCTCCTGCGTACCGTATTCGGAAATGAAGGACAGTTCATCCAAAGGGGCATAACCGCCATGATCGGGCGAGGAGAGGAACAGAAAACAGCGTCTTCGGAAGTCGCGATATGCGGTGCTTTCACCCGTCCACCCCAAGGACAGAAGCCTGCGGCAAACACACAGCAGGGCTTCCATGGTTTCAAAGGCATAGGCGCCGAGCCGACCGCGCCCACCGTGCCGCGCCTCGGGGATCATTTGTACCGTGCCGCGCGGTGTACCTTGACCGCTGCGACCGACTCGCGGCAGACGGCAAGCCTCTCCCAGCTTGGTCACATACATTTCACATCCTCCTTTTTTGGAGGGGTAGAGTTGAATGAATACCCTGTCGCTTGCGGCGTCAAATCCGGTTCGTGTTTTGGCGTCGTCCAGAATGCTCCAGAACGCGCGACGTGTCGATGTTGTGTCATAATCTATGGTGTCGGTATCAAGATCGTATTTTTTCATTTCGTCGTCGGTCAGCATGATCTTGAGCTTGCTCGAATTGATTAAAATCAGTTCCATGGGAACGCCTCCTTTGCTTGGTATATCTAATATCATTATAATCCATTTGCCGAAAAAATGGTACCCCTAAAATATTGGAAATTTTCTTGGTCATTGACGAACGGGAGCGGATGTGATATAATAAATCAGAAAGATAGATCGGAGGGCGAGAAGCATAGCTTGTCCTTGGGAAAGGAGGTTGTATCCCGTGAAATACGATCGTGAATCGAGCAAGATCGGCATGAGCGTTGAAGAGCTTTGCATATTGGCATTGCGCCGAGGGGATGTGACCGCCTTTTCGGAGCGTCGCAAGGCGGACAAAGAAGCGGCGCGGATTTGTATGTCATCACAGGAAATTGTTTTCGATACCGATGTCGAGGTAGAAAGTCTTTTTTCGGTCGGTGATGCTTCGGTGCTGATACGGGGCGAGCTTGACCTGTGGCATCGGGATGAGAAGGAATCGGTCGTCGGCTTCGGTTGGATGGCCTCGGCAAGGGAAAGTAACAGAGGCCCGAGAGAGGAATATACTGCTTATATCAAATGCTGTGCGTTTCTCGCCTGCGAAATGGCGCAGATCGATCATATAACGGTTTTGCTGATGGCTTACAAGGACGAGAACTGTCGCCAAGTTGTGTCCCGAACGGTGTACCGTCACGCGGAATTGCGGCAATTTGTTGAAGGATTGCTTTCCCGCGTTTCTTACCGCATCGCCCTTCTTCGAGGGCACGAAACGCGCATTCGTCCGTCCGCAGAAAACGCGGTTTTTCCGTACGATGAGATCCGCGAAGGGCAGGACGAATTGATCCGTCGCGGTTTTTCTGCCATGAAACGGGGTAAACGTCTGTTTGCGCAAGCACCGACGGGAATCGGTAAAACCATCTCGACACTCTATCCCGCCGTGCGCGCATTTGGACGGGGGCTTTGCGATAAGATCTTTTACCTGACGGCCAAATCGTCGACAGCACGAGAAGCTTACAATGCGGCAGGGCGGCTATACGAGGCGGGCGCCCATTTAAGGACAGTGATGATCTCGGCCAAGGAGCAGATGTGCTGCGCGGGGCAGGGATGCGCGGGAAAACAGTGCAATCCCCGTGAATGTTCCTTCCTTCGCGGGTATTATGACCGCCTTGACGCAGCCATCCATGAGCTGTTATCGACCCGAAACGGTTACTATCCCGAGCTTATTACCGAGACGGCAGTCAAGCACGGCATTTGTCCTTATGAGCTTTCCTTGGATCTTTCGGAATTTTGCGATATTATCATATGTGACTATAACTATCTTTTCGATCCACTGGTATATCTTCGCCGCTATTTTGAACGCCCGGGAGATTTTGGAGAATATGTATTTTTGGTAGACGAGGCTCATAACTTGGCTGACCGTGCCCGTGCCATGTATTCGGTCTCCTTCTCGCAGGGAGATATACGGGGTCTGCGTGATCAGATTCCCACGGATGAGCAGGAGCTTTTGTTGATGCTTGCCCCAATGGAAACGGCATTGTTTTCGCTCCGAGACCTGTGCCGCGAGACGATCCACACCGATGCCGCAGGCAACGAGGTGGGATATTATATCAGCCGCAACCGCGTGGAAAGCTTTTGCGAGGTGGTAACGGCACTTGCCGAAAAGCTGGAAGCATGGCTTCGCACACACCGCGATCATGGGCTATACGATACTGTCCGTACCTTTTTTTCCGCAGTTCGGAAATGTGCGTGCATTTTGGATTATTACGATGAGAAATTTATGACCTATGTGGAGCTTTCGGGCGGTGAGGTGTCGATTGCGTTCAATTGTATCGATCCGTCCGAGATCGTGGATGCTTGCATGAAGAAGGGAAGGGCGGCCATTCTGTTTTCGGCAACCTTGACACCCCTCTCCTACTTTGTGGATATTTTGGGAGGCGGCAAGAACTCTATGTGTCTTGAGCTTCCGTCGCCCTATGAGCCGACCAATCTTTGCCTTGCAGCGGTGGACACCGTCAGCACGCGTTTTGACGATCGCGAGGGGAATTATAAAAAGATCGCCACCCTGATCGCCGCGGCGGTCTCCCCCAAGGCGGGCAATTATATCGCGTATTTTCCGTCTTACAGCTATCTGCAAAAGGTGCACGAAGCCTTTACCAAGAAGTACCCCAAGGTGCGCACCATCGTGCAGAGTCGAGGAATGTCGCGTGCCGGACGGGAAGCATTTATTGAATCCTTCCGCGAGGATGAGAGGAAGATGCGCATCGGCTTTTGCGTATTGGGCGGTAGCTTTTCCGAGGGAATGGATCTGCCCGGCAGTCGGCTGATCGGAACGATCATTGTTGGCGTGGGACTTCCCGGTTTTTCCAGCGAACGCAATATCATGCGAGATTATTTTGAAAATCGCTATGAGAACGGCTTTGACTATGCCTATACTTTCCCCGGGATGAACAGTGTGCTTCAGGCGGCGGGACGAGTGATCCGTCGTGAGAGCGACTGCGGCATTGTGGTGCTCATCGACGACCGATACGGCACCCCCACCTATCAAAGACTCTTCCCAACTCACTGGAAGCACTTAAAATATGCAGGAAATTCGGCTTCACTTGCAGAAATCACACGAAAATTTTGGGAAAAGTCATAAAATCGATAATATTTTTGCAAAAATTCAAAATAGTTCTTGCTTTTTTGAAAAATATATGATACAATAGGAAGGTCATAAAATTTGCGAAAATAAAACCGCACACCAAACGGTGACCGAAGGGGCGATTTCCCCTGTTTGGATGCTGAATTTGTGTATCCAACGCTCGGCGGTTTACAAGGAGTTATCGATGAATTATTCACAAATGAGCAGAGAGCAGCTGCTCGAACAAAAGAACGCATTGATGTCGGAGTATGAGTGTCAAAAGGCGAAGGGGCTGTCCCTCGACTTGTCTCGCGGAAAGCCCGGTGCCAAACAACTGGATCTTTTGGAAGGAATGCTTGATTGCCTTCATGAGAACAGCCAGTGCTTTTCCGCCGGCGGCGCAGATTACCGCAATTACGGTCTGCTTGACGGTATTCCCGAAGCCAAAACACTGTTTTCCGACTTGCTCGGTATTCCCGAGAAAAATATATTTGTTGCAGGAAACTCGTCGCTGAACCTTATGTATGATGCCGTGGCGCGCGCATTGCTTTACGGTGTATATGGCGGCGAGAGACCTTGGAGCCGCGAGGAAAAGGTCAAGTTCCTTTGCCCTGCGCCCGGCTACGATCGCCATTTTGCCATCTGTCAGTCACTCGGTATCGAGATGATCACCGTTGACATGACTCCCACAGGTCCCGATATGGACGCGGTAGAGGCTTTGGTGGCATCCGATGCGACGGTTAAGGGCATCTGGTGTTGCCCCAAATATTCCAATCCCGACGGCATTACCTATTCCGATGAGACGGTTACGCGCCTTGCTGCCATGAAGACCGCCGCGCCCGATTTCCGCATTTTCTGGGACAATGCCTACGCGGTTCATGATCTGTACCCCGATCGTCGCGATGAGCTTTTGGATATCTTTGAGACGTGCAAGAGGTACGGCACCGAGGATAGAGTGCTTTATTTTGCTTCGACCTCCAAGATTTCTTTCCCCGGAGCCGGAGTGGCCATTTTTGCCGCGTCGGATAATAATATGGCACAGATCAAGCCCATCATGAGCATCCAGACCATCGGCTATGATAAGCTCAACCAGATCCGCCATGTCAAGTATTTCGGAAATGCTGAAAATATCCGCAATCATATGATGAAGCTGGCGGAGGTCATCCGTCCCAAATTTGATATCGTTTTGGATATCCTTGACCGCGAGGTTGGCCAAACCGGTGCGGCCACATGGACAAAGCCCGTGGGCGGCTACTTTATCAGCCTCAATACCCTTGACGGCTGTGCCAAACGCACCTACTCACTGGCCAAAGAGGCCGGTGTGACACTGACCACAGTCGGCGCCACCTATCCTTACGGAAACGATCCGCGGGACCGCAATATCCGCATTGCGCCCACCTATCCCTCGGACGAGGATCTCGCCGCCGCTATGGAGGTGCTGGCTGTCTGCATCAAGCTCGCCGCCGTGGAGAAGTTTCTTGCGTAGCTGAGAAAAGATGCCCGTGGGCGGTGAGATGCTTGCGAGAAACCCTGTAAAACCTTTTGATCCGCGTTGTTGCTGTATTTGTGCGAGATCGTGTTGCCCGACTTGGCGCAGTTGCTTATCTCCCTTTCAGCAAGGGCGCGGATTCTATTTGGCAGGGCTTTCAGCGCCTCACATTTACGGCGATCGAAACTTACGGAGGAAGTATGAAGCAAACACAAGCGGCTCAAAACCCCTTTGCCAACAGCGACTCAAATAAGCGCTACTATACTTATGATCATTATTTGAAAAAGACCTTCGGCGGCAAATGTGCCAAGATCCCAATTGATGCAGGCTTTACTTGCCCCAACATTGACGGACGGTGCGGTGTGGGCGGCTGTATCTATTGCTCCGCACGGGGCAGTGGTGACTTTGCCGAGGGCAGAGGGCTTTCGGTGACCGAGCAGTACCGTGTAACGCGAGAAAAGCTGTCATCCAAATGGTCGACCGAGCGGTGCATCCCGTACTTTCAGGCGCATACCAATACTTATGCCCCCACCTTGCGTTTGCGTGAGCTGTTCGAGGAGGCTTTGGCTCTTCCGGGGGCAGTGGGATTGAATATCGCCACCCGAGCCGACTGCCTGGAGGAAGATACGGTTTCATATCTCGCGGAGCTTGCCGAACGCACGACACTTACCGTAGAATTGGGACTCCAAAGCACCAACGACGATACCGCGCGCAAGATCAACCGAGGGCACACATATGCCGAATTTGTCGAGGGCTACCGAAAATTACGGAAGGCGAGCGACAAGATAAATATTTGTGTGCACTTGATCTTCGGTCTGCCCGAGGAAGACGACGAAACCATGCTCCGATCGGTTCGCGAGGTGGCGAGCCTGCATCCCGATCAAGTCAAGCTGCATCTTTTGCACGTCCTTCGTTCCTCGCGCTTGGGTATTTTATATGAGCAGGGGCAATATCATCCCATGGAGCGCGATCATTATATCGACATGATCGTAAACGCCTTGACTTTTTTGCCGCCCGATACCGTAGTGGCACGGTTGACGGGGGATGGCATGGGGAGTGACCTGCTGGCACCCGATTGGAGTCGAAAGAAAGTATCGGTCATCAACGATATCGATAAACGGCTCTATGACCTCGATCTTTGGCAAGGGAAATTTTTTGAATCGCATAAAACGGAGGACATAATATGAAACAAAAGGTCAGCTTTTCCACAGGACATTTGCTCAAAGCATATGATGAATTCCAAATTTTAGATATCGCCAAACGCATCGGTGCCGATGCGGTCGACATGAATATTTGCAACAAAAAAAGATATGATTATCGCCGCCCCGACTCGATCTATTCCAAGAGCCGTGAGGAGTTTACGGCTTATTTTCAAGCGGTCGGAAAGCACGCCGAGGAGTTGGGGATCAAGATCTGTCAGACCCACGGTCGAATCTCGGGATTCAAAAACCATCCCGAAGAGGATGACGCGCTTTTGGAAAACCTCAAGCTGGACTGTCTCGCCACCAAGCTGATGGGCGCAAAAATTTGTGTGGTCCATACCGCCACCACCATCAATCTCGGCAAAGATGCGCCCGAGGAATTGATGTACCGCCTCAACCTCGATATGTATTCACGCATTCTTCCGTATGCCGCCGAGCTTGGCATAGTGATCGCCACCGAGACTTTTGGCGATGCTACGGGGAAAGATTGTGTGGATTTCTTTGGCGACATCGAGCATTTTGTCAAGGGCTACGAGGATGTACTGAACGCGAATGCCGAATATGCCGACTTTTTCAAGATCTGCATGGATCCGGGGCACAGCAACAAGGCGGTTCGATATGGAAATCCTTCGGCTCCCGATGTGATACGCCGTTTGGGCGGCAATATCGTTGCGCTCCATTTGAACGACAACGATGGCATGACCGATCAGCACAAGATTCCCATGACCGGCAACATTGATTGGAAGGATCTGATGGATGCATTGGATGAGATCGGTTACAGCGGTTACTACAATATGGAGATCGCCTTGGGACATTTTGGCGAGAATTTCATGGTGGAAGAGGCCGAATTTGCTGTTAAGGTCATGAAAAACATATTGAAAAATCGATAAAAGTGCCTGCGAGCGAGAAAATCGTTTTAAAAAAGCGGCGCCTTCTTCTAATTTGAATAAACTCTTTTGCTTCGCGTTTTTGATGAAGCTTGGGCGAACACGGTGTATCCTATGGATGCCATGTTTGCTCTTTTTTGTTAGGGAAGGGAGCGCTTTTATTTGGGGGAGAGGTTTTTGATAGGGGACTTGGCATGGATGGGGTGGTTCTTTTTTGCATGATTGAATCGAAATGAAGGATCTCCATATCGTGATTTGCAGCAAAATTTTGTTTTCTTCTCAATTCCTCAAGCCTTCCTTGCCTGTGTCCGCAGGCATCTTTTTTTTGCTGAAAATCGAGAAAATGATCACGAATTTTGCAGATTTGATGGGTATTCTGCACACAAAGCAAATACATAAATGTGCAAAACTGTAAAAAGAAGATATAAATACCAATATATGGATTTAATGGGGCAATTTAGACCAAAACCGCGAAAAAAGTTGTGAAAAAATCAAAAAACTTTTCATTTACCTATTGCGTTTTTGTGGGGTTTGAGTTATAATAAATACACCGAAGTGGTTAAAAGTGGCGCAAAATGTTTCAAAGTGGTGCAAAAATCGGTGAAAATAAGCCGAGAATCCCGAAAAGTCACCTCCAACCCCTCGGAAAACATTACGAAAGGAGCTGCCAAAGATGCTTTTAGGCGAGTTTAATCATTCCGTCGATGCCAAAAACAGAATGTTCATCCCTGCCAAGTATCGTGAAGAGCTCGGTGAAACTTTCGTAATTTTCAGAAGCATTAGAGACCGTTATATCAAGGTCATGTCCGAGGACGAGTGGGAAAAGTTCACAGCCCCCATCAAGGCGCTCCCCCGTAAGGACTCGGAGGCGACCATGCGTTTCCTTACCAGAAACGCGGCTTATGTGTCTCCCGACGCACAGGGGCGAATCGTTCTTCCCGTGGCGCTTATGGAGCACGCCGGAATCACCAAGAATGCGGTTGTTGTCGGTTGCGGCGACTACGCAGAGATCTGGTCGGATGCCTTCTATGCGTCCAGTGTGGACGAGGAGGATCCCGAGGCGATCCGCGATGCGCTGGAAGCCTGCGGACTTTAATGTCATGTCGGAAGCCATTCAATTTTCTCACCGTTCGGTGTTGCTTGAGGAGTGCATAGAGGCACTGGCGATCAAGCCCGACGGGATCTATGTTGACGGAACGGCCGGTGGCGGCGGACACTCCTTCGAGATCGCAAAGCGGTTGACGAGCGGAAGACTCATTGCCATCGATCAGGATGCCGCGGCAATTGAGGCGGCAAGTAACCGTTTGGCACCGCTGGGCGAACGAGCCCTTGTGGTCAGAGATAATTTTTCCAACCTCGCGGCTGTTTGCGAGTCGCTTAACATTTCCAAAATAGACGGTCTTCTGTTGGACTTGGGCGTTTCGTCCTACCAATTGGATACGGCTGAGCGCGGTTTCTCCTATATGGCCGACGCTCCTTTGGATATGAGAATGGACAAGCGTGCGGCACTGGATGCCTGCAAAGTGGTCAATGAGTATTCGGAGACCGAGTTGAAGCGCATCTTTTGGGAATACGGCGAGGAACGGTTTTCCGGTAAAATTGCCTCAAAGATAGTCAGTCAGCGCAATCAAAAACCCATACTTACGACGGGCGAACTTGTTCAAGTCATTAAAAGCGCGATTCCCGCAGGAATGCGAGAAGGTGGGTCGCACCCTGCGAAAAGAACGTTTCAGGCAATCCGCATTGAAGTGAACAAGGAGCTTAATGTTATAGCTCCCGCCATTGATTCCGCAGTGAACCTGTTGGATGAGGGCGGGAGAATCGCCATCATTACTTTCCATTCACTGGAAGATAGAATTGTAAAACAGAAATTTGCCGATTTGGCAAGCGGATGTGAATGTCCTCGTGACTTTCCCGTTTGCGTCTGCGGCAAAAGACCCGAGCTTCGGCTTGTTAACCGCAAGCCAATTTTGCCGTCGACCGAGGAGTTGGCGGAAAATCCCCGCTCTCACAGCGCCAAGTTGCGAGTGGCGGAAAAATTACCCAAGATAACAACAACCAAACGATAAAGGAGGCATTCGCATGAACAAGGAAGTTAACACCCCCAACATTGTGGTAGATGATAACTATTTAATGTTGGTTAACCGTCTTACACGCAGATATGCGGAGCGCGGCGCTTCGGTTTACACGGATGCCGAGGCCATTGAGCAGGAGCGCAGTGATGCCAGAGCGCGTGCCATCGCGCCCGATGCTTACCGTATCTCCCGTACCATGGGAGACAATCCCGAAATGTATAAGAGCGGCGAGGAAAAAGGCAAGAGATATATGACAACCGATGATTATTTGGTTTATTTCTCCAAGTGCCATGATACCTTCGATGCTGTCAATTATTACAACCTTCACGCAGAGACATCTGCTGAAGAGACGGCTGAGCAAGGCAAGCCTCGTGTTTTGGTCAATCGAAAAAGAATGGAAATGGCCAAGAGAAGTGCGGCAGCCCGTACCACGGAGGAACGTATCAAGAATGCATCGAATGCCGAGAACACCGAGCATGCCGAGCGCAGAACCGCAAGACCCGAACGCTCCGAGGATCGCAGAGCCGCAAGACCCGTACATATTGAAGATCACAGAGAAGAAATGCCTGCGAACAATCACGGAAAGCGGAAGGCATTTACCGCCTTGGCAGCCGCCGCCGCGTCGTTGGCGTTGGTGGTCGGCAGTATGTTTGCTTTCTTGCCTGCCAATGAAGCAAACTATCCCGAGAATTTGTCCGAAGAGGATGCCATTCAGGTTGCATCGCATGAAGGACAGGACATTTTAAAAAATATCGAATAATATCCTCCATAACCGAATAGAATAGTATCGACAAAGCAAACTTAAATTACAAATACTCAAGAACGGCGTAAGAGCGATGCCACGGGGCAAGTTCCTCGGACGGCAACGGATTTTCGAGCAGCGGCCCATATGCTCCTAAGTCCGTTTCGCTCGCCGTTCGCTTTTTTATTTGTAAAGGTTTCTTGCTTTGAGTCCTAATTTGGAGGAGCATTATGACGGGACGTGTCGGTACAAGACTTCTAAAACGAGCCGCCGTGCTATCGGCGGGGATCCTTGTCGCGTTTTCGGCGCTGGCGGGACGGATCCTTGCGATTCAGACAACAGGTTTTCAGCGCTATCAAAAAAAGGTAATCGAACAAATGACCACCGAATCGCCGGCGAGCGCGGGACGGGGGGAGATCTATGACATCAACGGAAATCTGCTCGCCACCAATGTTACTACATACCGTGTGTTTGTCTCTCCGTCGGCCATTTCCTCGGCACAGCGAGCGCTGGACAAAAAGGCGACTCAATCGATTTCCGAGGAGATCGCCGCGTCCCTGTCCGAACTGCTGGGAATGGATTATGAAACGGTCTACCAAAAAACGCAAAAGAGCGGACGGCTGGACGAAACGGTAAAGCGCGGTGTGGATGAGGAGACGGCGGCTAAAGTGCGTACTCTTATCGTGGAAAAGAATTTGGAGAATCTCCTGTGTCTTGAGGCCACGAGTGAGCGCTACTATCCGTACGGAAGCCTCGCCTCCCATGTGATTGGCTTCACGGGGGCTGACGGTGTGGGACTTTACGGGCTCGAATATCAGTATAATGAGGAGATCAGCGGAACCGACGGTTATTATGTAACGGCCCGCGATTCTCGCGGCAACCCCATGCCCGAGGAATATCAAAGCTATGTGGCGCCAAAAAACGGTCTGCACTTGACCACAACGATCGACTCTTATGTGCAGGCGGCGCTGGAGGAGCAGGTGGAAAATGCCGTTGCGGCATCCAATGCCCTCAATCGCGCTTGCGGAATCGTGATGAACGTAAAAACGGGAGCCATTCTTGCTATGGCAGTATATCCCGGCTATGATCTTAACGACCCGTGGGTGTTGCCTGAATATTATCAGATCAAATTGCAAAACAGCGGTCTTGCGGCGGGAAGTGAAGAATACAGCACTCTCGCCCGAAAATATCTTTTGGAAACCTGGTCAAATAAAGCACTGACCGAGACTTATATCCCCGGCTCCACCTTCAAATTGGTGACCTCATCCATGGCGCTTGAGGAAAATTTGTCGGTGGTGCAAAATTCTGTATTTTGCGGTGGCTCCAAGACGGTGCTGGGAAAATGCATCCACTGTCACAAGCGAACGGGGCATGGTAGCCTGACCTTTGCCGAAGGGATCCAGCAATCCTGCAACGTGTGGTTTATGACCTTGGGGCAGGCGCTTGGTATCGAAACCTTTGCCGATTATTTTCGCGTTTTCGGCTATCGGGAAAAGACGGGGATCGATCTTCCGGGTGAAGGAATGGGTGTGATCAGTGCCAAAATGTCCGAGTTGGATCTCTCCATCTATGCCTTCGGGCAAAACTTCACGGTCACAGCTATTCAGCATATTCGTGCGGTAGCGGCTGTAGCCAATGGTGGGAAGTTGATGACTCCGTATTTGGTGGAAAAAATGACCGACGACGAAGGCGCGGTGGTCTATCAGCACCAAACCGAGACAACAAGAACCGTAATAAGCCAAGAAACCTCAAAAAAACTCAATCAGATCCTTGCCGAGGGTGTTGCGGGAACGGGCGGCGCCAAGAACGCATATGTGGCGGGCTATCGCATCGCCGCCAAGACAGGAACCTCCGAGAAGAAAGGCGAGACGACCACGGGGACCGAGATGTATATTTGTTCTTGTGTCGGATATGCCCCTGCGGAAGATCCCGAAGTCGCTATGATCATTATGGTTGACGAGCCATCGCGAGGAATCCTCTACGGAAGTACCGTAGCGGCACCGTATATCGCAAAGACCTTTGAAACGGTTTTGCCGTATTTGGGCATCGACCCGATCTACACCGAAGCAGAGGCGCAAGCACTTGCCAAGCAAATTCCAAACTATGTAGGACTTCCGACCGACCATGCCAAAGCATATGCTGAAAGCAGAGGGCTTGAGGTAGAGATCGTCGGAGAAGGCACCTATGTGAGCAATCAGATGCCCCGTGCGGGAGAAAGCTATACGGGAAATGTGGGCAAGATCGTTCTGTATGCCAATGTCGAAGAGGCAACCTCGACTCTCACGGTTCCGAATGTGATGGGGATGACGGCGGCGCAAGCCAATATCTGCATCACGGGGACGGGATTGAATATAAAGCTGGAAGGTGCGGGAGCATACAGTGGCGACGGGAGTGCAGTGGCGGTGAATCAGTACCCGACCGCAGGCACCGAGGTCGCGCCGGGAAGTGTTATCCGCGTTGAACTTCAATATATCAAAGAAACGGAATAAAAAAAGCAGGGACGTAAAGCGATATTCACTTTGAGGAGGACTTTATGAACCTGTATCAATTGTGCCGTGAGTCGGGACTTGAGATTCCCGATGGTACGGCAAACTGTAATATCGGCGGCATTCGAACCGACTCGCGCCGAGTCAGAGCGGGAGATCTTTTCCTTTGTATCCGCGGGCTGACTTCAGACGGTCACCAATATGTAAAACAAGCGATAGCCAACGGTGCTGTTGCGGTCGTAGCGGAGAAGCTCGATAAAGACGAGTGTCCGTCTGTCCCCGTGATATATACCCGAGATACGCGTCGCGCGGCGGCCATGCTGTATGATGCGTGGTACGGCCATCCTTCGCAAAAGCTTAAGATCGTGGCGGTAACGGGTACCAATGGCAAGACATCGGTCACCCATATGTTGCGAGCTGTTTTCGAAGGCGCGATGTACCAATGCGGACTCATCGGTACGGTGGATTGCTATTCGGGCGGTCGCAAGCTGGATATCCGTTCGGAAAACCCGTTGGCCAATATGACAACTCCCGATCCCGAGGAGCTTTACCGTATACTTTCTGTCATGGCGGAGGACGGCGTGGAATATGTTTTTATGGAAGCAACCTCCCACGCATTGGCACTTCGAAAGTTGGATGCCTTAACCTTTGAGGCGGCTGTCTTTACCAATTTGACTCCCGAGCATCTGGATTTCCACGGCAATATGGAAAATTATTTTTTAGCAAAAGCGCAGTTGTTTTCCCGTTGTAAGAAGGCGATACTAAATGCGGATGACCCCTATGGAAAACGGCTTGCCGAAATGGCAGAATGCCCAAAGGTGACTTGTTCGGTGACGGGAGAGGCGGATTTTGCGGCTGAGGAAGTTGTTGACCGCGGGGTGGACGGAATTGCGTATATCGCCGTGTCGCGCAATCTTCGCTTTGCCGTTCGAACACCTATCCCCGGGAAATTTACGGTCATAAACACGTTGCAAGCGGTGGCTTGTGCTACGGCACTCGGAATTGCGCCCTCGGTCATTGCTGCATCTCTCGGCTCTCTTGCGGGTGTGGCGGGGCGTATCGAACGTGTGCGTTTGGGAACGGTTGCTGACTTTTCGGTGTTCATCGATTATGCGCATACCCCCGATGCCTTGGTCAATCTTTTGAATACGGCACGAGGGATTCGCCGGTCGGGACAACGCGTGGTGTTGCTGTTTGGCTGCGGCGGCGATCGGGATGCGAGTAAACGTCCCATTATGGGAAGGATCGCGGCGGAGCTGGCAGATTTTTGTGTGGTGACCTCGGACAACAGCCGAAGCGAATCACCTGCCGATATTATTTCCGATATTGTTTCGGGCATGGCAGGCGGTCGGTACGAAGTGATTCCCAATCGCGCCGATGCCATTGATTTTGTGATCCGCGAGGCACAGGAGGGAGACATCATTCTGCTGGCGGGCAAAGGGCATGAGGAATATGAGATCGATAAGACGGGCAAGCATCCGTTTTGCGAAAAGCAATTGGCGATGGAGGCGGCACTTCGGTATCACGGCAACCGTGCGGAGGGAGAGCCTCGGTAATTTTGGAGAAAGGACTTAAAAAAGTATGAAGATAGAAATTGGCATCGGCTCAACAAGCATGGAAAATATTGCGAAGCTATGCAAAGGAAAACTTGTGGGAAACGGAACGGTCATGTCGGTTTGTACGGATTCTCGCGAGGCGGTAGACGGAAGTACCCTTTTTGTTGTGACCGTGGGTGAGCGCGTGGATGCGCATAATTACATGAGACGTGCCTATGATGGCGGCTGTCGATGTTTCCTTTGTCAGCGTATTCCCGAGGACATGACGGAATGTGATTTTTCGGCTGTGGTGGTGGATGATACCGTAGCAGCATTGGGCGCCTTGGCCAAAGGCTATACCGAAGAGCTCGGTCGCCCCTCTGTTGCCGTGACGGGAAGCGTGGGTAAGACTACGACTAAGGAATTTATTGCGGCGGTGCTGTCCGAGAAATTTTCGGTACACAAGACCCGCGCCAATCATAACAGCACCATTGGTCTTCCCATGAGTATGCTGGAAGCTACACGCGACCAAACGATTTCGGTGGTGGAAATGGGTATGAGCGGATTCGGTGAGATCGAATTTATGTCCCGTGTAGCAAAGCCTTCCGTGGCGTGTGTGACAAATATTGGAAGTTCTCACCTTGAGTTACTCGGCACCCGCGAAAACATCTGCAAAGCCAAGCTGGAAATTGCCGACGGAATGCGCGAAGGCGGACTTTTGATCCTCAATGGTGACGAACCCCTCCTTCAAGAGGTCAATCCCGCAGGACTTCGTGTGGCGCGGATCTCGCTTGACGGCGCTGCGGCGGAGCTCCGAGTTGAAAATATTACTTATGACAGCGAGGGAAGTGGATTTGACATTAGCATCGACGGCGTTTGCCATAAACAGATACGCCTGCCGGTGATAGGACGTCAGTTTGTTTGGGCGGCGACCTTCGCCATAGCGGTGGCACAAGAGTTGAACGTCGATATGGAAACGATTCGGCGTGGACTTCTCAGCTTCAAGAATGCGGCAATGCGCCAAAACATCACCGAGTGCGGCGGCGTTACGCTGATCGAAGATTGCTATAATGCCAGTCCCGAGTCGGTTCGTGCTGCCATCGATGTAATGCGCACCCTGGCGGATCAAACAGGCGCACGGATGGTCGCGTTACTTGGGGACATGAGAGAGCTGGGGGAGGGAAGCGCGTTGCTTCATCGTTCGACAGGGGAATATTATGTCGAAAAAGGCGGGGAGCTTCTCTATACAGTCGGAGAATTAGCAGAAAATATAGCAAAAGGTGCTGAAGAGAAGGGGCTTTCGAAGAGCAAGATGTTTAGCCTTGCCGACTATGAAGGTGAAGAGTCTGTGGTAACGGTGGGAGAACGCATTTGCCGTGATCTTCGAAAGGGCGATATTCTTTTGGTCAAAGCCAGCCGCGCCATCGGAGCTGAACGTTTCTTGGACTATGTTCGTCAAAAATTGGTCGAAGCACCCAAAGAGCAATAGAGAAAGGAAAAAGACATGAAACAACAAATGCTGATTGAATTTATCTGGGTGGCGGCAGTGACCTTTCTGCTGTCTGTCATAATCGAGCGCTTTATGATTCCCGTGCTCAAAAGCCGAAAGGTTGGGCAAAAGATATTGGACATCGGTCCGCGCTGGCACAAAAGCAAAGAGGGAACGCCGACCATGGGCGGAATTTGCTTTATTGCGGCTATGGTCATTGCGTCGATCATAGCGCTTGCCATCAATCAAACAGAGGCATTGCCGTTCGTTTTCGCCATGGGATTGGGCTTGGCGAATGCCTTGATCGGTTTTGTTGACGACTATACCAAGCTGATGAAAAAGCAGAATGAAGGACTTTTGCCATGGCAGAAATTCGCGTTGCAGCTTGTGGCGGCGGCGCTGTATCTGGCGGCGATGACCCTTTGGGGCGGCATGACTACGGTTCTTGCACTCCCGTTCACCGATTTCAGTATCGATTTGGGGATCGTTTATTATATAGTGGCGCTGATCCTGATCACGGGCGTGGTCAACAGCACCAACCTTACCGACGGCATAGACGGTCTTGCGTCTACTGTGACTTTGGTGGTCGGCGGATTTTTTGCGGTGTGCGCTTTCCGCTATGAGATGCGCGCACTTTCCCTTCTTGGCGCGCTGATCGTAGGCGGCATGATAGGCTTCTTGGTGTATAACTTCCACCCCGCCCGTGTTTTTATGGGCGATACAGGCTCACTGTTTCTCGGCGGTCTTGTGGTGGGAGCGGCCTTTGCTTTGGGCGAGCCGCTGGTTATTTTGATCTGCGGATTTATGTACATTTTGGAAACCGTATCGGTCATGCTTCAGGTCAGCGTATTTAAGCTGTCCAAGCGCCAAAAGCGCCTGTTTTTGATGGCGCCCATCCATCACCATTTTGAAAAATGCGGTTGGGGAGAAGTTAAGATCGTAGCGGTTTTTGGTGTGGCTACGGTTCTCTTGAGTGTGCTTTCTTGGTTTGCCGTTTGATAGGGAGGTGTCAACTTGAAATTCGGTCGGATATCCGATGTCAAAAGGAGATCTGACGTTCAAATTCAAGGAATATCAAATCGCAAAATTTTACATGAATCGACAACCGAAGATCTGCGTGGACGCATAGATGTGCGATTCCTTATATACTGCGCAATTATTGTGGTTTTTGGGACGGTAATGAATTACAGTGCCAGCTCAGTTTACGCAGAGCAGATGTACGGTGACAGCACTTATTTCCTGGTTCGTTATATTCTTTTTGCCGTAGTCAGCGCGGCAGTTACGGGGTGGTTTGTACAAAAGGCCACGGTTGGTTTTTGGCATTTCTTTTCTCGTGCGGTGTACATCGCGGCTATCGGAATGCTCTTGCTGGTGCTGGTGATCGGAACCGTGGGCGGCGGCGCACAGCGTTGGTTGCAGTTGGGGCCGATCACCGTTCAGCCATCCGAGGTGGCCAAGTTGGCTGTGGTCATGATGTTGGCGCGCTACCTTTCGGAGCACGAGGCACAGGTGACATCGGTCAAAAAAGGCGGAGGCAGCTTTGTCCACGGCGTTCTTTGGCCCTTTGGCATTATCGGTCTTGTTTGCGGCTTGGTGGCATTGGAAAAGCATATTTCGGGTCTGATGATCATCGGTATGATCGGCGTGGCGGTCATGTTCGTCGGTGGAACGCGGATGAAATGGATCGCACTGATTGCCGCCGTTGTTGCTCTTGCCGGAACGGGATTGGTTTTGGTCTCTGACTATGCCCAGACCCGTGTCCACACATGGCTCAATATTGATACGGTGAACCCATTGGGTGAGGCATGGCAAACCTTGCAAGGTCTTTATGCCATAGGATCGGGCGGCATTTTCGGTGTCGGTCTGTTTGGGAGCCGCCAAAAATACGGCTACGTTTCTCAACCGCAGAATGACTTCGTTTTTACCATCATCTGCGAGGAGCTGGGCTTCTTGGGCGCGCTGGCGGTCATCGTCCTGTTCGCACTGTTGGTGGTGCGCGGCTTCAAGATCGCATCGCGGCTGTCGGATCGGTTCTCCTGCCTTGTGGTTTTGGGGCTGGTCATTAAACTGGCCATTCAAGTGATCCTAAATATTGCAGTGGTCACCAATTCTATGCCCAATACGGGCATTTCACTCCCGTTTTTCAGTTCGGGCGGCACATCTCTCGCGCTTCAGATCTTTGAGATGGGCATTATCCTCAATCTGTCGCGCTACAGTCGGTTAAAAAAATAAGGAAAATAAATCTCGGAAAGGATATTTCTTATGCGTGTACTTATGACTTGCGGCGGTACGGGAGGTCATATCAATCCCGCCATCGCCATTGCCAATACCATCAAAGCCAATATTCCCGATGCCGAAATCTTGTTTGTCGGCACCAAGCACGGCAAGGAGAGCGAGCTCGTGCCCAGAGCCGGGTATGAGTTGAAATTCGTCGAGTCCGAGGGGATTCGAAGATCCTTGTCTCCCGCCAATATTCGTGCGGCATTCCGCGCCCTTATCTCCCCTTATGCTGCCAAAAAGGTCATTCGTGAATTTGCGCCCGATGTGGTGGTGGGGACAGGCGGATATGCTTGTTGGCCGGTTCTCAAGGGCGCTTCTCTGCTTGGAATTCCGTGCGCTGTTCATGAGTCGAACGCCATCCCGGGAATGGCGGTTAAAAGGCTGCAAAAAAGTGTTGACAAAATACTGACAAATTTCGATAAAACATCTGAATACCTGTCAAAAAAAGATAAAATAGTGCGCGTCGGAAACCCCCTTGCAGGCGGCTTCTCAAGCATGGAAAAAGATGCGGCAAGAGCAAAGTGTGATATCCCGAAAGATGCGCTTTGCGTACTGTCCTACGGCGGAAGCGGAGGCGCGGAATTTTTGAATCAAATTGCCGTGGATGTGATGAAGAAATATGTGGCTTCTCACCGAGAGGTCATATTCATTCATGCCGCCGGCACGAGAGACTACGCGAATACCAAGGCGAGATTTGATGAGATGGGCTTGGCAAAATGCCCCAATATCCGCTTGCTTGAATATATTTATGATATGCCCGCATTTATGGCGGCGGCCGATGTGGTGATCTGCCGTGCCGGAGCCATGACAGTATCCGAGCTGTCCATGATGGGCAAAGCTTGTGTCATGATCCCGTCTCCCAATGTGGTAGACAATCACCAATATAAAAATGCCAAGGTGTTGGCCGATGCAGGAGCAGTCTGCCTGCTCCAAGAATCCGAACTGGATGTCGACCTTCTGTGGAAAACCTTGGAAACCCTTCTTTACGATACCGAAAAACAAAAAGCGCAGGAAGTTGCCATCACAGCCTTTGCCGATCGTGATGCCAATGAGCGCATTTTCAAAGAGTTGATGAATCTGGCGAAGAAGTAAGCAATGCACCTTTACCTAAAGCCGCTTCCCCTCGAAAGTGCATAAACCCCATTGATCCGCACCCTTAACACAGTGAGCGCGAACATACTGCCCCCACGGGGTAAAGCTGTGTTCGCTCAAACTTCCAAAAGGGCGCGGATCAAAAGTTTTTTGCGCACTTTCGAAGAAAGTGCTGCTTTTCTTTCAAAAAAGCGACCTCTCGCGCCCGCAGGCGCCCCAAATTTTGCAAAAAAGCAAAAAAAACGAAAGAAAATTGCAAAAAGGTATTGCAAATATTCAAAAAATATATTATTATATAAGTATATATAGATGTGTAATTTGGATGATAGTCCCGTTTCACTTCGGATGAAAATTTTTTCGGAGGTACTACCATGATATTTGAACATGATGACGTCTTTGAGAATGGTGTAAACATTAAGGTCATAGGTGTAGGCGGCGGCGGAAATAACGCAGTCAACCGTATGATCGAGGCGAATATCAAGGGCGTTGAGTTTATTGCAGTCAACACCGACCGTCAGGTGCTCCGCAAGTCGGATGCCCCCAACCAGTTGGTTATCGGTGAGAAGATCACCAAGGGCTTTGGCGCAGGAGCCAATCCCGACATTGGTGCGCGCTCCGCAGAGGAGTCGATCCAAGAGATCAAGGAAATGCTTTCGGGTGCCGACATGGTGTTCGTCACCGCAGGTATGGGCGGAGGAACCGGAACCGGAGCGGCTCCCATTGTGGCACGCGCCGCAAGAGAGATGGATATCCTCACGGTCGCCATCGTCACCAAACCCTTTGCTTTTGAAGGAAAGAGAAGAATGATCCAGGCGGATGCCGGAATTACCGAGCTTCGCCAGTATGTTGACGCATTGGTCGTCATCCCCAACGAGAGATTGAAGCAGGTATCGGATACTCGAATCACCCTTGCCAATGCATTTGAGGTGGCGGATGATGTACTTCGCCGCGGTGTACAGAGTATTTCCGAGCTGATTAATGTCCCCGGCTTCATCAACCTTGACTTTGCTGATGTTACCTCGGTTATGAGCAACGCAGGCTATGCGCACATGGGCGTAGGTAGCGCAACGGGTAAGGACAAGGCAGAGCAGGCAGCTAAGAAGGCCATTTCCAGCCCCTTGCTTGAAACCTCCATCAAGGGCGCAACCGGTATTCTGATCAATATTTCCGCCTCTCCCGAGGTTGGTCTTGAGGATGTAGATCTTGCCGCAACCATGGTGTCCAACGAAGCCAGCCCCGATGCCAATGTTATCTGGGGTGTTGCCTTTGATGACAGCTTGGATGACGAGATCCGCATTACCATCATCGCTACCGGCTTTGATAAGAAAACGGAGGAGCCTTCTTATGCTCAACCCGTGCAAGAACCTATCAGAACCGTAGAATATTCCGTACAGCGTCCCGTAGAGGTTCGGTATGCACCTGCACCTGCTTCGGCACCGGCACCTGCACCTACTCCGGCTCCTGCCCCTGCCCCTGCTCCGGCACCTGCACCCGCACCCGTTCCCGACCCGATTCCCGTTTCCGAGGAGCCTGTTGCACAGGAGATCGAGGAGCCTGCACCCGCCCCCGTTCAGGAGGAGCCCAAGGACGAAAAGGTAGATAAGGGCGTGAATTTTGACAATCTTTGGGAAGTTTTCAGAAGAAGATAATTTGTGCAAATTCAAAGACGGATTGTGCAAAAACACATAGACACACGTCGTGGTGATGTGATATAATGGCAAAAAAAGTTGGAGGGAAAAATCATGATGAAACTTCAATTTAGCGGCCTTGATAAAAAAATGCAGGTCGGGCTTTCCGAGATCGCGCCCCAGCTTTCCATCGAGCTTGCTGCGGACGGGATCCCCGTTTCGGTAAGTCGCGGCGATGAGCTTGTCGTAGCCAAGGATGGCGACGGTGTTCGTATCACATATCGTGCTGACAGCGAGTTTTATCGCGCACTGTCCATGATCGGGCGTGTGCTTTCAGGCACCGATGTGCGGCAGAACGGTCAATTTCATATGCTGTGCTATATGGCGGATATGTCGCGAAATGCCGTGTTCAATGTCAAGTCCTGCAAACGCATGATCCGATATTTGGCACTCATGGGTTATGATTCCATGATGCTGTATACCGAGGATACCTACGAGATTCCCGAATACCCTTATTTTGGTCGTATGCGCGGAAGATTCTCGCAGGACGAGCTTCGTGAATTGGATGACTATGCGGATATGTTCGGTATCGAGCTGATTCCGTGTATCCAAGCGTTGGCGCATTTGAATGCCATTTTCCGTTGGCCGGGATTCGGTGAGATCAACGATACCCGAGATATCTTGCTCGTGGGTCACGAAAAGACCTATGCGTTGATCGATGCCGCGCTCAAATCCTGCGCGTCGTGCTTCCGAAGCCGCCGCATCAATTTGGGTATGGACGAAGCGCATGCCTTGGGACTCGGCAAGTATCTTTCCAAGAACGGATACAAAAAATCCTCCGAAATCATGCTGGAGCATCTTGAACGCGTGGTCGCTCTTTGCCGTGAAAATGGCTTTGCCCCCATGATTTGGAGTGATATGTTCTTCCGTATGCAGTTCAATGGCGGATACTATGTGTCATCGGGCGAGATCACTCCCGAGGTCATGTCCAAGGTTCCCGAAGGATTGACCCTCATTTATTGGGACTATTATAATAAAGATAAAAAATTACTTTCGCACATGGTGCATTGCCACAAGCAGTTTAACCGTCCCGTAGCCTTTGCGGGTGGCGCTTGGAAGTGGTCGGGTATGGCACCGCACAATGCCAAATCGCTGTCGGTTTCCCCCGCGCAGATCGAAGCTTGTCTTGATGGCGGCATCAATGATATGATCGTGACCGGTTGGGGCGATGACGGTGCCGAGGCCTCTCAATTCTCGGTGCTTCCCACCATGCTTTACTGGGCAGAGAAGGGATATGACAACGAAGGCGATATTGCCGCACGAAGCCTTGAGTGCTTTGATGTTTCGTTTGATGACTTGAAGATGCTTGATCTTCCCGATCAGCTTCCCGGTATCGATCCTGCTCTTAAAGTATGTTCGCCTTCCAAGTATCTGCTGTTCAATGACCCCATCGAAGGCCTGTTGGACGCGCATTTGGATGCCACCACAGCGCCGGATGCTTACCGCACTCATGCGGAGACTCTGATGGCTAAGGCCGACGATAAAAACTTTGGTAAGCTGTATGCTACACTTGGCTCTCTGTGTCGCCTTTTGGTACATAAATGTGACTTTACGGTTCGTCTTCGCGAGGCCTATTTGGCAGGCGATAAGGCAACTATGGAGGTCATTGCCAAGGAGGAGATCCCCAAGATCATAGAGCTGCTCGAACAGTTTAAGGTCAATTTCCGTGCTCAGTGGTATGATGAAAACAAGACGTACGGCTTTGCGGTTCAAGAACTGCGGCTGGGTGGCTTGCATGAACGTCTTTTGAGTGCGCAAGACCGTATCTTGGCATATCTTGACGGTAGTATTGATAAAATCGAAGAGCTGCAAGAGCCGATCCTTCCCGTGGGAGCATTGGCAAACAAAGAGGAAAGCCCTTATATTCAAATGAATAGCTGGGGACGAACCTCAACAGCTTGTGTACTCGGTCATTATTTAGGATAAAAATAACAAACGGGCAAGGGCTTCTCGGTCGCTTGTCCGTTTTGCTTTAGAAAGAGAGATCATGGAAAAATTCGGACTTTGGGGAACCATCGTCAATGCACTTGCCGTCTGCGGAGGAGCATTGGTGGGATTGGTTATCCACTATATTACCGCTCGTCTGGGGCATAAAAAGACCGATGGCGAGTCATTGGGAAGTAAAGTATCGTCATCTATCATGACGGGCGTGGGACTGTGCGTGTTGCTGGTCGGCATACAGGGAGCGATTCAAACACAAAAAATTTTGGTGGCGATCTTGTCCATGGCCTTGGGCACACTCATCGGCACACTACTTGACTTGGATGCCAAGATCAATCGATTGGGCGATTGGCTGGGGAGAAAGTTGGGGAGCCGATTCGGAGATGTTTCTCAAGGTTTTATCAGTGCCAGCCTTCTGTTTTGCGTTGGTGCCATGGCGGTAACCGGCTCTTTGGAAAGCGGTCTGGCGGGTAAGCACGCAACACTGTATGCCAAATCCCTCATCGACTGCGTTTCTGCCGTGGTTTTTGCCTCTTCGATGGGCTTTGGTGTTATGCTGTCCTCGGTGGCGATCTTAATCTACCAAGGAGCCATCACCCTTCTTGCCGGTTGGATGCAACCGCTACTCACAGCAGAGGTCATCACCGAAATGAGCGCCGTCGGCTCATTGCTTATCATAGGCATCGGTCTCAACCTGCTCGGTGTGACCAAAATCAAACTGATGAATTACGTCCCCGCCATATTCTTTCCCATCCTGCTCTGTATATTTATGTAAAACCGCCTACGGACGGGGTGAAGAAAAGCACACTTTCTTCGAAAACGACCAAAACTTTTGATCCGCCCCCTGCTTTAAGTTAGAGCGAACACACAGCCCTCCACGGGTTTTCGAAATGTTCGCGCCAACATACAGCAGGGGGCGGATCAAAAGTTTTTTGCGCACTTTCGAAGAAAGTGCTGCTTTTCTTTCAAAAAAGCGACCTCCCCTCGCCCTCAGGCGATTTTTGTAATACTGAAAATTCGGGTGTGTCTCGGAGAAAGTCAAAACAGGAGTTGTTCATGTATTTTCGAATCAACTCGGCGTGAGTCTCGGTGTAATTTTTGGAGCTTTTTGAACGGTCACTGCCTGCGGCGCAGACAAAGGCGGCTGTGTAGTATTGCTCACCGTAGGGCTGGTCATCGTATCGGTTTGCGTGTTCCAGTGCTTTGGTTAGATTTTCCAAAGTTTCCTTTTTTCGCGAAAGCTTGGCATTGGCGGCGGCCATGTAGTAGTAAATGTCGGAAATGCGACAGTGATAGAATAGAAAATTGCCGTCATAGATCAAGGTCTCCCACAGCTTCAGAGCCGTTTCGCAGGCGAAAATCTGCTCCTCGGGCGTTCGGTTGGCACAGAGATACAAATTCATGCAAATGTGATCGATGAATTGCAGGTTGTTGTTGTGCTTTACCGCCAGCGCCTTTTTCTCACCCTCCAAGGTGTAGTATGCTTGCTCCAAAAGTGCTTGTGAGCAGGTGTAAAAGCTTCCCGCCATTTGGGCATACTGCTCAGCCTTGGATTCGTCTGCAAAGGGGAGGGAAGGGTTGGCGTAGGTATAGACCAGTATCTGCAAAGCCGACTCGCGGATGTGATTGTCGGTGCAGTCCTTGAGGATACGTTCGCAGATCAGAACGGCCTCCTTGGTGTCCTCCTCGCAGGTGGCTCGAAACTGCTTGCCCGAATGCAACGTGCTGAATAATGCACTTGCCAGACTGATCTGACACTGAAAATCCTTGGGATATTTTTGTACAGCTTCTCGCCAAAGTGTGATCTGCTCGGCTACATATCCCTTGTTGGCCAATTCCATGGCCTTTTTTTCATATTGCTCGATCTCTTCGGCCTGCGCCTCCGTGTTGCGACCGAACAGTTCATCGGTGCTGATGCCGAAGAAATTGGCGAGAGGGACGACCAGCGAAATGTCGGGAAGTGCGTTGTTATTTTCCCATTTTGAGATCGCCTGATAGGAGATGTTCAGGTAGTCGGCCAGCTTTTCCTGCGTGACGTTACTTTTCAGACGCAGTTGTCGGATCTTTTCACCGATAGTCATTCTATTTTCCTCCCTTTTGTATTCCTAACTCTATTATACGCTAATTTTTTTCGAAAATCAATAACTTAAAAAGCGTATTGGATTCAACTTTGGGTTGCATAGGGGCGCCTGCGGGCGCGAGAGGTCGCTTTTTTGGAAGAAAAGCAGCACTTTCTTCGAAAGTGCGCAAAAAACTTTTGATCCGCGCCCTTTTTGGGTTTGTGCGAACATAGTAGAACCCCGGGGCGGGCAGTATGTTTGCTCAAATTTTATTAGGGGGTGGATCAAAAGGGTTTGCGTGTTTTCGAAGTGTACCTCCGCGTTTGCGGGCGCAAAAAAAGCGGAGCCGAAAAACGACTCCGCAAAAGGTTTTGCATGGATCTCCCCATCCGTCAGCAGGTAACGGCTTGGGAGAAACAAGAGGGGAAGCGGTGAACTAAGTAATAATTACTTAAGCTCAACAGCAGCGCCGGCCTCTTCGAGCTGCTTCTTAACAGCCTCAGCCTCGTCCTTGGAAGCGCCTTCCTTGATGGGCTTGGGAGCACCCTCAACAAGATCCTTAGCGTCCTTCAGACCAAGACCGGTGATCTCACGAACAACCTTGATAACAGCGAGCTTGTTAGCGCCAGCGCCGGTAAGGATAACGTCAAACTCAGTCTTCTCCTCAGCAGCGGGAGCAGCAGCGCCGCCTGCAACAGCAACGCCAACGGGAGCAGCAGCGGATACGCCGAACTCCTCCTCAACAGCCTTAACGAGATCGTTAAGCTCAAGAATAGTCAAACCTTTGATTGCTTCAATGATAGCATTGATATCTGCCATTTTAGTATCCTCCTAAATTAAGAAAGTTTTTTGATTTACGCGGTCACGCGGACCTGCGGTGATTGGAATACGAATATCGATTCCGATGGAATTTCCCGCTGAGAATTACTCTGCTGCGGGTGCGGGAGCAGCCTCGCCCTCGCCGTCCTTCTCTGCGATCGCCTTGATAGCGTATGCGAACTTGAAAAGGGGAGAACGGATGCTTCCGAGAAGCTTTGCAATAAGAACCTCTTTGGAGGGGATGCTTGCAAGTGCTTCAACAGTCTTTGCGTCGATAACGGCACCGTCAACGTAACCGGCAAGGATCTGGAAGGACTCGATCTTATCGGAGTACTCCTTAAGAACCTTTGCGGGAGCAACGGCATCATTCTCGCTGATCGCGATAGCCGTCATGCCGACCAGGTGCTGCTTCATGTCGCTGAAGCCGACCTCATCGCAAGCTCTGCCGGTCAGAGAATTCTTGACAACCTTGTACTTAACGCCCGCCTCACGGAGAGCCTTACGCATCTTGGTATCGTCATCCACAGTGATACCCTGGTAGTTTACCAGAACACCGCTGACGGAGTTTCTCATTTCCTCGGCCAGCTCACTTACGAGCTTTTGCTTCTGTTCGAGTATGGATTTGCTAGGCATTTGTTTTTCACCTCCCATGTGAAAAGTAAAATAAAAAATCTTTCTTCCGAAAGACACAGCTTTGCGCGAAGAAAGACCCAAACACACATCATATAAGTTTCGAATCTGTCCTCGGCAGGGAAGCAGTGCTTTTACGGAAACCTGCTGTCTTTGGAACATGAGTATCATACCATATAAAAATCGGTTTGTCAATACTTTTTTGAAAAAAAGTTGAAAAGTTTTTTGCGCCTGCGGGCGCGGGAGGTCGCTTTTTTGAAAAAAAGCTCCGCAAAAAACTTTTCTAATGTGCCCTTTTGGGAGTTTGTGCGAACATAGCAACCCCCCAATGGGGGCAGTATGTTCGCTCAAATTTCGCAAGGGCACATTAGAAAAGTTTTTGCGGAGCTTTTTTCAAAAAGCGACCTCCTGCGCCCGCAGGCGCAAAAACTATTTCTTTGAAATTTCAATGTGGATTTGAAGCTCGTCTTGACCGACGGCACGGAGGAGCCGATAGTGTCCGTTGCGATTTTGAGCGACAGTGCCGCTGTCCTCAACGGTTCCGTTTGTGGTATAACGGCATTCCCAACCTTGATATACGATACTTACGCTGTGGTCATCGAAGGAGATCTCGGTTGGCATTTCGCCGTCAAAGCAAAAGGCGGGGAGCATATGGGCGAGTTGACCGTTTCGGATTACCGTAATGTCAACACCGCTTTCGTTGACATTGTAATCCAGCCGAAGCTTTTTACCATTAATAACGCACGCAAGGCAAGCACGCGCCTCGGTTTGTGAGCACTCCTGCTTGACCACTTCATAAGAGCCGAGCTCGGTGCCAAAAAGCCATCCGCCATTTTGAGGTATTCCTGGGCAAAGGGAAAAGGCGGTGGTGCTATCTCCGTCGATGTGATAGGAGGGATGTGCCGCACCGGGCAGAGAGAGGCAGAGCGGCGAGGGAGCGCCCTTTTTGTGCACACGACCAAGACCGTTGGCATCATAATGTGGGTTGGCATCCAGATCGATCTCGGCAAAATAATCGCCGGCTCGCATGAAGAATTTTTGGAAATGATGCGATGTAAGGAAGGTGTAGACTTCCGGGGAGGATTCATTGGCTGTGGGAATGGAATCGTCGCAGAGCAGGTAGGAATTGAAAAGATGGGAGGCTGTGGTGATCATATATTTGTCAAAATAGCCGTAATCCTCGCATCCGTGCAGAGTCTCTCTCGGAAAACGGTTTTTGACATGGTGGATGGGTTTCTCATTCAAATATCGTTCCGTGCAATCGATCGCCTTTTTGACAGCGGCTTTGAAACGCGAAGCAGTCTCCATATCGCCGCGTGCTGCGTAGCGCGAGGCTTCGAATTCCAAGATGGTGGTCATCTGCGATTCGTTGTGAACGAATTGGTTGCTTCGACCGCCAAAGGGGATCTCGCCCGTGACCGATTGCATCAGGAGCGACAGCCGTCCCGCCTTTTCCAGTGCGGCATCGATTCGATCGCGGTATTGACCGTTGTAGCCGAAGTGCAAAAGCATGGAGAATAGGTAGCGGGACACATTATCGTACACTACGGGCGGATGCTTGATGTCATCCCGATACATCCCGTTTTCATCCAACCATTTCAGCTGGGAGACGATCTGCATATCGATAAATTCTTCGGAATGACAAAGACCGACATATTGACGCAGATATTCGCTGGTACCCGAAAACAGCGCCCAGTTGAACAGTGGATCCTCCGGTGTTGTGGCGTATACGTTGTAGCAGGACTCAGGCTCGATGGAACGCAAAAGATCTTTCCAGTAGAGCATCTTTTCCGCCTCGATCACGTTTGTGCGTTCAAGCTCCATGAGGCAACAAATGACCTCTCGCACCGAAAAGTCATTGGCAGCTTTGACGCGAGGAAAGCTCTCACAACAAACGTCCATCATTTTAATAAACATGGGCAGCAGATCGCGGCGTTTTCCGTGAGCGATCAAAACACCGATGTTAGCGGCAAGACGGGGGAATCCGTGCTCCTTGAGCCCGTCCTCGATTACGGATCGATAATAATTCTCAATGTGCTCGTCCGTGTAGGCACTGAGTGCCTTTTCCATTAGATCAATGTACCGTTCTCTCATAATAAAATCTCCTCACTAAAATCTCCTCACTATGCCATAGTAGCGAGCATAGCTTCACTTACCGAGTAGCGAGTTTCCTTTCCCGATTGGAAGGCGCGGAATTCCTCCAGCATATATTCCGCCATGCGGTGGCATTCATCCCCCAAGCTTCCCGCAATATGGGGCGTGAGAAATACATTTTCCATCTCCCATAAAGCATTTCCTTCTTGGATAGGCTCGGGATAGGTGACGTCGAGAACCGCCGTGGCGCAAGGCTTTTTGGACAGCTCCTCCGCCAGCTCCGCCTCGACGACCTGGGCGCCGCGCCCCGTGTTGATGAACGTGGCGGAGTCCTTCATCAAAGCAAACAGCTTGCCGTTGAGCATTCCCACGGTCTGCGGATTGTTGGCCAAGTGATTGGAAATGACCTGACATTCGGAGAAGATGGTTTCCAAGGAACAAAGCTTAACACCAAGTCTTTTCGCCTTTTCTTCGGAGCAGAAGGGATCAAAAGCCAACACTTCATATTTGTAATCCTTCAGCCGCTCGGCTACCATGCTTCCGATCATACCCACACCAATGAGACCGATCTTACAGCCAAAGCTGCCCGGATATTTTTTCAGGATCTCCTTGGCCTCCAAACGGCGATGTGCACCCGTCAAACGGCAGGTGAGGAAAAATCCTTTGCAAGCCAACACGATCTGTGCCGCCGTGTATTCCGCAACAGGCACCGCGTTGGCCGCCCAAGCACTGAAAACCGATATGCCGCGTTTTAAAAACGGGAGGGCAAATTTCTGAACGCTTCCGGCACCGTAAAAAACAGCGCGCAGAGCGGGAAAGCAGACGGCGATCTCTTCCTCGCTGAAAACGGGCATGGACCAAGTGGAAAAAATAAATTCCACCTCACGGAATTTTTCGGGGGCGTTCAACACATCCTCGCGGCAAAAAATATCGGAAGGAGCGGGACCGCCTTCTTGATTCAACCGCCTTCTCATTTCATTCGTATAAACGCGATCCAGCTCGCTCGTCTTGTCAACCAAATAAATACTTTTCATAATGTTTTCCTTTCTCGTGTGACCGTGGAATGTCAGTACTAACGGCTTCGATGCAATGCGCGGTACTTGAGGGGGGAGACCCCCAGTTCTTTTTTGAAGTATCGGGAAAAATTGCTCATGTTGGAGAATCCGATGCGTTCGCAGATCTCCGAGACCGAGAGGGCGGTGGAGGCCAGCAACTCACGCGCTGCGGCGATCCGACACAGCATACGGTAGTTTTTTATACTGTAGCCCGTGATCTCCTTGTAGCAGTGCGCCAAATAGTAGCGGCTGATGTGGAAGTGGGCAGCCAGCTCTTCCAGCGTCTCATCCTTTGTCAGATCGCCTTCGATGCGTTCCTTGATCAGCTGTACCGTGGCGGAAATGTTGTTTTCCTCAAAGGGAAAAGACAAGGGGGCATGGCGATAGAGCAGGATCAGGATACTTTTGAAAAGCGCGGATATATTGTCGAAAAATTCGCGCTCATGTGCGTTAAACAGCTCCTCCAGCTCCAAAAGGAAGGGGAGAAGGCGGGGAAGGATCCCCTCAATGTTTACCACATGACAAAAGCCCTCGGGACGATTGGAAAGAATGGAGATCAATTTTGCATTTTTGATATCCCGTTCAATGGCTTCGGGCAAAAGATCGACGCATATCCTGCGATAGACATTGCCTTCCACCGAGAGCGAGTGAGGCTCCAAATGGCTGATAAAAACAGCGGACGGTCGGTCGATGTGATAATGAGCACCGTTGATGGCGATGTTAAGACACCCCTCCAGAACGAAAACGATCTGATGAACATTTTTATGGGTGTGGGATGGGAGACTGGTGATCTCCTCTGATAGAGTCACCGATTGAATTCCTGCCATGAAAGCTACCTCCGTGGCAATATTTACACAATTCCGAATTCCGATCGACGGCGGTAATTCGGAGGTGATTTGTGTGTTCAGTATATAATAAAAAGCAGGATTTGTAAAGTGATTTCAAAAAAAAGATGACTTTTTACATAAAAGACCGCAACTTTTATATAGATTTTTGCGTGCAGGCGTTGTATAATTAGAATCGGATAGAATTGCGAATAGTGCAATCTTTGAAAAGCATCCGAAAGGAGAATTCACCGTGAAATACAAGATTCCGCATAACAAGCAAGAGTGGGAGACCCTATGCCGAGATGCCGAGCTGGAAATGCCCTATGCCGACAGCACCGAGATCCTTCGCTCCCCTCTCAAAATACGAAACAAGACCGTCCCCAACCGCTGTGCTTATCAAGCCATGGAGGGCTGTGACGGCACTCCGCAAGGCTCCCCCGACGAGTTGACACGTCGCCGCTATCTCCGTTTTGCCGAGGGTGGGGCGGGTATCATCTGGTTTGAGGCAACGGCCGTGATGGAGCAAGGACGAGCCAATCCCCGACAGCTTTATATTTATGAGGAGAATCTGTCGGATTTTTCTCGGACGGTCAATGATATCAAAGAGACCTGCTTGCGTACCAACGGCTATGAGCCCCTGGTCATCTGTCAGTTGACCCACTCGGGGCGCTACAGTAAGCCCGAGGGCATCCCCGCTCCGCTGATCGCATATAACAATCCCATTTTTGAGAAGGATTTCCCTATCGACAAGAGCCGTATTCTGTCCGACGAGGATCTCGACCGCGTAGGGGAGTCTTTGGTGAAGGGCGCGATGCTGGCTGAGAAAGCGGGCTTTGACGGCGCCGACATCAAGTGCTGTCATCGCTATCTTCTTTGCGAGCTGCTGTCGGCTTACACCCGTGAGGGACGGTATGGTGGTGATTTTGAAAACCGCACCCGTCTGTTCCGCGAGTCGGTCAAGGGGGCTTTGGATGCCTGTAGCCACGACTTTATCGTGACCACCCGAATGAACATCTATGACGGTTTCCCGTATCCCTATGGCTTTGGTGTCCGAGAGGGAGAGGGTATCGTTCCCGACTATACCGAGGCCAAAGCACTGTGCCGTGCCCTTGTGGACATGGGAATGCCGCTGATCAATATGACGATGGGCAACCCGTATGTCAATCCGCACGTCAACCGTCCCTTTGCTACGGGAGGCTACGACCCCGAGGAATCCCCCATGTTCGGCGTTTATCGGATGCTGGAGGGCATTTCCGAGGTCGCATCGGTGATCTCCGGGACACCGGTCATCAGCTCGGGGATATCCTTCCTCGGCGCGGCGGCACCTCATGTGACAGCAGCGTATATTCAAGAGGACCGTTTCCAATTTGCGGGCTTTGGTCGAGAGACTTTGGCATACCCTGCGCTGGCGAAGGACATCTGCCGTACGGGTGAGCTTGATGTCAAGAAATTGTGCCTGACCTGCGGAAAGTGTACCGAGATCATGCGGCAGAAGGGTGGTACCCCCGGTTGCGTCGTTCGCGACGGTGAGGTCTATGCCCCCATTTACCGTCAACTTTGTTTGAAAAAGTGAGGAATGAAAATGAGAGTAGCGATCGTAACGGGTGCGGCAGGCGGTATCGGCTATGCCGTGACCGAAAAATTGATAGAAAACGGATGCCTTGTGGTAGGCATGAATCGCCGTCCGTACGCGGATGTGGCGGATAAATTCGACCGATTTGGTGAGGCATTTACCTATGTTCGCGGCGATCTGGCAAGCGACGGAGACCGCAAGACACTTTTGGATACCGCCGTACAGAAATACGGACGGGTGGATATTCTTGTCAATGTGGCTGGTGTCGCCCCCAAGGTCAGAAACGATATTTTGGAGATGACCGAGGAGAGCTATGATTATGTGATGGGCATCAACTCCAAGGGAACCTTTTTTCTGACCCAAGCGGTGGTCAATCAGATGCTCACACAAGAGTATGTCGGCGCGACGCGCGGCTATGTAGTCAACATCTCGTCGGTTTCGGCCTACACCAGCTCGACTTCCCGTGCGGAATATTGCATCTCCAAAGCAGGGGTTTCCATGATGACTCGCCTGTTTGCCGATCGTTTGGCGGGAGAAGGGATTCCCGTCAACGAGGTCTGTCCCGGCATCATCTACACCGAAATGACCGAAAAGGTCAAGGAGAAGTACGACCAAAAGATCGCGGACGGCTTGGTTCCTCAAGGACGATGGGGGTATCCCGAGGATGTGGCAAAGGCAGTTGTGGCACTGTCCGACGGCACTTTTGGGTACACTACGGGTGAGTCGGTCATTGTGGACGGCGGTCTTCATATTCGCAAGCTGTAAGAGGTGCGCATGAAAGAAATGATAATGAAATGCGGTGGGCGAGATGTCCGTGTGATATCGTCCGAGGTTGCTGTTGTAGGAAGCGGCGCCGCGGGATTTTCGGCGGCCTTGCGGCTTTACCGCGCAGGGGTCAAGGACGTGATACTGGTCACGGAGGGAGTAGCTCTCGGCACATCCCGCAATACAGGCTCGGACAAGCAGACCTACTATAAATTGGGGATCAGCGGCGATACGCCGGACAGTCCCACCGAAATGGCACGGGACTTTTTCTCGGGCGGCTGTGTGGATGGCGATATCGCCTATGTCGAGGCGGCGCTTTCCGTTCGGGGCTTTCTGAATCTGGCCGAGCTTGGTGTGCCTTTTCCCACCAATTCGCTCGGTGAGTTCGTGGGCTACAAAACCGACCATGACGCTCATGCTCGCGCGACATCCGCAGGACCGCTCACGTCCAAAATGATGACCGAGGCTCTTGAATCGGCCGTTCGCGGATGTGGCATTCCCATTCTTGACCGAGTGCTCGTGACCCAACTGCTTCGCAACAAAAACGGACGAGCAATAGGACTTTTGACCTTGGATCGCAATGCAGATCACGAGCCGTTGCTCCTGCGCACGTCCTCGATCGTACTTGCGACGGGCGGTCCCGCAGGGATCTATGCCGATTCGGTCTATCCCGAGTGTCATAACGGCGCATCGGGTATAGCCTTTTCGGCAGGTGCGCGAGGACGAAATCTCACCGAATGGCAATACGGACTTGCGTCGGTTGCACCCCGATGGAATGTTTCGGGCACCTATATGCAGGTGCTGCCTCGCGTGTTCTCGGTGGACGGCGAGGGGAGAGAATATGAGTTTTTGTCCGAATATTTCAAGGACGAAGGCAAGTGTCTGTCTCTGCTGTTCCGCAAAGGATATGAATGGCCGTTTGATTGTCGCAAGGCCAAGAACGGATCCTCGATCATTGATCTTTTGGTTTGGTATGAATGTGCGATCAAAGGGCGTCGGGTCTACTTGGATTATCGAAATAATCCGTCCTTCGCGGAAGCGGTTGACTATACTGCCCTTGATAGCGAGGCAAGAGATTATCTTTCGGCTACGGGTGCGTGCTTCGGAACACCCGTGGAGCGGCTTTGCCATATGAATCAGCCTGCCTATGATCTGTATCTTTCCCGCGGCGTGGATCTGACCAAGGAGCCTTTGGAGATCGCGCTGTGCGCCCAGCATAACAATGGCGGCATTGCGGTTGACAAATGGTGGCAGAGCGATGTGGAAGGGCTGTTTGTCGCAGGCGAGGCGGCAGGTACTCACGGTGTACGTCGTCCCGGCGGCAGCGCGCTGAATGCCGGTCAGGTCGGTGCTTTTCGCGCGGCACAGTATATTGCGGCGCATCTTGAGCCGCTGGCGGAGAGCGATGCTTTCACGGAGGTTGCCGCGTGTGCGGTTACCCGTCTGGTTCGGGAGACCGAGGAACTGCTTTCGGAAGGTGGTACCGACGTGGGAGAGATTCGCCACCGCTTCACCAAGGCGATGAGCGCTTCGGCAGGGGCGATACGCGATCTTGCCGCCATTGAAAAACTGGCGAACGAGGTGAAAAATTTACTTTCCGACTTTCCCCATGCCGTTCACATTTCAGACCGCTCGCAGCTTTATGAGGTCATGCGTTTACGGGATTCTCTTGTCACAATGTTGCTTTGCCTTGAGGCGATGCTGGCCTACAGCGAACGAGGCGGTGCTTCTCGCGGATCTGCCATCTATCTTGACCGTGTAGACACCTTTGATTCTCTGTTTTCTTTCCGAGAGGACGGCGACGCACACTCCGCCGAGATCACCGAGATCGGTTTTGTCGGTACCTCATTGGAAACGGAGGCTTTTCACCGCCCGGTCCATCCTCTCCCCGAGGGCGGCGGTATATTTGAAAATGTCTGGCGCGATTTCCGAGAGGGAAGGTTGTTTGACTGATTCAAGTCGCGCCTGCGGGCGCGGGGAGGTCGCTTTTTGAAGAAAAGCACACTTTCTTCGAAAGTGCGCAAAAACTTTTCTATTGCGCCCTTATTGTAGTTCGAGCGAACATAGCGATCCCCAAGGGGTGCAGTATGTTCGCTCAAATTTTACCAAGGGCGCAATAGAAAAGTTTTTTGCGGAGCTTTTTTCAAAAAAGCGACTTCCCCCGCCCGCAGGCGCCCTGATCACAGAAACACAAACTGCACAAGGAGCATATAGCAGACCGTGCCGACGGATATGGAGAGGAGCATTTTGCGGAACAGGAGGTGGAGAAGGACTACGGCGGCGATGGAGATCAGCTCGGGGAGACCGTAGCTTGGGGTGAGGAGAGATACATTTTTAAGACAGTATACGACCAGCATACTGAAAATGGCGGAGGGGAGAACGCGACCGAGATATTGAATGTATTTGGGCGTAGGGCGATTGGCTCGGAAGATGAGGAAGGGGAGAAAACGGGTGGCCATGGTTCCGAGTGCGCAGATGGCGATGGTGATGATCTTTTGTGTGAGTGTCATTGATCGTCACCTCCTACGTTGGATGTCAAGGCGGCTTCCGATGGGCGGCGGACGAGAGTCAGAAGCAAAAGAATGCCGATCATGGCGGGGATGAGGAAGGTGTCGGGACCGAAGATCAGAAGGCTCACAACGGACGAAGCCATGCCGATCAATGCAGGGAGATGCCGTTTTTCTTTGAGCCAATTTTCAAGAAAAATGACCACAAACATGGCAGTCATGACAAATTCCAGACCGTGGGTGTCGAAGGTGATCAGACTGCCGATCAAACCGCCCGAGGTGGCGCCGATGACCCAGTAGAGCTGATTGAGTAATGTGACACAGAACATAAACCGACCGCGATCGATGCCTTGGGGCGGCTCCGCGGTGCAGTTGATCGAGAAGCTCTCGTCACACATTCCGAAGATGAGGTACAGTTTTTTGAGACCCGTGCCGCGATATTTGTCCAGCATAGAGATGCCGTAAAACAGATGCCGTGCTTGGATCATGAGTGTGAGAACCATCGTCTGGAGCGGCGCGAAGGTGCCCAAAAGCAGGGAAGCCGCCACAAATTCCAGGGATCCGCCGAAAATGGTGAGGCTCATGACAAGGGGGTAAACAAAGGAAAAGCCCGAGACCTTCATCAGAATGCCGTAAGACATTCCGAGAAAAAGAAAGCCTGCGAGAATGGGCAGTGTATGGGGGAAGGCGGCACCCAAGGCGGCTCGCCATGTGCTTTTTTGATTCATAACAGATTCCTTTTTTGTTTGATTTTATCGGAAGAATACCGTGGCATCTTCACACGGATAGGCGGTGACGCGGAAGGTGTTTTCAATGGCGTGGGCGGCGAGACATTGTTCGGCAGTACCGTAGAATGTCAATTTCCCTCCGTCAAGAATGGCAATGTCATCTGCCACACGGAGGGCGGCGGACAGATCGTGCATGACGGCAAGAACCGTCTTTCCGCGGACGTGAGCGAGTGTTGTCATAAGGTCGTACAGCGAACGGGCGGCTTCGGCGTCCAAAAAGGTAGCAGGTTCATCCAATAAAAGTGTGGGGGGATCCTGCGCCATGAGCATGGCCAGAAACGCGCGCTGTTTTTCTCCGCCCGAAAGGGTGTTTGCGGGGCGGTTGGCAAGTTCGGTGACCTCGGCATCCTCCATGGCAGAGGTAATGACGCGGCGGTCATTTTCGGATAAGTGTCCGCCGAGTCCCGTGTGCGGCGTACGACCAAGCTCTGCCAAGCGGCGAACGGTGAAGGGGGTGTCGGGCAAAAGCTGGGGAAGAAGGGCGATCGCTTGTGCCCGTTCGCGCGACGGAAGCTCGGAGATCTCGCGACCGGACAGTGTGATCCTTCCCGAATAGGGGTGCAGACGGTTGACACAGGACAAAAGGGTGGATTTTCCACACCCGTTTTTGCCGAGCAGAGCAGTGATCTTGCCGTGGCGTGGGGCAAAGGTGATGTCGTTTAACAGCAGATGTTTTCCGCGTTTGACCGAGACGTGAGAAAATTCAAGCATGATCCTTCTCCTTTCGTATCAAAAGGATAAACAGAAAGGGTGCCCCGATAAAGGCCATGACGATACCTACAGGAAGCTCGGCGGGGGCAAAAAGTGTACGAGCCGCCAGATCCGAAGCGCAGACGGTCAGAGCACCGATCGGCGGTGCGGTGAGGATCAATCTGCGGACATCATGACCGAACAGCTTGCGTGCCAGATGAGGGGAGACCAGTCCGACAAAACCTAGGAGACCGGCAAAGCTGACGGCAGAAGCCGCCGAAAGACCCGCGAGGATCAAGCAGATCCCGCGAAGAAGAACGACGCGGATCCCCAAAGAGGAGGCTACCGCGTTCCCCAGCGTCAATGCCGAAATGCGCTCCGAAAGCGCAAACGAGACGGCAAGGCATCCGACAATAAGGATGGTGGGTAAGATAAGCTCGGACAGACCGACACCGGCGAGACTTCCCACCGAAAAGGCATTGTAGGTCACAAGAACATCGTCGTCAAGAACATTGAAAAGCGAGATGCCTGCTTGAAACAGCGCTGTGCAGGCGATTCCCGCGAGAATGACGGTGTTGTGTGACGTGCCGCCGACACATTTGGCCATCAAGAGAATGGCAGCGAGGGCGATCATTGCACCCAAAAAGGCGGTAACGGGAACAAGGGGAGTAAGAGTCGGTGCCAAAGAAAGGCAGACAATAACCGCCAACCCCGCTCCCGCATTGATGCCGATGGTGTTGGGGCTTGCCAAAGGATTGCCCATGACCGATTGCAGGAGCACACCCGAGAGTGCCAGCCCTGCACCTGCGAGCAAAGCGGCAAGGGTTCGAGGGAGGCGGATGGCATAGAGGATGGTGGTCGCCGTCTCATATCCTTCACGCGCAAAAAGCCCCGAGATCAGCTCAGGGACAGACAGCGCGGCACTTCCCACGGTCAGCGATATAAGACCGAGGATGGGAAGTGCGAGCATCAAAACAAGATAGGCGGCAGTTGATTTTTTCATAAAGACCTCGAATATCTTGATACCTTTTGTGCAGACGACGGGCGAGAAAGGAACGGTGAAAATTACGGAGCGGATAAAATCTCGACCAGCGCGTGGTAGGCTTTTTCCCAGTTTTGGCAGGGCTTAAAATGGAAAAGGGAGCGGTCAAGAATGGTATAGCGACCGTTTTGAACGGCGGAGAGCGCTTGCCATGTGTCGGTGAGAAGGAGCGCTTTCACATTGGCTTCGGCGGCGGTGCCATCGCCCATCAGCGAGAAGAAGATAAAATCAGGATCGGCGGCGAGAATGGCTTCCATGCCGAGGGTGTCGAGGGCGAGCGGGGTCTCGTCTGCGAGATTGGTACAGCCCAACTCTCGGAGCATGTCGGCGGCAAAATGATCCTGCGAGCTTTTGGCCTTGGTGGAGGATGCGGTGGAGCCTGCGCGGACAAAGAGAATGTCGGTGTCGGCAAAGCGCGGTGCGGTGGTTTTTGTGAGGGCGCGGACGCGCTCACCCATGGCGGCGGCGTTCTCGTAAGCCGCACGGTCACCGGTGATATCGGTCATTTGCTTCATGGCGGCGATATAATCGGTCAGTGTCTCCACATGGAGCAGGAGGGTGGGGGTCCCTGTCTCTCGCAAAAGTGCCTCGACCTCTACCTGCGCGGCAATATCGGCCGAACAGATGACGAGATCGGGCTTGAGGGAGATGAGAAGCTCAACATTGACGGTCTTTCCCGCGCCGCTGTCCACGATGGGGGTGTTCTCGGGGACAAGACCGCGTTCGATCGCCTCTCCAACCGTAATGTCCACCGTTCCTCCCGCCTCTTGCCACATTTGGGCGAAGGAGGACAGCAGAACGGCTACCCTTTGCGGCTTGTCGGGGCTGACCGACGGGACGACCGAGCCGCAGGCGCAGAACAAGAGCGCGACGGCAAGGATCAAAACCGCGAATTTAGCAGAACCGTGTTTCATTTGGCTTCGGGACGGGTGAGAAGGGGGGCGGCGAGGATGGCTTCGCGTCGGCGGATCAGGTCGTTGCCGAACACGGCAGCTTCCAGCTTGTCCATGCCCACGCGATCGACGGTAGCGCCCAAACGCTCTTTGACATAGCCATTCTCGCGGTACCACAAAAGGATCTTTTCCACCGTGGGAATGACCTCATCTGTGGGAACGGGGCGAGAGAGGGGCGTGCCGTCGCGACGGATCTTTCCCCATGTGCCGCCGACTGTGATGATGCAGTAGCCGTCGCTGTGATCGGCAAAGGCATCAAAGGGACATTTGCCCGCACAAACGCCGCAGTTACGGCAACGGGCAGTGTCCACATCGGCCTTTCCGTCTACTACGCGGATCGCTCCCGAGGGGCAAGCGGTGCTGACAGCGCAAACGCGACAGCCGCGGCATTTTTCACGGTCAAAACGGGCGGCGCGGTGTCCTTCAATGCCCACGTCGTTGAGACTGGGCTTCATACAGCTATTGGGACAGCCGCCCACGCCGATCTTGAATTTGTGGGGCAGAGACACGTCGGCCATATCGACATAAAAGGTCTTGTGAAGAGCCTCGGCTATGGCGCGGGTGTTGATGTTTCCGAATACGCAGGTGGTTCCTTTGCAGGCGGTGATGGGGCGGATCTTGGCACCCGTTCCTCCGAAGGACAGCCCGCGAGCCTGCAAGAATTGCTCGGCTTCCGTGATCTTCTCAAAGGGAATGCCGACAATTTCCGCCGAAAGACGGGAGGTGAAGATCACATCACCGGAGCCGAACCGCTCGGCACATTCTGCGATGGCACACAGGGCATCGGCGGAATATATGCCGCCCACCGAGACAACGCGTCCCGAAAACCGATCGGTGCCGCGGTTGCGCAAAAAGCCGCGCGCTTTTACTTGGAGAATATCCTGTTTACTCAAACTCATAATGACCTCCTTATATTAGGCAACAACCGCCACAGAATGCTTTTGGCGGTTGTCGAAATGGTTTTGTTGATTAAAGCTGATCGGCAAGGTCGAGGATCAGACGCTCGGTCTTTTCCCAACCGAGACAGGGGTCGGTGATCGACTTGCCGTAGGTACCTTCACCGATCTTCTGTGCGCCGTCCTCAATGTAGCTTTCGATCATCAAGCCCTTGACCAGTTTCTTGATCTCGGTGTTGTGACGGCAGCTATGGAGGATCTCCTTGGCGATACGAATCTGCTCAAGGTACTTTTTACCCGAGTTAGCATGGTTGGTATCGACGATGACCGCAGGATTGGCAAGGTCGGGATGTGCGGCATAGGTGGCGGCGAGATGCGCCAGATCCTCATAATGGTAGTTGGGGAAGGAGTTGCCGCGGTCGTCCACATAACCGCGAAGAATCGCATGGGCATAGGGGTTGCCCGTGCTCTTGACCTCCCAGCCGCGGTAGATAAATGCGTGGGGGTGCTGGGCGGCGGTGATCGAGTTCATCATGACCGAGATGTCACCCGCTGTGGGGTTCTTCATACCTACGGGAATCTCCATGCCGCTGGAGACAAGGCGGTGGAACTGATTCTCTACCGAACGGGCGCCGATGGCCGAATAGCCGAGCACATCGTCGAGATAGCGGTAGTTTTCGGGGTAGAGCATCTCGTCCGCGCAGGTGAATCCGGTCTCGCGGATGGCTCTCATGTGAAGCTCACGAATGGCGATGATGCCTTTCAGCAGATCGGGATTGCCCTCGGGGTTGGGCTGGTGAAGCATTCCCTTGTAGCCGTCGCCCGTGGTGCGGGGCTTTCCCGTATAGATGCGGGGGATGATAAACAGCTTCTCCGATACCTTCTCCTGCACATTGCGCAGACGGGAAATATAATCCATAACACTGTCCTCGGAATCTGCCGAGCAGGGACCGATGACAAGAATAAATTTGTCAGATTCACCGCGAAAAATGGACTTGACCTCTTCGTTACGATTCTTTCTCAATTCCTTAAGATCGTCGGTCATGGGATATTGCGCCTTAATGTCCATAGGGATGGGGAGTTTTCTGATGAATTCCATACTCATTTTTATATACCTCTTTGATTTGAAAATAAATGCTGTTCGGGGAAACGGCGAGAGACCGAGAAAGGGCTCTCTATTTTGTTTTTTTGTATTTTCGCTTACTGCTTTTTATCAAACAGGGCGCGGCGAGCGGTGGAGTGGCGCATCATGTCGCGCAGACCCTCGCGGTCACCGGTCAGCAGAAGCAGCTTTAAGCGGATCAGCTCTTGGGAAAACAGTTCGATCTGACGTAAAAGCGCGTCCTTGTTGAGAAGGAACAGCTCGCTCCACATCTCGTCATTCATGCGAGCAATTCGGGTTAGGTCACGGAAAGAGTCTCCCGTATAGTCCTCCAGATTGTCCATGTGCTGACAGGTCATGAGTGCCACGGCGATGCAGTGGGTCAGCTGAGAGACAAAAGCGATGACATCGTCATGCTCGGTGGGGGACAGGGTGGATACATTGGCAAAGCCGAGGATGTGTCCCAGCTCACAGCAAAGCTCAATGGCCTCGGGCGTATTGCGCTCGGAGGGGGTGACCACATAGTTGGCACCGCGGAAGATGCTGTCATCGCTGTTTTGCACACCGCTTACCTCACGTCCTGCCATGGGGTGGGCGGCAATAAATTCCACATCGGGGCGCAGGATATTTTGGATCTCGGTCACGATGGGTGATTTGACACCGGTCACATCGGTAATGATGGCGCCGGATTTGAAAAGATGCTGGTTTTCACGGATCCAGTTGACGAAAATATTGGGATAAAGTGCAAATATCACGAGGTCGGCATTGCCCACAAGGGACGGCTCGACCTCGGTGGAGCCTACGGCGATCATGCCTTCGGCCAGTGCATAGTCGATAGAATCGCGGTCAAGGGTGATGGCATCTACGCGATAGCCCTTTTTGGTAAGTGCTTTGGCGTAGCTTCCGCCCAAAAGTCCGAGACCGACGATCAAAATACTTGTACTTCGGTCAAGTTTCATTGGATTGTTATCTCCGATCCGATAGATTTTAAAAGATCAAAATAGTCGGGCAGACTTTTACGAACTGCCTCGGCGCCTTCGATGGTGCCGCCTGTGAGGGTACACAGCGTTGCCATCGACATAACGATACGGTGATCGTTGTGACCCGAGAGGGGCGCGGTCGGCGCGCGGAGCATCCCACCGTGCACCACAATGGTGTCGGGGGCAAGCTCGACCTTCACACCGAATTTGGCAAGCTCTCTTGCCATAGCCTCACCGCGGTCACTTTCCTTAATGGCCAACCGTCGGGTGTCGGTCAAGGTACAGCCGTTTTTGGCTGCCGCTATTGCCATGAGAATGGGACCGAGGTCGGGACAGTTGCCGATGGAAAGTGTCGGCGTGCCGTCAGACAGCGCCTTGAAATATTCCACGCAGACGCGGTCGCCCTGGCGGGACTTTTCGGGTAGTTCGGTCAGACCGACGTCCATGCCGAGCGAGGAAAGTGCCAAGAAAAATGCGGCATTGGAGTAGTCTCCCTCCACCGTGGCATCCGAGGCACGGTAGCTTTGGTTGCCGGGGATGAAGATGGTCAGCTCATCGCACCACTCGGCGCGGATCCCGAAGGCGGCGAGCGTATCCAACGTCATGTCGATGTAGGAGCGGCTCTCCACAGGGGGGATGAGAGTCAGTGTGCTGTCGCCGTCGCAAAGGGGGAGGGCGAACAGCAGACCGCTGATAAACTGGCTGCTGATGTCTCCGGGGATGCGAAATTCTGCCGCGCGGAGGGGGCCGCGAAGGGTGACCGAGGTCTCGTCGCGTTCAAACAGCAAGCCTTGATCGCGGCAAATATCTTCGTAGACACCGAGCGGTCTTGCAAAGAGTCGGGGGCTGCCCGACAGCGTGACCGTCGCGCCCGACAGCAGACAGATGGGGATGAAAAATCGAAGGGTACTTCCACTTTCGCGACAACAAGCCACAGTATCGCCAACCGTGCGCGGATCGATACCGCCCAGTGTGACGATCTCATTTTTCTTTTCGCATTTGGCGCCCAGTGCACAGAGCACGTCCATTGTGGCATGCATATCCTCGGAATCCGAGATGCCGCGGATCACACTTGTGCCGTTGGCCAAGCCCGCCGAGATGAGAACACGGTGTCCCATGCTTTTAGATGGGGGTGTTTTTACCGTGCCGCGAAGGGAAGACGGGGAAATCGTAATGGTCATGTCAATTGTTCCTTTTTGAACCGAAATTAGCCGTTCTGACCGTGATTCGGCACTTACCTTGCGCAGTGCGGATCAACAGCTTGGTCCTCCTTTGAAGAGTGGGGGAACCTTCCTTAAGAAACGGCGTCTCCTTTTGCTTTCAGCAGATCCATAGCCTCCAGATAGCCATCGGTGCCGTGCCCCGAAACAGTGGCAATGCAGGCGGCGCGGATGTAGCTGATCTTGCGGAAGTCCTCGCGCTCATCCACCTTGGAGATATGAACCTCCACCGTGGGAACGCTCACCGACTTGACCGCGTCGAGAATGGCGATGCTGGTGTGTGTATAAGCCCCGGGATTGATCACAATACCGTCATAGGCACCGTAGGTCGACTGAATATAATCCACAAGGTCGCCCTCGTGATTGGATTGCAGACAGGTGACTTCCACACCGATCTTTTCGGCGTGTGCCTCGATCTTGGCGATCAGATCGGCGTAGGTTTCGCGTCCGTAGTGAGACGGCTCGCGGATACCCAGCATATTGAGATTGGGGCCGTTGATGATCATAAGCTTCATTTGAAAAATTCCTCTCTGATGGCGGCAACTGCCTCCTTTGGCGTGCCGCTGTTTGGTATCCGAACGTTACAAGAGGTGCAATATCGTTCGTACCTCTCGTTATGACGTCGGCGCAGAGCCTCGTTGTCCGAGGAAAGCGGACGGTCGGGGGTGGGAAGCAGTTGTTCCAAGGGACGATCCAAGAAATAGATACGTCCGTTGCGTCCGAGCGCGCGGATATTTTCTTCTCTCAAAATGGCGCCGCCGCCCGTGGATATGACGCAACCCACATGATGGGCAGCAAGGTCGCGGATGACCGCCGTTTCGATGTCTCGGAACCCACGTTCCCCCGACTCGGAGAAGATCTCGGGGATAGACTTGCCCGTCACGCGTACGATCTCGGCGTCGCTGTCGAGAAATTCCCGTCCCAGCTCGTCAGCCAGCATTTGTCCCACGGTGGACTTGCCGCTCCCCGGCATTCCCGTGAGTACAATGTTTTCCTTTTGAGCGCGAATTTCGTTGCAGACGCGTGCGGCCGAGGAATGATCCAGTTCGGTGTCGAGGAAGATCTCCACGGCGCGGATGGCCTGAGCCACCAGCATCAAAAGACCGCCTTCGGCAGGAATGCCGCGTTCTTTGGCATCCATGACCAAATTGGGGCGAAGGGGGTTATATATGGCATCCACCACACCGCAAAGCGCGGGGAAGTGGGAAAGGTCGATGGGGGTGCCTGCACGTTCCTCGTTGCCGTCGGGGTAGGGGAACATTCCGCAGGGGGTAGTGTTGATGATGATTTCGGCATCGGTGTGAAGTCGAATGGCATCCTCGTAAGAGACGGTGCGCTCGGTGGTGCGGCGGCTGACCGTTACGATCTCCCGTGCACCCATGGCGGTGGCCACGGCGAGGGCGGTTTTGGCGGTGCCTCCCGTGCCGAGAATGAGCACCTTGCGGTCGGTAAGTGTCAACGGAATGCTGTCGATCAGTGTTTTCATTCCGTAAAAGTCGGTGTTATAGCCGTACAACTTGCCGTCGCGATTGACAATGGTGTTGACCGCTCCGATCATGCGTGCGTGCTCGTCGATGGACTCCAAGTAGGGGATAACGTCCCGCTTGTAGGGGATGGTGACATTGATGGCGCGGAACTCATGCGCACGCATAAAGCCGTCCAATTCCTCGTGGGTCAGCTCTACCAGCTCATAGTTGTATGATGCCAGTTTGTTATGTATTTCTTTGGAATAGCTATGCGGCAAATGCTCGCCGATCAGGCCGTAGGTCATGGTTTGTTCCTTCTTTTTTTCTGTTTTTCGGGATGTCTGCGGGTGGGCGACATTTCACAAAAATATCTGTCGCACTTTTGAAAAAGCTCGACAAAAATGTTTGATCCACCTCCCCCCGCAAAGCCCAGTTCTATATAGAACGAAAATGCGTCCCACTATGTTCGCACGCACCTCAAGGGGGCGCGGATCAAAAGTTTTTTGCGGAGCTTTTTTTCAAAAAAGCGACCTCCCCTATGCAAGCCAATCGGTACCGAACCGTCCTGCAAGCATATCGCACAATACCAGTGCGACAGCGCTGTCGGCAACGACACGGGCACGGTGGACGATGGCGGGGTCATGGCGTCCTTTGATGTCAAGACGTGCATTTTCCGCGGTCTTAAAATTGACGGTATCCTGTGCCGAATAGATGGAGGGGGTGGGCTTGACGGCACAACGGACGATAAGGGGCATTCCGTTGGTGATTCCGCCGAGGATGCCGCCGCAGTGGTTGGTTGTGGTGTATACCTTCCCGTTTTCGGCGCGGAAGGGGTCATTGGCCTCGCTTCCTCTCATGTCGGCGTAGCGGAAGCCGGCGCCGAACTCTACGCCTTTGATGGCGGGAATGGAGAACAGCATATGAGCGAGCACACCCTCCAGCGTGTCAAACCACGGCTCGCCCACTCCTGTGGGGAGACCTGTGACGGCGGTTTCAAGAATGCCGCCTACGCTGTCACCGTCGGCTTTGGCAGACATGATGGCGGCTTTCATTTTTTCGCCCTGCTCCTCGTCAAGAACGGCGAATTCGCGGTCATGAAGGGCGGCAAGATCGGTTTCGATATTATCAAATTCGCGGTCGGCAATTCCCGCGCAGGATGCGATGTGGGTGCCGATGCGGATGCCTTTTTTCTCCAGTGCTGACGTGGCGATGGCACCGGCAGCTACAAGACCTGCTGTGATGCGTCCCGAAAAATGACCGCCGCCGCGGACATCGTTGAAGCCGTGGTATTTTTCGTATGCGGTAAAGTCGGCGTGACCGGGACGGGCAAGGGTCTGCATTTCTCCGTAATGTCCGCTTTTGGTGTCGCCGTTTTCAATGAGCAAGGTGATGGGGGTTCCCGTGGTGCGACCGTCGACTACACCGCTGACGATGCGGACGATATCGGCTTCGCGGCGAGCGGTGGAAAGGGCATTGACCGAGCGGCGAAGTGCCATGCGGGAGGCGATAAAGTCCTCATCGACCTCAATGCCCGGAGCAAGACCGTCGAGCACCGCGCCGATCATCGCGCCGTGGCTTTCACCGAAGATGGTAACGGCAACGCTTGTGCCGAAGGTGTTCTTCATTTTATCCATGCCTCCTTTGCCATTTTGCGGAAATCGGTAAGAGACGATGACCGCATTTCGAAGGTTCCGATTTCGGGAACGTAGATATAGTGGATGGTGCTGCCCTCCATCTTTTTGTCGTGCGATACCGCATCCAGCACGCGGTCAAGGTCGACTTGAATCGTGGTGGGCAGACCGGTTTTTTCGAGAATGGCGGTCAGTCGAGCGCGCACGTCGGGGGCACACATGGGGAGCATTCCCAGTGCCACGCACTCCCCGTGGTAGAGGTCGTGCATTCCGAATTCGCTTTCTATGCCGTGCCCCAGCGTGTGTCCGAAATTAAGCACGCGGCGAAGGGATTTTTCGGTGGCATCCTTTTCCACCACGTCCTTTTTGATGCGAAGCGAAGCCTCGATCACCTCGTCGATCATATCGAGAGGGCTTGTCTGTTCCATCTTGGCAAACAGCTCGGCATCAAAGGTTGCCGCCATTTTGATGGCCTCTGCCAGACCGTTGGCGATCTGACGGGATGGGAGGGTGGATAGGGTTTCGGGGTCGACGATGACGCGACGGGGCTGATGGAAGGCACCGATGCAGTTTTTGATGCCGTCGTGATTGACCGCCGTCTTGCCGCCGATGGAGGAATCCACTTGGGACAGCACCGTGGTGGGGATGTTATAAAAATCAATACCGCGCATAAAGCAAGCAGCGGCAAAGCCCGAGAGATCGCCCACAACACCGCCGCCCACGGCCACGACTGCGTCGGTGCGAGTAAAGCCGTTTTCCAGCATGACCGAGCAAAGGTGGGATAGGGTGGCAAAGCTCTTGCTGTCCTCGCCCTGCGGCACAGTCACACAGACGGGCGACTGACACGCGGCGGCTACGGTTTTGGCATAGTCCGCAGGTACGCCGTCGTCAGTGACTACAAGCACGCGGCGATCGAGTTTCAAAAGCTCACCGACGCGAGAAAGTGCACCGCGTTCAATGATGATATCATAGCTGTTTTTTCCAAGATCCATGGTAAGTGTCATGGGAGGTACCTCCGAAGGAAATGAGAAGAACGCTTGCGGGCGGAGAGGTCGCTTTTTGAAAAAAGCTCCGCAAAAACTTTTGATCCGCGCCCTTGCTGATGTTTGAGGGAACATACTGCCTCCTATAGAGGTTCGCTATGTTCGCGCACACTGCAAAAGGGCGCGGATCAAAAGTTTTTTGCGGAGCTTTTTTTCAAAAAAGCCACCTCTCCGCGCCCGAAGGCGCATCCTTTTAAAAATAGATACTATATATTTTACTCCTTTTTTCTCGCCATGTCAACACATTTGGCGCGGAAAATCGAAAAAATGAATAAAAATTTAACAATTATATTAATAATTATGCAAAAAATGGTTTTGCGCGCAAAAAAACGGAGAGCAAACGCTTGTCCCTCAATGTTCGCAAGGCTTGCTGATCGGTGGCTTTTGTGTTATAATAAAATGTGTACTGCCTTTTGGTTAATCGAAGAAGCATTTTTTTTAATTATTTTGTCCGAATTCCGCCTCAATGTCGTCTTATAGAGTGACGGCGCCGATCAAACGGAAAGGAGATGACGGTATGGATGACCGACAGATCATAGAACTGTATAATCAACGCGATGAAAAAGCGATCTCGGAAACCTCGGATAAATATGGAAGCTATTGCTTTGCTATCGCATACAACATTCTCTCTAACGAGCAGGATTCCGAGGAATGTGTGAACGATACTTGGTTGCGGACGTGGAATGCGATCCCACCGCAAAAGCCCAACTGCCTAAGGCTTTTCTTGGCCAAGATCACGCGCAATCTTTCGCTGGATAAGTATAAGGCGATGAACCGCGATAAGCGCGGCGGAAAATTGACGGTCGCATTGGAGGAGATCGAGGAGTTTGTTCCCGATGCGATCGGGGTCGAGTCTGCGATCGAGGAGCAGGAATTTATGGATGCGGTCAACCGGTTTCTGCGCTCCTTGCCCGAGCGGGAGGGGAATATCTTTATTCGGCGTTACTTTTATGTAGATTCGACCGAACAGATCGCCCGGAGGTTTGGTCTTACCGAGGGCAATGTTCTCAGAGTCCTTTCCCGCACCAGAAAAAAGCTGAAAAAGCATTTGGAATCGGAGGGATATACGGTATGACGGCACAACGTTTTTTGGAATTGATGGATCGAGTCGACGAGGATCTTCTCGGTCGCGCAGAGACAGTACGGGTAACACCAAAAAAGAAGTGGCGAAAATGGGTAGCTGCGGCGGCGTGTTTGCTTTTGGCGGTGGGAATCGGTTTGAGTGTTCCGACTGTTTTGAATTGGATAAACGGCGAACCGCCTGTAGGTAGCGAGACAAAACTGCCCACCGACGCTGACAACATTCTTTGGTTTCCTGATCTTGGGGGTCGTCCCGCAATAACCGATGGTGTGTGGAACGGATGGGGGATGGAGTATGTGTTAAGTTCGGAGTTGGATCGCATGGAACCCGACCAATATATTGCCATAAAAGTCGGGTACGGTGGGTTCAATGGGTTGAATCATTTTGTGTATGAGGGAAGAACTTACTATGATATGGAAAGGGAATTGGATCTGGTCGATAGCGAGTTCGGTAAGCTCAATGCCCTTTTGACGGATGGACCGTATCTTAAATACGGCGAACGGATCTATACGACGGGTGCCCCCGATGGCACGGTTTGGACAGAGGGGAAATATAACGAAAAAGTGGCTCATTACGGCGAGACTTTGCTTTCCCGATATATTGTCGACGGCGAGCTGTTGACCGATGAGCTTGAGGCCGCGTGCGAATCGGCCAAAGAGAAGAGGGATGCGCTTCGTACCGTCTGCGAACAAGCGGAGCAAGCCTATCGTCAAAGCTGCGAAGGATGGGATATCTACCAAGGACGGGATACCTTTACCGAGGTCGGTGTATGTGCCATCGTAAAAAACGAAAAGCTCTATATCTTTGTTCAAAAGGAGCAGTTGATTGCGCTTGAAATAGAGGATAAGTGCAATTACCATTTTTCTTATGCATCGCGGAGAGCTTTTGAAGGCATATGTCAGAGCGTCCCCGAGCTGGATACCGCGGTCAGTGGCTTTTCTCTTGAAAAGATAACCTTTGAGATTTACAGAAGCGGCATCGGTAAGGCAGACAGCGACCAAGCACTGATAGAAGGAATTACCGAGTTGATGAAGGTCTACGGCGATCACTTGCGTATCACGTTTTACAGCAACAAGACCATGAAAGAAACGTTTTTCGCGGATATGAACTATGAAACCATCAACATTTTTCCAAAAATCAAAAGGAGTTCCATGACGTGGATCACAGTCAAACACCAAAATTTCAGCTTCGCGGCCTTGAAGGAAATTTCAAATTGCGAGAATATTACCTCGATCCATATCGCGTTAGGCGACGATTGACCGCCTGCGGGCGGGGGAGGTCGCTTTTTTGAAAAAAAGCTCCGCAAAAAACTTTTGATCCGCGCCCTTTTGCAGTGTGTGCAAACATAGCAAACCTCCGTAGGAGGCAGTATGTTCGTGCAAACATCAGCAAGGGCGCGGATCAAAAGTTTTTGCGGAGCTTTTTTCAAAAAGCGACCTCCCCCGCCCGCAGGCGGATCAGTCTTCGGCAACATCCGGTGTTGCGGGGAAACGGAAGCAACCGAGCACTTTAAGCTTTTCGCAGTAGTCACTTAGTTCTTTGAGCATCAAGTCGCCTTCGGGACTCTCCAAATCGCCCTCCAGCTCTACATAGAAATAATATTGCCATAAAAGTTCCTTCATGGGGCGGCTACGCAAGCAGCGCATATTGTAGCCGTGGCTACCGATGACGTTGATGGCTTTGGCAAGGAAGCCTGCCTCGTTGCGTACGGTAAACAGAAGGATGGAGTGCTTGCCCGCACCTTTTTCGCGCAATGCCGAACGGGAGAGGACTGCGAAGCGAGTCGTGTTGAGCCCCGTTTCGTTGATGGCTCGGGCGAGGATCTTCATGCCGTACAGCTTCGCCGTTTCCTCGCTGGCGATGGCGGCAACGGTGGGGTCACCGTCCTCCATAACCGACTTGGCGGCGATGGCGGTGTTTTCGGCGGAGATGGTGGGGAGCTTCATTTCACGCAGATAGCCCGCGCATTGAGCAAGTGCTTGCGGATGGCTGACCACGGTTTTGATCCCCGACAGCTTGGCGTCGGGTGTGCCCACAAGGTGATGGGTGATGGAAAAATCGTAGATGCCCGTGACAAACAGACTGCCCGAAAACATCAGGTCGACCACGGTTGCCACTTCGCCTGCTGTGCTGTTTTCGATGGGGAGAACCGCCACATCGGCATCGCCGCAAACCACGGCATCGTAAGCGCTTTTGAAATCGGAGAAGGGAAGCCGTTCGGCATCGGGGAAGATCCGTCCTGCGGCGATCGAGGCAAAGGCCCCTTCAATGCCACTGAAGGCGACCTTCATACCTTCCAGCCGCTTTCTCTGATAATGACGGGATGCTTTCATGGTGTCACGCAGGAACTCCACATAGTAGGGACGGAGATCCTCGTTCTCCACGCGAGCGGCATTTTTGGCGATGACAGCGTCCTCGCGGGCGGCATCGAAAACGGGAAGACCGTGCTCACGCTTGTAGTCGGACACCATTTCCACCGCGCGCATACGGCGAAGGAAAAGCTGTGCCATTTCGCGGTCTACGCGGTCAATTTCTTCTCTTGCTTGTTGTAGTTTATCCATGATTTTGGGGCTCCTTTTGGCGGCTTACTCCGCCACGAAAATGAAGGGGTAGATATCTTGCCCGCCATCGATGAAGTAGACCTCGGTGTCGGGATGTTTTTCGGAAAGATAGGCTTCCAGCTCGGATTGCTCCTCCTCGGAGGCATCCTTGCCGCGGAAGATCGTCAGCATGAACTTCTCTTCGTCCTCCAAAAGCTTGGATGCCAGTGCGTGTGCGGCATCGGCGCGGTTGGGCTCGGAGACGACGATCTCCTTGTTGATGATACCGATGGTGTCCCCCTTGTTGATGTGAACGCCATTGAGATCGGCATCGCGGATGGAGGGAGAGATATAGCCGGCGGTGACACGGGACATGGCCTCTTGCATTTCGGCGGCGACCGCTTCGGGGTCGGGGTTGCCGAGGTCGGCAGAGGAGATGGCCACATAGCCGGTTCCGATATTTTTACTGGGAATGACGTGCACAGTCGCGTTCTCGTAGATCTCGGCCGCTTGCTGTGCCGCAAGGAAAATATTACTGTTGTTGGGGAAAACGAAGATGTGATCGGCGTGTACCTTGGCGAAGGCATCGAGAAAATCGTTGGTGGAGGGGTTTTGCGTCTGTCCGCCGCTTACGATCTCGTCGGTGCCGAGGTCGCGGAACAGAGCTTCCACACCGGGACCGTTGGATACTGCCACGATGCCGTACATTTTGTTTTCTACGGGTTTGTCGGATTCGGTCTCTTCAGCCTTTTTCTCCTCATTTTCCGTGTGCTGCACGGTCATATTTTCGATCTTGATGGTCAAAAACTCACCGAAGGTGCGGCAATGCGCCAATACCTTTTCGGGAGTCAGAGTATGCACATGAAGCTTGACGATGCTGTCGGTCTTGAACGCAACGACCGAATCACCGATGGAGGCGAGAAATTGCTTCAAAGGCTCCACATCAAAAGCTTCCACGTCGGTCTTGCTGTTTTGCAGACGGATGAGAAGCTCGGTGCAGTAGCCGTAGGTCATCACACTGTCGGGTCCAAAGGCATCCAGATCGATATCCGCCGCCTTGGGCTTTTCCACGGGGGGCGCATCTGCCGACACGTCCTCACCGTTGAGAACGCGGTTAAAGCCGTCGATGATGTAAAGCAGACCTGCGCCGCCGCTGTCCACTACACCCGCCTCTTTGAGTACCGTGAGGATCTCGGGGGTGCGGTCAAGGGATGCGTGCATCTCCTTTACCAAATCGGCAAACAGACTGCGAATGGTGCTGTTGGGATTCAGGCGCTTTACCGCATATTCCACCGCTTCACGGGCAACTGTCAAAATGGTGCCCTCGGTGGGGGTCATGACAGACGTATAAGCTTGCTCTACTCCCAATTCCAGCGCGTGACCGAGCGTGGCGGGATCGGCTTTTTCAGAGGTCGAAAGCCCTTTGGCAATGCCGGCAAAAAACTGGGAGAGGATAACGCCCGAGTTGCCGCGTGCACCCAGAAGCATACCGTGAGACAGGACATTCATGACCTCGGCCAGATCGTCGGAGGTGGTGTTTTCCAATGCTGCGATGCCGCTTTCGATGGTCATACGCATATTGTCACCCGTGTCGCCGTCGGGAACGGGGAAGACGTTGAGCTTATTCACTTCGTCTGCGTTGGAGCGAAGCTGGGCTGCGCCGCCCTGCGCCATTTTGGCCAGCAGATTTCCGTCAAGAAACTGCGTTTCGGTTTCGGTGCCCATGTTTTCGGGCTTGTTATTATTATCAACCATATCGATGTATCCTTTTTGCTTTTTTGGATTATCTTTCCTTGGCAAGGAAGAAGAGGGCAAGAACGCCGGGACCTGCGTGTGCGCCGATGACGGGACCTACGTCGGTGATGATCTCAACATCCGCGCCGTGACGCTCCTTGATGATGGCGGCCAGCTCATCCACGTCCTTCATGCAGTCACCGTGAGAGATGAAGACGGGACCCTTTCCGGGCTCGAGGGCGGTTTCGGTATATTTGTCAGCCAAGCTCTTGACCGAGGTCTTTCTGCCGCGCACTTTAGACATGGCGATCAGGTGTCCGTCATTGTCTACATGAAGCACAGGCTTGATGCCCAGCATATTGCCGAAGAATGCGGCTGTGGGGCTGACGCGTCCGCCGCGCTTGAGATAGACTAAGTCGTCCACAGTAAACCAGTGGGAAAGGTTGAACTTGATCGATTCGATGTAAGCAGCGGTCTCCTCAATGGTAGCGCCTTCCTGCTGTTTCTTGACGGCAAGATACACGGCCATACCCTCGCCGGCCGATGCGGCCAGTGTGTCTACGGTGATGATCTTGCGGTCGGGGTATTTTTCGCGGAGCTGCTCTGCTGCCAGACGACCTGAATTATAGGTAGTGCTCAAGCCGGAGGAAAAGCCAATAAAGAGGATGTCTTTTCCTTCCTTGAGGATCTCTTCAAAGGCAGAGACGAAGTTGTCTACATTGACGGCTGCGGTTTTGGCTATGCCGCCTGCACGCATTTTGTTGTAGAAGGTTACGGTGTCCATGTCTTCATTGGAATATTCTTTTTCCGAGTCGTTGAAACGGAATGTCAAGCACTGGTATTGTACGCCCCATTCGGCAAGAAGGGCAGGCTTGATATCACAAGCGGAGTCGGTGTAGATTAAAAAGTTGCTCATGAGGAAATCTCCTTTTTTCATATTTAATTATACGGCATGGGGAGGGGGAAACATTCGCCAAGCCGACGTGTGGTGGGGATTTTCTTTCTTTTTTGGAGGGATTTTCTCGGAAGGGAATCCCATAGATAGCTTATTATACCATAATTTAGTTGTAAAGTCAACAACTTTTGCGGAATTCGTTGGGGAGGGGTAGGGGGAGAGGGAATATTTGGCACTAACCGAAGTTAGTGCTTTGCGGATGTTTTGTTTCTTCTTTGCTTGGGCTATAAACTAAATTTAGTGATGCATTGAAGTTTTGTTCCTTCTTTGCTTTCCTAAAAAGCGGCACTAACCGGAGTTAGTGCCATGTGTGAGTTTTGTTCCTTCTTTGCATGCTCAAGAGAAAGAGGAGTTGCTTCGCACCTCCCCGAAGAAACGGCACGAAAGAGGGGGATCGCTACGCCGGATGCTCCCCTCTCTCGACACACCCCTCTTGCTTTAGGCGGGATAAAAAAAGACACGTTCTTTTGTAACTGCTCCGCGCGGATACAATTCATCACAGCGCAATTTAGGACGGGGTGCTGTGCCCCGTTCGTAGCCATGGGTGCGCGAGATTAACTTTTTTGAATAAACTGGCGCTCGCCATATTGTTGGGCAAAAAATAAAACGAGTGGTTTCCTCGTTTCTTTCGGCTTACTTGAATTTTTATATGGTTGTTGCCGAAAGCAACAAATTAAATGCAATGAGGGTACGGCACTTGTTCAAAGCTTTTGCACAAAATGTAACCCGACGGGAGCCCAAGCTCCCAAGGATACCGAAAGCAACGAATTAGACGCAAACGAAGGTGTGGCACTCACCCAAACCTTTTGCGCAAAACGCAACCTAATAGGTTACCCAAGCTCCTAAGGTTGCCCAAAGCAACGAATTAGATGCAAGCGAAGATATGGCACTCGCCCAAATCTTTCGCGCGAAGGCGCGACCCAACGACTAAAACATGGCACCACTAACCACGATGCGTGGCAGAGACAGTCCCGTTGCGAAGCAGTTAGTTTGGGGCGGGGAATCGTTATATCTCGCCCCCAGAGGGGGAGAGTCG
>JAZSPB010000019.1:0-5998 GCA_045537235.1 Eubacteriales bacterium
ATAAAGCTTGTCTTCCTAAGACGCTTGGCCTCCGACTTGGAGTTTGTGCGAACATAGCGAGACGCCATGGGGGGCAGTATGTTCGCTCAAACATCAGCAAGGGCGCGGATCAAAAGTTTTTGCGGAGCTTTTTCCAAAAAGCGACCTCCCCGCGCCCGCAGGCGCACGACACAACACTCAACTTTTTTTGCGATTCCTCTTGACAAACCAATCTTGGCATGATACAATAGAGAAAATCGAACAAAACAAACCGCAGATGCGGAAGTAAAGACGGCTAAGACCTCACAGAGAGCCCGCGACGCTGAAAATCGGGCAGGAAACAGACCGTCAAATGGGCCGCGGAGGGTGCAGTCAAAGGCTATGCCGAGTATCTGCAACGTGGGGCATACGTTAGTTGCCAAGGGTATGTTTGTACCCACAAGCGCACGGCAAACCGTGAATCAAGGTGGCACCGCGGATCCTGTTATTCGTCCTTGACAGAGCCAAATTCTGTCGAGGCTATTTTTGTTTTTCGGAGGAACGCGCAATGCTGTTGACCAAGCGATGGCGACTCTCGCCAACATCTTTTCATTTAAAATAACATTTACCAACAACCATTTTACATATTACGGAGGAAAATATCATGCAATTCAACGGAATCGATTTTGACACATATTTTAAGCACTATCCCGACAAAGACGGTTACTTCGGCAAGTATGGCGGTGCGTACATTGCCGACGAGCTCAAGCAGGCTATGGCCGAGATCACCGAGGCATATTTCACCATCTGCCAGTCTCGCAAATTCATCGCGGAGCTTCGCTGCATTCGCAAGGAATTTCAAGGTCGTCCCACACCCATCTCTCATCTGGAGCGACTTTCCAACAGCTTGGGCGGTGTCCAGCTTTACGTCAAGCGCGAGGATCTGAATCACTCGGGTGCGCACAAGCTGAATCACTGCATGGGTGAAGCGCTCCTTGCCAAGTACATGGGCAAGAAAAAGGTCATTGCCGAAACCGGTGCGGGTCAGCACGGAGTAGCCCTTGCCACCGCCGCCGCTTACTTTGGTCTTGAATGTGACATCTACATGGGCTCTGTCGATATCAAAAAACAAGCGCCCAATGTAGCCAGAATGAAGATCCTCGGCGCAAACGTGGTGGAAGTTACCCACGGTCTTGCTACCCTCAAGGAAGCGGTCGACGCGGCATTTGAGGCTTATGCAAAAGAATACAAGGATGCCATCTATTGCATCGGCTCGGTTCTCGGTCCCCATCCCTTCCCCATGATGGTACGCGATTTCCAGAGTGTTGTAGGTGAGGAATCTCGCGAGCAGTTCATCGAAATGACGGGACATCTCCCCGATGCCATCGTCGCCTGCGTAGGCGGTGGCTCCAATGCCATGGGACTGTTCTCCGGTTTCCTTAACGATCCTGTGGATATCTACGGCATCGAGCCGCTTGGAAAAGGTCCCACCCTCGGTGATCATGCCGCCAGCCTCAAGTACGGCACCGAAGGCATCATGCACGGCTTTAACAGCATCATGCTCAAGGACGAGAACGGCGAGCCTGCGCCCGTATACTCTGTAGCAAGCGGACTTGACTATCCCTCTTCCGGTCCCGAGCACGCGTTCCTGCATGATCTTGGTCGTGTCAAATATGATGTCATTTCGGATGACGAGACTATCGATGCCTTCTTCACCCTTTCTCGTCTTGAAGGTATCATTCCCGCTATTGAAAGTGCCCATGCTGTAGCCTACGGCATTAAGCTGGCCAAACAAATGGGTACCGGATCGGTTCTGATTAACCTCTCCGGTCGCGGGGATAAGGATATGGATTATGTCATTGAAAAATACGGTATTCGGTAAAATAACGGCACAGCTTTTAGGGTGTACCCTAAAGGACAGTTTTCAAAAACACGGCACATCTCGAAAGAGGTATGCCGTATTTTTTGTTTGTGTACACAAACGCAGTACTTCGTTTGTATTAACTAAAGACCACAACAAAATTATGGTTATTTTGCTATGCAAAAAGTCCGCACAAACCAAAGGCTCCCTTGTGTAAAGGGAGCTGTCGCGAAGCGACTGAGGGATTGTTTTAGCGTAAATCTAATCTTTTACAATCCCTCCGTCACGGCGTTGCCGTGCCACCTCCCTTTACACAAGGGAGGCTTTTTTACCTCCCGGAAGGTACTCGCATAGGCTTTTGATATATAGATGTCAAAAGTGCCTTTGTTGCTTTTGGCAAAATATTTATGTCTTTAATTAAGTCAGTGTTTGTCAGGAAAATTGATAAGTCATAGATGAACATAAAAACGATCAGCACACCGGTGTTTCTCGATAAATTGGAATTTGCCTGCATCACACCTCGTTATTATAATACTTAATTATCAAATCACAAATATCTTTAGCTACCTCACGAGTTTCAAAAAGCTCGTGTTCCCAAATATATATTGCAGATGTATCCGCTTGGTCATTTGGAAGAACACGGTAGCAGTAATAATCACCGCAGCCATTTGATGCAAAATATATAAAGCGGTTTACTTTTTCTTCAAATTCGTCCGATTCAAGATATTCTGCGAGAATCTCTCTGTTTCTCCTTACCTGTGCGACAATTTCCTCCGCAGAAAGCAAGAACCAATGGTCACCATTCGTTTCTCGCAATAAGGCTTTCAATTCTTCCGGGAAAGTAAAGCCAACATGTTTTTCTGCTTTCTTAATTTGTTCTTCAGAGCAAGGCTCTTGTAACTTCGCCCAATTATGCCCATCTATTAGTTTCCCGATAAGTTCTCTATACACAGCAATTTCCTCCTGCAAATTCTTATTATCGTTCGGATTTATCGTAGAAAATACCTTTATGCACAGTGTTAATCATAAAACCTATTACAGCATAAAAACCGCAAAAAATCAATCTGCGGACCCCATTTTCCTCGGCGGTAGGTAAACCTGACCTTAAGAGTACGCACCTTTTCAACTGTGCCGTTTTTTTGAGGAGAATTATGAATTTTGATTTGCGAGGAAAATGATATGGGGCACTAAATGTTCGCTAGACGAGTGTTACCTTTTTGCCGAGCCGAGAGAAACAGGAGTTGCTCCGCACCTCCCCAAGAAACGGTCTTTTAGCACAGCCGCTTGCAGCACAGCCCGGTTCACGTTTTCGCGCAAATCAAAATACAAAATCCCCTCAAAAAAAGCAGCACAGCCCAAAAGCCGTGCTGACATTTATATTACTTCTTTTTCCTAATATTCAACAATCTCACAATAGCAGGACTGATAAGAATATTAGAAAGGAGTTCAAAGACAAAATTAAGCCCGACAAAAGCAATAATCAAATAAGCTCCCACCGACATATTCTCTCCTGCCGCGCCGGCTCTGACCGTGTCCATAAAGAACACGAGACAACCCAACAGAAAGATCCCCGTATTGACCACAGGACAAACCACCGCCGAAACCATGACGGCTAAATACCGATTATACTTCTCCAAAAGCTTATACACCAAACCGGCGCACAAGCCCGCCAAAATTCCTTTGACCATAACCGTAATAATGGTTCCGGGAATGCTGAGTCCCATCCAGAATGCCGCATCAGCGGTCACAAAGAACACCACACCGGACACACCGCCAAGCCACGCGCCCGCCAAAGGACCGCACAGTGCCGCCCCGAGTACAACGGGAATAAGGGTCAGCGAAATGGATGCCAAACCGAAGATCTTCACGAACCCGCCAAGGTACGCGAGGATGGCGACCAATGCCGTGAGCAATGCCAAGAGCACCATCTGCTCTGTCGACACTCTCTTTTTGTTTGTTGCTATCATAAATCCTCCTTGCTGTCGTCCGCACACGCGGTACAACGCATATAAAATTTATATTATCTCCCTTGGGAGTAATACACAACAGAATATTTAATTGTTTTTATCGTACAATATCTTGAGCCCTTTGAGTACCAGATCCTCATCCAAAGTGATCTCATGCTTACAATGCCCGATAATGACCGAAGCCAGACCGCCCGTGGCATAAACGGGCAACTCCTCGCCCATTTCTTCATTGATGCGATCGATCATGCCGTCCACCATGCAGGCATTTCCGAAGATCACTCCCGACTTCATGCAGTCAACGGTGTTCTTTCCAATGACCGCGCTCGGCGCCTCAAGGCTGACCTTGGGAAGCTGTGCCGTGCCTTCTGCCAGTGCATTCAGACCCATCTGAACCCCGGGAATAATAGATACCCCGATAAACGCACCGCGGCGATCGACCACCATCATCTTGGTCGCCGTTCCCATGTCAATGATAAGCGACGGGCTACCGTATAAATGATGCGCAGCCACCGAAGCACAGATCAGATCGGCGCCTACCGAGGAGGGGGTGTCACAGTGAATGTTGATCCCCGTTTTGATCCCGGGACCCACGGTAAGCAGCTCCACGCCGAACAAAAAATCGACGGCCTTTTTCATCACCGCATTAAGAGGAGGCACAACGGACGACAAAATAGCGCCCCCGATCTCAGACCGATCCACACCGTGCAACGCCAGTGCGCTCAAAATGACACTTGCATATTCATCCTCGGTCTTCGCGGGATCGGTAGAAATGCGCGCCACAAAAGTCAGCGCATTCCCTGTGAAGCCGCCGAGCATAATATTGCTGTTGCCGATATCAATGGTTAAGATCATAACCTTCGCCTTCTCTTCCCTGCTGAATTGGGTGTTTTTTATTATAGCACAAAGAAATAAATTTGTCAAGGAGATGCCATTTTATTGAACAACAAACACAACGGCTTCACGACGATCGAAACGACTTAAAAATGATCGAGCTGAATGTTTCATTAAATTTATTGTATCATAACATTGCGAAATATCATAGCATTGTGAATTCGTCTATATGCCATACTTTAGCAAGCACAGCAAACGCGGACTCCTTCTGTCACGCTACCGCGTTCCACCTCCACCCTATTACCTTCCGCCAAAAAAGAGCATAAGCTTTTACGTTCTCTGTCCTTTTTATACACCTATCAAACATGACCTTTACTCGCTGCCCCATTTTCTTCTTTGTTTTTTAAATCAAATTCGGGAAAACAAAGCAAAAAGTAGTCACACTCGTCGCAACAACACTCAAAGCCTTGCTCGCCGTTTCCAAGACAAACAGTAGGCTCTCCGGGTGTAAGTTCTACGCCGGTAATGTCTATTACCCTTTTTGAATATTCATGCTCATATATCCTCCTATCGGCATACAAAAAGTGCGCCAACCGAAGTTGCCGCCCCATAAGGAAGTATTTGTATGTAGGAGGTATTGTGACCGATTTGGGTCACAATACCTCTTGCTGTGTTATACGGCTTCTTTATTGCCCTTGGTTCTGCCGTGAAGCACGATGCAATCGTCCTCTTTGGCTGTGGGCAGGTTAATGATGCCGACAGCATTGTAGTAAATCTCGATTTTTTGTTTTCTGTGTCCGCTACTCTTATCGGGAGCGTGGACAAGTATCTTATCAACCAAATCGTTAAGCATTTCTGCGGTCAGTTCCTCGGGATCGGTGTACTTGCGAACGTTGGCAAGAAATTGTTTGAGATCCTTCAGTTCTTCCTCACCGTTCTCGATCATATCCTCAAGCTCGGCAATTCTGCGCTTTACCTCCGCTTGTTCCTTCTCATATTCCGAGGAAAGAAGGTCAAACTTCGCATCGGTAATTCTTCCCGTTGCCATATCCTCATAGGTTCGCTTGAATATGAGGTCAAGGGTTTGGTCGCGTTGCTTTAGGCTTACAATCTCCTTCTTCGCATTTGCGATAGAACGTTCGCGTACTCTGTCCGCTTTCTCAATTTCCTCACGCACAAAGCTTTCTTCAAACTGCTGCACATACGAGAGCATACTCTTGATATGCCTGAACACCAAGCTCATCAGCGTTTGCTGACGGATATAATGCACCGTACACGAGCTTGTATCCTTTCGGTATTGAGAGCAATTAAAGAAGTCTTGGCTATCGTCGAAGTACTTGGTCGTGCAGTAATAGAGCTTTGAGCCGCAATCCGCGCAAAA
>JAZSPB010000131.1:0-7094 GCA_045537235.1 Eubacteriales bacterium
CTAAGACCGCTTGGCCTCCGACTTGTGCTGTCGGACAAGGGGTACAACAACATTGCGGTTGTGGGGGATTTGGATTCCTGTCTTTATGATGTGTATTTGAATGGGGTTCCTGTGAGAACGGGGATCGCTTATCAGTCTAAGGATGCGAGGTTGGAGAAGGTTTATGTTCGATTCTTGGACAGGGAAAAGGACTTTAAGGCGGTGGTGGATCATTTGAAGCTTTATGATGCGGCTTCGCCGGAGTTTGTTATTGAGGAAGATGGGATCGTTTTTGAAAAGTAGAGTTGGGTGGAGGATGCTTTGGCATCCTCTGCTTTTTTGGGGGCGGCACTAACCGGGGGGAGTGCCATGTCAAAGTTTTCGTTGCTTATTTGCTTGCCAAAAGAAAGGTGGCACTAACTGATGTTAGTGCTATATCAAAGGTTTTGTTGCTTCTTTGCTTGACCAGAGAAAGGCTACACTAACTGGGGTTAGTGCTATGTGTTTGTTTCGTTACTTCTTCGCTTGCACAAAGAAAGGCGGCACTAACTCTAGTTGGTGCTATGTGTTTGTTTCGTTACTTCTTTGCTTGCACAAAGAAAGGCGGCACTAACTCTAGTTGGTGCTATGTGTTTGTTTCGTTACTTCTTTGCTTGCCCAAAGAAGTAACCAAGAAAAGGCACGCAAGAGGGGAAGGCGCGTCCGCCGAGCGGCCGCTTGATCTCCCCCTCTCACGGCTCTCCCCCTCTGGGGGCGAGATATAACGATTCCCCGCCCCAAACTAACTGCTTCGCAACGGGACTGTCTCTGCCACGCATCGTGGTTAGGGGTGCCATGTTTTAGTCGTTGGGTCGCGCTTTCGCGCGAAAGATTTGGGCAAGTGCCGTTCCTTCGCTTGCATCTGATTCGTTACTTTCGGCAACTTTGGGAACTTGGGTCACCCTTTGGGTTACGTTTCGCGCGAAAGCTTTGGGCAAGTGCCTTACCTTCGTTTGCTTCTGCTTTTGCTTTCGGCAAAAAATATACATCATAATATTAATAGTGTAAAAATCAATTTTGTGAAAGAAACAAGAAAATCGCACTTTTTATTTTTCCATCCATCGATATAGCAAGTGCCGTTTTATTGAAAAATTCGCCTTCTAAATTTGGAAAGCAAAATAAAAATCAATTCAGCCGAAAGAAACGAGGAAACCAATTATTTTATTTCCCCTCCCAACAATATGGCAAGCGTTAGTTTATTCAAAAAAGTTGATCTCGCGCACCCATCGCTACGAACGGGGCACAGCACCCCGTCCTAAATTGCGCTGTGATATATTTTATCCGCGCGGAGCAGTTACAAAAGAACGTGTCTGTTTTTTATCCCGCCCAAAGCAGAGGGGTGTGTCGAGAGAGGGGAGCATCCGGCGTAGCTCCCCCCTCTTTCGTGCCTTTTCTTCGGGGAGGTGCGAAGCAACTCCTCTTTCTCTTGGGCATGCAAAGAAGGAACAAAAACTTCGATGTATCGCTAAATTTAATTTAGCGCTCAAACAAAGAAGGATCAAACCTTTCGCACCGCACTAACTATAGTTAGCGCCTCTTTTCAAATCCCACCCCCCTAATCCCTTGCCCCCCAAAAAAAGCACGCAACCATGCCTCCACAGTTGCGTGCTCCAAAAAAAATCAAAACTCCAACCCGAATCAACCCTCAAGGGACTTGAGATAATCAATACACATCTTCGCCTCGACCATCTGACGATCCTCGACAGGCTCATTCTCAACGACCATAGGAACATTATTCTTCTTTGCCCAAGCAACGACCTCAGCAATGGGAGCGGTTCCCTGTCCGAGAGGTGCACCGTGCTCCATGGTGCCGTCCTTCAAATGGATGCAAGCCACACGATCCTTAAGCGACTCCAACACATAAATGGGATTCAAGCCTGCACGGTATACCCAGTACACGTCGATCTCAAACTTGATGTTGGTGCGCTTCTGCATCTCCACATGAGCGATCAGCTCATCCTCGTTGGGAAGGAACTCGCGATGATGGTTGTGGAACATCAGCTCCATGCCGTTCTCGGCAATGAGAGGCTCATACTTGTTGATCTTGTCAATGGTTTCATCCAGCGATGCCTTGTTACCGGTGGACGCACTGGGAATGATGTAAAGGGGACAACCGATGGTCTTGTGGTAAGCCATTGTGCCCTCAAAGTCCTCATCAAGCTTCTTAAGACCGGAGTGAGAACCGCAAACCTCAAGTCCGTACTCGTCACACCAAGCCTTGAAATCCTCGGCAGAGGTCTCAAAGAAACCTGCGGGCTCTACCATGTTGTAGCCCATCTCAGCGATCTGACGAAGGGTATCCTTGACATCATTCATCATAAAGCCCTTAACCGAATACAACTGAATTCCGTATTTCATATTGATCTTCTCCTTAAAATTATGTTATTTTTTCAACACCCTTCACGGTGCCGTTTTTTACAGTTTCTGCTTTTGCCCCCGCGCACACACGTCGGCTAGGGGACATTCATGACACTTGGGCGAACGCGCCGTGCAAACCTCTCGCCCGAACCAAACGATCCGATGGCAAAAATCACTCTGCTCCGACGGCTCCACCAACTGCACCATCGTCGCCTCCACGCGGTGGGGATCCTTTTCGGTCTCGGAATAAAAGCCGAGCCGTCCGCAAATGCGAATACAGTGGGTATCCGCCACGATGGCAGGCAGATGATAAATATCGCCCAGAAGCAGATTGGCGATCTTGCGTCCCACACCCGGGAACTTCAAAAGCCTATCCATATCTGCCGGCAGAACGCCGCCGAACTCGTCACGAAGCATTCGGCACGCGTCCTTAATGTTGGCTGCCTTGGTGCGATACAGACCGCACGGACGCACGATCTCCTCGATCTCCTCAAGGGGCGCGTCGGCCATAGCTTCCACCGTGGGAAACCGCTCGAACAGGTCAACGCAAACGATATTCACGCGCGCATCGGTACACTGAGCCGAAAGCCGACCCATGACCAGCAGCTTCCAAGGCTCACCGCCGTATTCCAATGCACACGTCGACTCGGGGTACCGCTCCTTGAGCCGCGCCACGATCTCCGCCGCCTGCGCTGTTTTTTGGGTCTTGTTTTTAATTTTTATATTCATATTTTAATATCCAACCGACATCCCGACCGAAACGCTGTGCGTTACGGCTCGTCGATCTCGGTGTCACTCTCGCTCTCACTTTCGCTCTCGGTCTCGGGGGCATAGGTATCCTTGGCAATGGATTCCATCATTTCAATATCCACCTCGGTAACGATCAAGACGCGAGACAGCGTCCCAAAATCCACAGACGGTTCAATGATGGCCGAGACGGTACGGGTGGAGCTGTCAAAGGTCTTTTCCACCACCGTGCCGATCAGGAATCCGAAGGGATAGATGCCGCCGCCGGAGGAAATGATGCTGTCGCCCACCTCGATATCGGAAAATTCGTTGATATAATTCATGGCGCACTGCCCTTCGCCGCGAAGACCGAGAGTGCCGTCCACGATTCCTCGCGCGCCGCTTCTGGCGCAGATCGCACCTACAGAAACGCCCGTCTCGACGATGGCGGAAACGCGGCACCAGTTGAGTCCCACCGATTCCACCCGTCCGACCACACCGCTGTCGGTCACGACGGCCATGCCTGCTTCGATCCCGTGAATCGAGCCGCGATTGAGGGTATACAGGGTCATATAGCTGTTGGATTCGCGACCGATGACCTCGGCCTCCACCGTCTCACAGTGCTCCAGCACCTTTTTGACGCGGAGCATATTGCGAAGCCACTCGTTTTCGCCCTCCAACACATCTACATGGGCGTTTTCCTGCTCCAATTGTGCCACGCGCTCTGCCAGCGACTCGTTTTCCTCCTGCAATCGGTTAAACTCGGTAAAATAGTCACCGAAGCCGGAGAACGCATCGCCCACCTTGGTAAAGCACCACCGAAACGGTGTCGCCACCACACCCAGTGCATTGTGGAACACAGAGACCTGCCCCATGAGTCCAAGCACCGAGTAAAAGACCACGGCAAACAGCGCAATGGCCACAAGGATCCCGAGAAATTTGTTTTTAAATAATTTCATATGTAACGATCGGGGGGAGCCCCGAATCCTTTTTTGATTTGATTTTTGTCGGGGCGCCTGCGGGCGCGGGGGAGGTCGCTTTTTTGAAAAAAAGCTCCGCAAAAAACTTTTGTTCCGCGCCTTTTTGGCGGTTTGTGCGAACATTGCGGTGTCCCTTGGGGGGGCGACAGGCATCCCGATATGATGGTTATTTTGCAGGAATGATGTGACGGTCTTGATTTTCTTCGGCAAGACTTCCCACCAAGTCACGGTGATCAAAAGCATCGGAATATGACTTGGTAAAGCGATTTTCGTCGGAGCCGAAGATTGGTTCAACACCGGTCACGTCCAACAATATTTCCGCATCGTACAGCATTTCGTCAATGACATTGACTGCATTCCGAAGGGAATAAAAATGTCGTTCTCCGAAGGTATCCAGTTCATCAAGCGGAACCTCGTTCGTAACAAACGAGCCGGCTTTCAGGTGCGGGCGGTAAGAGATCTCGCCATACGCATTTCCCACTCCGTACTCATAGCATGAAATGGAAAATCGCACGCCGCCTGCGGTTTCATACATATCATAAAACCAACAGAAAACACCGCCGTTTTTAAGGGCAACACCGCCGCGCGGCGCCGATCCCAGACAAAGATTGCTGTACCAAACCAACTTTTCTCCGCCATCCTTCAAATCGTAAAGACTCACCGTTCGGAAGCTGTCCTCCGAAGGATCGTCCCACTCACTTGGACTCATGGAAACAGGCTCGGTTCGATATGCCGCGTCCTTGTCTACTACGATCTTGAAATCGTTGATGCCGTCCTTATTATTATCCAACAAAAGAATGCGAACCTTCTCCGACGGGGGTGCCGACGTTCCGCTGTCTTCCGTCTCTGTCTCTGTCTCTGCCTCTGTCTCTGTTTCTGTTTCCGTCTCTGTCTCTGTCTCTGTTTCCGTCTCCGTTTCTGTTTCCTCGGTCTCGGTATCGCCCGTTTGTGTTTCGCTCGACTCGGTTTCATCGGACGAGGCATCCTCGGTTTCGGATTCCGAAATTTTGCTCTCGGCTTCCGTTTCGTCGGAGGCTTGCTCCGAGCTTTCCGTTTCGGCATTCGTACCGCATCCGCTCACAAAGACCACGCACGCAGCCAACAACGCTGCCCACAGTTTCTTCACGGTCACACCTTCTTCAAGGCTACCGCCTTCTTGACAGTCTCAACAATATTCGCGGGGGTCAAGCCGTACATCTCCAACAGCGGGGGAACCTTACCCGAATGACCGAACTCGTCGTTCACGCCCACGCGAAGAACGGGGACGGGGCACTCCTCGACCACCACCTCGGCAACCGCAGAGCCAAGACCGCCGATGATGTTGTGCTCCTCGGCCGTCACGATGACACCCGTTTCACGAGCGGCCGCCGCGATGATATCACGGTCGATGGGCTTGATGGTATGGATGTTGACCACGCGCGCCGAAATTCCCTCTGCCGCAAGCTGCTCAGCCGCCTCCAGCGCCATGCTGACCATCAGACCCGTAGCCACGATGGTAACGTCTGCGCCGTCGCGGAGCTGCACGCCCTTGCCGACCTCAAAATGATAGCTGTCGTTATCGTTGATCACGGGCACCGCATAGCGTCCGAAGCGCATATACACGGGACCGTCGATGTTGATCACCGCCTCTACAGCCGCTCTTGCCTCCACAGCATCGGCGGGGTTGATGACCACCATGCCGGGGATGGAACGCATCAGTGCGATATCCTCCAAGCACTGGTGTGTTGCACCGTCCTCACCCACGGTGATACCCGCATGAGTGGCACCGATCTTGACATTGAGGTGGGGATAGCCGATGGAGTTTCTCACCTGTTCAAAGGCACGTCCTGCCGCGAACATAGCGAAGGAGGACGCAAATACCGTCTTACCCGTGGTTGCGATACCCGCCGCCACGCTCATCATATTGCCCTCGGCAATGCCGCAGTCGAAGAAACGGTCGGGAAACGCCTTCTTGAAATACAGTGTTTTTGTGGCCTCTGCAAGGTCTGCGTCCATGACCACGAAATCATATTTTTCGCCCAGCTCGGCAAGTGCTTTGCCGTAGGCTTCTCTTGTTGCGATCTTATCTGCCATTTTACTTGTCCTCCCCTTCGATTTCCGCAAGCGTCGCCTTCAACTCGGCAACTGCCTGCTCATAAAGCTCGTCGTTGGGCGCCGCGCCGTGCCAATTGACCTTGTTTTCCATGTAGGAAACGCCCTTGCCCTTGACAGAACGGGCGATGATGGCGGTAGGCTTGCCCTTGATGGTCTTAGCTTCCTCGAAGGCCTTCTCCAGCGCCTCAAGATCGTGAGCATCCACAGAGATCACATGGAAGCCGAAGGACTCAAACTTTTTGTCGTGGGGGGTGGGATTCATGACCTCGGTAACGGGGCCGTCGATCTGAAGACCGTTCCAGTCCAAGATCACGCAGAGGTTATCCAGCTTATAATGGGCTGCGAACATAGCCGCCTCCCAGACCTGACCCTCCTCGCTCTCGCCGTCACCGACGACGGTATAAACGCGATAGTCCTTTTTGTCCACCTTGGCTGCCAGCGCCATGCCGCAAGCTGCGGAGATGCCCAGACCCAACGAGCCGGTGGACATATCTACGCCGGGGATGATCTTCATATCGGGGTGACCTTGGAGGAAGGTATCCACCTGACGGAGCTTTGCCAATTCCGCACGGGGGAAGAATCCGCGCTCGGCAAGAGCCGCATACAGGGCGGGTGCGGTGTGTCCCTTGGACAGCACAAAGCGGTCACGGTCAGCCCAGCGGGGCTCCTCGGGACGGATGTTCATTTCTTTGAAGTAGAGATACGCCATGATCTCCGCGATGGAAAGGGAGCCGCCGGGATGACCCGATGCTGCTGCATGAACGCCTTCCAATGCGCCCAGACGGATCTTGGTCGCTACGGCTTTTAAGTTTTTGAGTTCGCTGTTCTGCATAGAATAGACCAAACCTTTCGATTCATTTCTTACTCTTTTTATTATAATGCATTTGGGGGGGATTGTCAAGATTTTATGAGAAATTG
>JAZSPB010000179.1:0-3558 GCA_045537235.1 Eubacteriales bacterium
CATGGCTACGATCCGACTTGCCCCCGCAAAGGTAAGCTTTCCCCCCTTGCCGACACGGATCAGTCCGTCGTTCCAAACAAAAGCCCCCTTGCTGAAATACACAATTGAAAACAGCGCCGCATCGGAAGGATATTTCTCAAACATAACATCCATGGAAAAAACAAACTTTCTGCCGCTCTTCATGGTGCCCGAAATATCCTGAATATAATAGTTGCTGGCCACCAGCTCCAAAGCCGTGCCGTCCGAATCGCGTACCAGCTCTGCCGATGTCCCCGATTGACCGTAATATTCGCAATTGGGAGGCTGATTGGCCGCCTCCTCCTTGCTCTCCACATTCTCAAAATCAATATGGAACACATATTTCTGTTCCCGTGAGATCGAATAATCACCGCACTTGGAGCAAACCGTCTTGATATAATTCCCCGTGGTATCGGTCACCTTCTCGTAGGTGTGGGTCGCGGGAAGCAAGCTCTTGAAGCTGTCCTCACACGCGCAGACATACAACTGATACCCACGATTGGCACAGTCTCCCGCCACCGTATCCTCCAGGTGATATTCATGACGATGTACCGTTTCCGTGACACTCTCTTCCCCGCTCTCTCCCGGAACCGCTTCCGAGCACGCCCCCATCGACACGACCAAAACCAGCGCCGACAAAGCCGCCATCCATCTTCTGAGATTGTCCATCCTTTTCCTCCGTTCTCAAGGATCGCTCACCGCAGTGCCGACCTTGCGTTATTGCTCTTCAAAAACCAGATGATCCTCATCAATAATAAATTCGGGAATATCCGCCGCGTACATCTTTAAATTGTCCACATACCCGACATACGGCACCTTGGATTGCACATCGAAATACCGAATGCAGACGAACTTGGGAGAATTATTCTTAACATACGGTATGTCTTTCCGCACAAGCACTTGATTCAAATACACATCGTAAAGCCCTGTCCTGATGTTGCCCTTGATGGTAATGTTGTCATACCCTTCGTCCGTGAGATAGACCTTCTCCCGATACCTCGGATCACCGTCCGCGACAAAGGAAAGACTCTTGTCCTCCTCCACAAACACAAGACCCGCGTTGTAGGAAAAATCCTTGCCGGTATGACAGAGCACCGAGAACAGTGCATTTCTGCCGTAGACTTCATAGCGGACATCCACCGATACTACAAAATCCTTGCCGTTTTTGATGGTATCGGTCTTGTCCAATATGTAATAATTGGCAAAGTTGGCGGTCAAACATCTGTTGTCACCGTCGGATACGATCTCGATGGTTCCCTTATCTTTGCCGACACGGTAGCAATTGGCACCATCCTGCTCTGTTGCTTCCTCCAACGTCTCTCCGTTTTCAAAATCGATCACATGGAGATATTTTTGCTCATGGGTAATGGTGTACTCCCCGCAATGCTTGCATATGTGCTTGAAGTACGATCCCGTGGTATCGGTCAATGTTACATAGGAATGAGGCGACGGAATGGGACTTTCAAACTGCTCCCCACACTCGCAGACATAGAGCTGGTGACCGGGAGAATTGCAAACGCCGTTCGTAAAGGATTCCCGCAGATGATATTCGTGACGATGCTCCCCACTCTCCGCCGAGGGTTCCTTTTTATCAAGACCCAACACCGAGCAAGAGGCAAGCGAAACGCTCGCCAAAAGCAACGCAAAGATCGCTGCCAAACGGGCTTTGTATTTTTTCATAAGTTCTCTCCTCACAAGATCGTAATGGAAACCATGTTGTTTTCGGCACCGCCGACCGCAGCCGCAAAGAACCTCGTAACGGCAACCGAGACACCAATTAATCTGGTTTATTATAATTTATTATAACACAGCCCTTTCGCATCTGTCAATAGCAGAAAAATAAAAAGCGCAGCCGCGAAAATTCCGCAAGTGCGCCAAAATTATGTTACCGAATTATCGAAAAAAAATCCCCGACAGACCTCAAAAAGCTGTCGGGGTGAATTGTTTTTTTACTGCGGAGCAAGTCCGCGCCTTACCGGTAAACCGCCTTGTAAAAACGCTACTGTACCTTATTCTGCCTGTCGGCGTTGATCACCTTGGACGACTTTCTCTCGTGAGGAATGATCTCGCCCGCCTTGGTCAGTGCCATCTTGGTCAGCATGGGACCGACAAGCTCATAGATCAGCACCGAGAACAGAATGATATTACGAATCAGACCGCCCTCATAGCTTCCAAGCTGCATTGCCGTCACCGACATACCCAGCGCCACACCCGCCTGCGGCAAAAGTGTGATACCGAGATACTTGACGATCGAATCCTCGCACTTCATAAACTTCGAGCTGGCAAACGAGCCAAAATACTTGCCCAACGAGCGGAAGATTATGTACACAAGTCCGATTCCCACAATGGCGAGATCGGTAAACACATTCAATTCCAGTTCCGCGCCGCTGATGACAAAGAACAGCACGAACAGAGGGGTTGTCCAACGGTCTACACGATCCATCAGCTCCTCCGAGGACTCGCACACATTGCAGAAGATCGTACCCAACATCATGCAGGCGAGCAGAGGCGAAAAACCGAGCTTTACGGGACCGATATTGAAATGCATCATGGTCAGTCCGACCGTGAGAATGACATACATCACCGAAACGGCAAGACGCTTACTGCGGGAGTGGAACAGCTTTTCCGTTTCCGAGAAAATAAAGCCCATCACCGCACCCAAGAGAAGGGACGCAACGATCTCCACCAGCGGATTGACAATGATCGAGAAAATGTCGATCGAGCCGCTGACCATGCCCTTGGCGATACCAAAGGAAACGGCAAAAACCACAAGACCTACCGCATCATCCAATGCCACGATGGGAAGCAAAATATCGGTCAGCTTACCCTTGGCCTTGTACTGACGAACGACCATCAGCGTCGCGGCAGGAGCGGTAGCCGTAGCCACGGCGCCCAAGGTAATGGCAACACTCATGGGGAGCTTATCCTCGCCCAAGATCAGACTCAAGCCGCAAAGTGCGATATCCACAAAAAGGGTCGCGGTCAGCGCCTGAAAAACAGCGATCACCGTAGCCTTTTTACCGATTTGGCGAAGCTGAGAAAGACGGAACTCATTACCGATGGAAAAAGCAATAAAGCCCAGTGCCACATCCGAGATCAGCCCAAACTTTTCCACATACTCCATAGACGGAAAGCCCAGTCCCTCAACACCGATAAGACCGAGGCAGAAGGGACCGATCAAAACACCCGCCACAAGGTACCCCGTAACGGCAGGAAGCCCCAACGGCTTTATCACGCGGGTCATCATCAATCCCGCAAACAGTGCAATAGCAATACTCAAAAGAATTTCCAAAAAAACACACCTTCTTTCACAAAACAGCTACTATCATATCACTTTCCCTTCTCTTTGTCAAGAGTAATTTAAAATTTTTTCGCATGGCGCCTGCGGGCGCGGGGGAGGTCGCTTTTTTGAAAAAAAGCTCCGCAAAAAACTTTTCTATTGCGCCCTTGGTAAAATTTGAGCGAACACACTGCACCCCATGGGGTACCGCTATGTTCGCTCAAACTACAATAAGGGCGCAATAGAAAAGTTTTTGCGGA
>JAZSPB010000017.1:0-3449 GCA_045537235.1 Eubacteriales bacterium
AAGCAACTCCTCTTTCTTTTGGGTATGCAAAGAAGGAACAAAACTCATACATGGCACTAACTCTGGTTAGTGTCGCTTTTTAGGGAAGCAAGGAAGGAAAAAACTTTGATGCGGCACTAACTCCGGTTAGTGCTTCTCCCCCTTTTTTATTTCCCCGCCACCTCCGCATCATGCATCTCTCCCAACAAAGCATCTCTCAGCGCCATAACATCCAAAGTTTCTTCTCCCTCAAACGGCGCCGAGCCGCATTCATATAACTTCAAAATATTAACCAAAAGTGCCGCAAAGAAATCCGAACGGATCACCGCATACTTTCCTTTCCCCGCGCTGTCCTGTGCGCAGATCGAGAAGGGAAGGGGAGGGGCGAAGACGAAGGTGACCTTCCGAGTCTCTCCCATTTTGTCCTCACCAACCGCCGAAAAAACACGTTGCTTGCCTTGCGAGACAACCGTAACCGATGTCGGACGGATCCCCGTCAGCTTGATCGCGATTTCCGCCTGATGGATAATATACTCCTCAGGACTACCGCCACCACCCGTGACGATCAGATCTCTCACGTCGGCAAAATCCGCCAATTCGGACGCATATCGCAATGCCGAAGTGCTGAAAAACGGCGTGTTGTACTTATCAGCCAGCGCGAAGATCTCCTTCGCCGTCCGCAGATCGGGTGCAAAAGTCTTGTCCACATACACTCTCTTCCCATAAGGGAAAACCGCGCGCGCATAGCCGAGATGCTTATCGGGATCGGAGGGGGAAAGGATCATGATGACATCTGCCCGTTGGCAAAGCTCGTCGATGCTTTCGCACTTGGTCACACCGAATTTGGCGCACCATTCGTCGGTGCTCACCCCATCCACGGGTGACACATCGCGCTCCGCCCACGCATAACTCACGCGGTAGTCGGTGCCGAGCACCCGATTGGCCGCCTCGATCCACGCAGGATAGTTATTGGCGTGCCACTCGCTGATATAATAATCTACAAAGCCTATAGTTTTCAAAGCTTGACCTCACTCTTCTTATCGGCAGATTCGTAAAGTGCGTCCATCAGCCTTGCGCTTTCGATCACATTGTCGATGTGACTGCGGCTCTTGATGCCCGTGGTGATCGACTCGATAAAGGCAATGTCCTCGCACAGATACATTCCGGGGATGTCGTACTCGGGGGTGGTAGTCTCCAGCGTCTGACCGTCGAAGAAATCGAACTTGCCGCCGTAGTGCAGACGTGCGCCCGCCTTGTCGCCCAAGAAGTCGATAAACATTTCGTTGTCCTCAATGTTCTGCGCCCATGCGCCGTTGAAGGAGATGCCGGCACGGTCGGTACGGATGTATCCCGTGACAAAATCGTCCACGTCATTGGTGCCGTTTTCGATATCGGCTGTGTCCTCTGCCCACATGGACTTATAGCGGTAGGACTTCATATCCTTGGCCATCTCGGAATAGGTATCGCAGGTGGCTGTTTCGAGCTTGGCGCCGCCGAGGATGTACAGGATCAAGTCGAAGAAGTGGACGCCCCAGTCGATGAGAACACCGCCGCCCGACTGTTCCTTGGTGGTAAATGCACCGCCGAGACCGGGGATGGAGCGGGGAGAGCGGAAGGAGCAGTATACATGGTACAGCTTGCCGAATTTGCCCTCGCGGTTCATTTGCTCCAGCATTTCCACCGAGCGGTGGTAGCGGTTACACACACCGATATTGAGCATCAGACCGCGGCGGTTGGCTTCGTCGGCCATTTCGCGAGACAGCTCATAGTTGATCGTGATGGGCTTCTCGCAGAAGACGTGCTTGCCTGCGCGGAGGGCATCCATGGTGACGGTGTAGTGGGCATAGTTGGGGGTGAGTACCCAAACGGCGTCTACCTCGGGGTCATTGAGGGCTACATGGTAGTCGGTGATGACCTGCTCGACAAAGGGGTATTTGTCCGCTTGCACACGGGCTTTGTTTTCCAGAATGTCGCAGGCATATTTGACGCGTACGGTATCCATTTGGGCGAAAGCGGGGAAGTGGGCATTGTTGGCGATTCGACCGCAGCCGATGATGGCGATTACTTTTTTGGACATGATTGTTTATTCCTTTCTTTTTTGTTTTGGGGAATTTTGCACGAACTCCGTTTAGTGCCGTTTTTTAAAGCAACCAAAGAAGCAACGCTCCCATTGCTTTTATATCAACTCCATTATACCTCCCCTCCTTCCCCATGTAAATATCCACATTTCATCAAAAGATATCATTTTTTAAGATTCACCCCAAAAATCCGATAAAAACCCAACAAAATCCCACAACTTTATTGACAATTCAAAAAAATCCCCGTATAATAAAACCGAAAGAAGGTGATCCCATGCTCACAGCAAACCACGACGCCAAATTTCATCTGAACAAATCCTTTTTCTCCACTCATATGCCCTTCCGAAACATCGACCTTGTCCAGATCGGACGACTGCACTGTAATCCGTCCACCGTGGTGGATACCCATGTGCACCTGAACTGGTATGAATTGACCGTCGTCACCGACGGCGAGGGGACTGTGACCACCGACGGTGTTGCGACTACCGTCCGTCGCGGTGATATCTATCTTTCCTATCCCTGCGATGCCCATAAGATCGAGTCTCACCCCGCGCGTCCTCTTTGCTACGATTTTTTCGCCTTCTTCCCCCGTGATGCGGCATTAAGTGCAGCCCTGGAGCAGGTCGTAGAGCTTCGCCCGGGTGCCGATCTGCGCGTGTTTCGCGACGAACGCGTATCCTACCTCATCAATTGCGCCATCGCAGAATTTTGTACCGACCGCGAAATCGACCGCGAGCTTCTTGAAGCCATCTTTTATCAGATCCACACCTATCTTGTGCGCAACGTAGCCACCCTTACCCCCATGTCGGAAATTTCCCACAAAACGCCCGCCGAAGCCCTCTGCTTCCGCGTCATGAACCATATCGACACCCACCTGTATGCCCTCCGCGACCTCCGCGACCTCGCCGCCCTGACAGGCTACCACTACAGCTACCTCTCCACCCTCTTCCGCAAGACCACAGGCAACACCCTCTCCCATTATTACCAAAACAAAAAATTGACTGCTGCACGCCTGCTCCTTCGGGAAGGTCGCCTCTCCGTTTCCCAAATCGCAGACCTCTTAGGCTACTCCACCGTCTACGCCTTCAGCAAAGCCTACCGCAACCGCTTCGGGATGTCCCCCCGTGAGGATGGAGCCGCCTGCGGGCGGGGGGAGGTCGCTTTTTGAAAAAAGCTCCGCAAAAACTTTTCTATTGTGCCCTTGCGAAATCAGAGCGAACATACTGCCCCCTTTGGGGGATTGCCATGTTCGCACCGGCTGCAAAAGGGCACAATAGAAAAGTTTTTTGCGGCTCTTTTTTTCAAAAAAGCGACCTCCCCGCGCCCGCAGGCGCCCTCCGTGCAAACGAAAATCATTCGCAATTTTTGTCTGATTGGATTGACAATCTTACG
>JAZSPB010000074.1:0-3395 GCA_045537235.1 Eubacteriales bacterium
GTTCTTGCACAGGCTGTAGAGAAGTCAATGCTCTCGCTTGATAAATATCTCAATATAATAGCAGCTGATGGAGCATGTGATGAGGGCACAACTTATTGGTATAAATCCACTGCATATGTCATGGATTATGCCAAATATATGGATATGCTTACCCAAGGCAAGGTCGCATTCTTGCACAATGACCTGGCCCAAAAATACCAATCCGTCACCCGACATATTTGCCGATGCCCCACGAGTAGAACCGATGCATTGATAAGCGTCATCATACCCGTGATAAAATCGGTGAGCGACCAGACAAGATCGGGCGCAGAGAGCGCACCGAGGATAGCGAAAAGCGAAAACAAGAGAGAAAAAACACGTGTAAAACCTCCCGCCTTGCGAGACATTTTTTTATTTTGCAGAACGAAAGCGAGTGCCTCCGTTCCGTAATGCGACCAACAGAGAAGGGTAGCAAATCCAAAACAGAGAATGGAGAGCGAGAGTGCTTTTTCCACCCACGGAGAGCCACCGAAGCAGGATGAGTAGGCTTGTAAGGTCATGACCATAGGATCGGAGGCGAAGGGGGCGGAGGCATCGTAGCCGATGAGTACGACAAGCGCGGTGACCGTGCAGAGGACAAGGGTATCGACCGCTACCTCAAGAATGCCGAACAAGCCTTGCTCAACGGGACTTTTTGTGTCGGATGCCGCGTGGGCGGTAGGGGAAGTTCCGCATCCTGCCTCGTTGGAGATGATACCGCGAATGGTGCCGAAGCGAAGACTGCGGGACAGTAGAAATCCCACAATGCCGCCACCTGCCGCAAGCGGAGAAAAGGCTTCTGAAAAAATGCGCCCGAGCGCAGGGAGAATGGCACCTCGGTGAAGAACAAGGACAGCCAAAGACAGTACAAGAAAGGCACCGCTCATAATAGGAACAAGGATCCCCGTCACCGCAGTGATCGCACGTTTCCCTTTTGTTAGCAGACCAAAGCATAGGACTGCCAAAAAACAACCGCAAAACAGAGGCGGAATGGAGAAAGCCGAGTCCATTGCTCGGGTCACAGCATTCGATTGGATGACACACCCCATCATCAGCGAGTTGGCAATGCACAGTAACGCAAACACGGTCGCTGTGAGAGAAGCCAATCGCTTTGGGAGCCACTTGCCGAGAATGGCGCAAATGTAATAGGGCGCACCGCCGCGATGTGAGCCGTCGGGGCGAGTTTCGCGAAACAGCATCGCTAACACGACCTCCGCATATTTAAGAAACATGGCGAACAGCGCACTGACCCACATCCAGAACACCGCCCCTGCGCCGCCAAGTGCGATCGCAGACGATACCCCCACGATATTTCCCACACCCAAAGTCCCTGCCAGTGCCAGCATAAGACTTTTGATCGGTGAAGAGTCCCCCATCCCACCTCCTCGAATCGCCCGAATACTCGCCTTCGGACGCAAAAAAGGAAGCCCCCTCAACCGTAACGCAAAAAATCCGCCGACAAAGATAACCACCACAGGTGTTGCCACCCCGATCCACTGATTCAAAACCTCCAGCATCGCAATCCTTTCTACCCCTCGGAAATCGTGAACAGCGCCTGTGGTCAAAAGAACGCCAAAATCCCATTACATTCTTCCCAAACAAAACATTCCCCCAAGTGAAGCAGTATGTTCGCACAAACTACAAAAAGGGCGCGGAGGAAAAGTTTTTTGCGGAGCTTTTTTTCAAAAAAGCGACCTCTCGCGCCCGCAGGCGCCCCCACACACAATCTCCCAAGCCGACTAATTGTTAATTAACTGTTAACTCTCAAAAAAAGCCTTGATTTTTCCAAAAAATGTACTATAATAAATCATGTTAGCACTCAAACGCAACGAGTGCCAAAACATAGAAATGATATTTCTTACATAAAGATATGAAGGAGGATTTCCAAAAATGACAATCAAGCCTTTAGCAGACAGAGTCGTTCTCAAGCCCACCGAGGCAGAGGAGAAGACCAAGACGGGTATCATTCTTACCGCGTCCGCACAGGAGAAGCCCCAGATTGCGGAGGTGGTCGCAGTAGGCCCCGGCGGAATGGTAGACGGCAAAGAGGTTGTAATGACCCTTAAGGTTGGCGATAAGGTTATCGCATCCAAGTACTCGGGTACCGAGGTGAAGGCCGACGGTGTTGAGTACACCATCGTTCGTCAGAGCGACATTCTGGCGATCGTAGAATAATCGAAAGGCAGGTAATTTGCAATGGCAAAGGATATTCTTTACGGAATTGAAGCAAGAAACGCGCTGGTTCGCGGCGTAGATAAGTTGGCAGACACGGTCAAGATCACCATGGGTCCCAAGGGACGCAATGTTGTGCTTGACAAGAAGTTCGGCGCTCCCCTGATCACCAACGACGGTGTGACCATCGCCAAGGAGATCGAGCTGGAGGATGCTACCGAGAACATGGGTGCACAGCTTGTAAAAGAAGTAGCAACCAAGACCAACGATGCCGCAGGTGACGGTACAACGACCGCAACCCTTTTGGCACAGGCTCTCATTCGTGAGGGTATGAAGAATGTGACCGCCGGTGCGAATCCCATGGTTCTTCGCAAGGGAATGAAGAAGGCTGTTGATCGCGCTGTGGAGTGCCTTGTTGCAAACTCCAAGAAGGTCAACGGAAAAGAAGACATCGCTCGCGTCGGTACTATCTCCGCAGGCGATGAGGTCATCGGTACACTGATCGCAGACGCTATGGAGAAGGTTACCTCCGACGGCGTTATCACGGTTGAGGAGTCCAAGTCGGCAGATACCTACTCCGAGGTGGTTGAGGGTATGCAGTTCGACCGCGGCTACCTGTCCCCCTACATGGCAACCGATATGGATAAGATGGAAGCTGTCATCGATGACGCCTTCCTTCTGATCACCGACAAGAAGATCTCTAATATTCAGGAGATCCTTCCCCTTCTTGAGCAGATCGTTCAGGCAGGCAAGAAGCTGGTCATCATCGCTGAGGACGTAGAGGGCGAGGCTCTCACGACCCTGGTTCTGAATAAGCTCCGCGGCACCTTCGCTTGCGTTGCTGTCAAGGCTCCCGGCTTTGGCGATCGCAGAAAGGAAATGCTCCGCGACATCGCGATCCTTACAGGAGGCGAAGTCATTTCCTCCGAGATCGGTCTTGAGCTCAAGGATGCCAATATCGCACAGCTTGGTCGCGCAAGACAGGTCAAGGTCAACAAGGAGACTACCATCATCGTTGACAGAAGTCGGAGGCCAAGCGGTCTTAGGAAGACAAGCTTTATAGTCACCTCCTTGGCACACAGAACGACATGGCTACGATCCGACTTCTCCGAGATCGGTCTTGAGCTCAAGGATGCCAATATCGCACAGCTTGGCCGCGCAAGACAGGTCAAGGTCAACAAGGAGACTACCATCATCGTTGACAG
>JAZSPB010000138.1:0-2755 GCA_045537235.1 Eubacteriales bacterium
GACTCTGAGAGCACGGCGGTATAAAGGATCACTACAGGCAGAGGTCAATAAAACGGCATCCATATTGAGGGCGGCAGCAGAGCGGAAGATGGCACCGACATTAGTGGGATTTACCACATCTTCTAAAACTGCGATGCGGCGCGCATCACGGCAAACTTCCGCGACAGAGGGGAAATCCTTACGGTACATGGCGCACAGCATACCGCGGGTCAACTGGAAGCCGGTAAGCCGGGTCAGAACGTCAAAACCGGCAGTATAAACGGGTACATCAGGGCAACGGTCGATGAGTTCCAAGGCAAGCCCTTTTAACTCTGTATGTTCAATCAAAAAAGAAACAGGGAGATAGCCGCTGTTTAGGGCGCGTTCTATGACAAGGGGACTTTCAGCAATGAAAAGTCCTTTTTTTGGTTCGTAGATATGGGCAAGCTGGGATTCCGAATATCTTGCGTAGATATCCAGCTCCGGTGCGGAAAAGTCAGTGATTTCGATGATGTTTGCCATAAAATGCTCCTGTATAGGTTTCGTTCTAAAAGCATTATAGATAGGAGGGGGTAAGATGTCAAATGGCTGATGAGGAGGTTTTGATGAGTTCGTGAGAGAGTTGCAAAGGAAAAAAACAGAACATTTGTTCTGGACAAGCGGGATGCTATATGGTAAAATAAAACATAAGGACGCAGAACGGAGGAACGCATATGCAAACTAGGATGTAATCCGGAGAAGGAGAAGAGGAAAATGGCAAATGTATTTGAACTTTCACAATTCGATGAATACAGAGAAGACAACAGAAGAGAAGTGAAAAAAGCAAATGGAGGTTTGCCGATTTCTTTATGGGACACGTATTCTGCTTTTGCTAATTGTTATGGTGGTGTTATTATTCTCGGAGTCAATGAAGAAAAGGATGGCAGTTGGAAAACTACCGGTCTTCAAAATGCGCAAAAGCTTCGAAAAGCTTTTTGGGATACAATCAACAATTCCAAGAAGGTAAGCATCAATCTATTATCGGAAGATGATGTGCAGACTTATGAAGTTGGTGATAATAGAGAGGTCATCATGGTTATTTATGTGCCTATGGCAGAGAGGGCGCAGAAGCCGGTGTACATCAATAATGATATTTTTAATGGCACCTTTCGAAGAAATTATGAGGGGGATTATCATTGTACCAGATTGCAGGTAAAAACCATGCTTCGTGACCAGACGGAGCGGACAGTGGATATGGAAGTGCTTGATAAGGTTTCAATGGGAGATTTGAATTACGATACAGTCCATGGATACCGCAATAGCCATCGTTCATTAAAAGAAGGACATCCTTTTGAGCGGTTGAGCGATCATGAGTATCTGAGAAGTATCGGTGCCGCTGCGATTTCTGAGGAAGATGGTAAACTGCATCCAACGGCAGCAGGCATGCTGATGTTTGGAGATGAGTACAACATTGTACGACACTTCCCGGAGTATTTCTTGGATTACAGAGAAGAAGCAGATCCTACTACACGGTGGAGTGATAGATTACAGTCGAGTTCCGGTGAATGGTCCGGAAATGTGTGTGACTTTTACTTTAGGGTTTATAACAAGATTATTAAAGATGTTAAGGTGCCTTTCAAAATGTCCGGTGGTGAGCGAATTGACGATACCCCGGTGCATAAGGCACTTCGTGAAGCCTTGGCAAACTGCCTGGTGAATGCAGATTATCATGGTTTGCGTGGCGTTGTAATCCGTAAGGAACCGGATAAGTTGGTTTTGGCAAATCCCGGTTATGTCAGAACGGGTAAAAAGCAGATGCGTGTTGGTGGCGAATCTGATCCCCGAAACAAGGCTTTGATGAAAATGTTTAATCTTATTAATATTGGGGAACGTGCCGGAAGTGGTGTGCCGAATATCTTTAATGTTTGGGCTGATGAAGGATGGGAAGAACCGGTGATTGAAGAGTGGTTTGACCCAGACAGAACAGTACTGTCGCTTTCTTTTGTGAAAAAAGTGGCGAAAAAAACAAGCGATAAAAAACAAGCGATAAAAACAAGCGATAAAAAACAAGCGAAGAAAACGCTGGAGAATATCGAAAAAATCAAATATTATCTTGAGCAGAACGGGGAATCGAAAACAAGCGATATAGCCGAATATATTGACTTAAGTCCTGCAAGAACCAGAGCGTTGTTGAGCGAAATAAAAGGTATTGAAGCGGTTGGTGGAAATAGTAATAGGTCGTATAAGTTAATGGAGTAACAGGATGCCGAATGAGAGCAATGAAACGATGGAGTATAACGGATACAGGAAGTCGAGAGAGAAGCGATAGGAAGTTGCAAGGAGAACTCAATGGATCATAAACATGGTAAAATTGCCGAGAGTATTTTGGCGCTGCAAAAGGAGGATGGGACATGGGGCAATATGTTTCATTCATTGGCAGTTCCGAATAACAAAACACCGTTAACGACAGAACAGGCACTGCGTCGCTTGAAAGGATTGGGGTTTACTTTAGAAGACGAACCGATCCGAAAGGCAGTGGACTGTATGGTGTCTTGTTTGCGTGGAGAAAGACGAATTGATGATTATTGGGAGAAGACACAGGATTGGAATTTGTTTACCAAGATGATGTTGTCAACATGGGTAAAGATATTTGACCCCGGGAATGAGATTGCGTTGAGCTTTGCCAAGCAGTGGGGAAACATCGTTGAAAGGGCATTCGCAAGCGGAGTGTATGACGATGAACAGTTTCAACGGGCATATCAGCAAGAATTCTATCAAAGAGAAAAGGGAACGGGAA
>JAZSPB010000100.1:0-57112 GCA_045537235.1 Eubacteriales bacterium
CATACTGCACCCCATGGAGTGCCGCTATGTTTGCGCAAACACCCAAAAGGGCGCAATAGAAAAGTTTTTTGCGGAGCTTTTTCCAAAAAGCGACCTCCCCCGCCCGCAGGCGGCCATCCCGTATTATTTTGCAAACTGCGAATTGTAGAGAGAAGCGTAGAAGCCGCCCTTTTGCATAAGTGCGTCGTGATTGCCTTGTTCGATGACATTTCCATCACGGAAGACCAGAATGACATCGGCATTCTTGATGGTGGAAAGTCGGTGGGCGATGACAAAGCAGGTTCGGTTCTCCATCAGCGAGTACATGGCCTCTTGAATCTTGATCTCGGTGCGGGAGTCTACGTTGGAGGTTGCCTCGTCGAGGATCAGAATGGGGGCGTCGGCCAGCATGGCGCGAGCGATGGTGATGAGCTGCTTTTGCCCTTTGGAAATGTTCACACCGTCATCGGACAGGATGGTGTCGTATCCGTCGGGCAGATGCTCGATGAAGGAGTGGATCTTGGCCGCCTTGGCTGCGGCGATAACTTCCTCGCGGGTGGCATTTTCTTTGCCGTAGGTGATGTTTTCGAAGATGGTTCCGTAGAATAGCCAGGTGTCTTGAAGCACCATGGTATAAGCCAAACGCAGGTCGTCGCGCTTGAGTTGGCAGATGTCTTTGCCGTCGATGCGGATGCTGCCGCTGTCTGCGTCATAGAATCGCATGAGAAGATTGATGATGGTGGTCTTTCCCGCGCCCGTAGGACCGACGATGGCGACCGTCTGCCCCGCTTTGACCTCAAGGTTGAGGTCTTTGATGATGGTCTTTTCGGGAACATAGCCAAAGCGGACGTGCTCCAAGGAAACCTCACCGCGAACATTTTCAAGACATTCGGCATCGGGCGCATCGGCTTTTTCGGCAGGTTCGTCAATGATGCGGAATACACGCTCTGCGGCCGCGCACGCGGATTGGAGCTCGTGGAGAATATTGGCGAATTCATTGATCGGACCGGAAAATCTACGGGAATACTGAACAAAGGAGGAGACGTCGCCCAACTCGATCATGAAGATGGCGGGAAGGGCACTGCCCATGGTTTGTGTCAGCATGAAGAAGATGCCGCCCAGCATGGTTACCAGCGAGATCGAGATATTGTTGATGAAGTTGATCGACGGTCCCATAAATGCGGCTTGATATTCTACATCGTAGTAGGTATTGACCGCCACAAGATTTTTTTCATCGAAACGGGAGAGGATCTCATCCTCGCGATTGTAAGCTTTGACGGTTTTTTGCCCGGACAGCATTTCCTCGGCATAGCCGTTCAACTCTCCCAGCTTGGAGGAGCGAGCACGGTAGAGCGGATGCATCTTCTTGGTGCGCCACTTGGTAAAGAGAATGGATGCCGGTACCGTGATAGCAAATACCGAGATGAGAACGGGGGCGATGGTTGCCATCATGATCAGCGAGCCTACCACCGTGACGATGCTGGACAAAATTTGAAGCAGGTCATGGGAGAGGGTGGCGTTGACCACATCGATATCATAGGAAATGTGGCTGATGATATCGCCCGTAGCATGAGTATCAAAGTATCCCACGGGCAACTCGGTCAGATGGTCGAAAACCTGCTTGCGCATGGTATAGACGATCTTTTTGCTCAAGAGCATCATGATGATGGCAAGCAAGTAGGAAAGGACGGCGGAAACAATGTAGCATACCGCCATGAGGATACAGTAGTGAATGACGGTGTCTATGTCTACATTTCCCTTGCCGGGAGCAATGGCATTGATGGCTTTGCCGGAAAACATGGGGGCGGCCAGTGCCAAAAGATTGGATGTCAGCATGACGGTCAGTGCCAAAAGGGCTAAAAATTTATGCTGAAGAAGGTATTTTGCCAATCGCTTGATGACTGCAATGCGGACACCCTTTGGTTGCGGTTTTTCCGCATAGGCGCGGATATTTCTCATTCCTCTATTCAACGAAAGCACCTCCCATCTGCGAGTCGCTGATCTCTCGATAGACCTCACAGGATTCCAACAGTTGACTGTGGGTTCCCGCACCGATGATCTCACCCTCGTCGAGAACCAGAATGAGGTCGGAGTTCATGACCGAGCTGATGCGCTGTGCCACCACGATGACGGTCGTGTCACCGCCGATCTCGGAAATGGCACGGCGAAGCTCAAGGTCGGTCTTATAGTCCAGTGCCGAGGAGGAATCGTCGAGAATGAGGATCTCGGGATCGCCGGCCAAAGCGCGGGAAATGAGGAGTCGCTGCTTTTGCCCTCCGCTGATGTTGGTTCCTTTGGAGGTGATCTCGTGCTCAAAGTCCTCCGGGAAAGCCTCGATGAAGTCAATGGCTTGTGCGCGAGTGGCGGCAGTCTTTATTTGCTCGAAGGAAAGACCGCGACCGAAGTCAATGTTGCTGGCTATGGTATCGGCATACAAAAAGTCGTTTTGCAGGGCAACACCGAATTTGCGGTGAAGCGAATCTCCGTCCATGGTGCGAATATCCTCGCCGTCGATGCGGATGCAGCCTGCGGATACATCATAAAAACGCATGAGAAGATAGATCAGCGTGGTTTTGCCGCTACCCGTGGCACCGATGATGCCGAGGGTTTGTCCCTTTTTCAGGGAGAAAGAGATATCCTTGACGATGCGTTTGTTCTGATTGTAGGAGAAGGAAACCTTGTCAAAACGAATGTGAGCATCATCGCGAATGTCGGGGAATTCTGACTTTTCACAGGTGACAATTTCGTTTTCCGCGTTCAGCACCTCGTCGATGCGGTTGGCGGAAGCGATTCCTTTGGAGTACATGGTAAAGATTCGTGTCATGGTCATCATGGCGGTGGAGATCAAGGTGAAATATTGCTGGAAACCAATGATCTTACCCGCTTCAGAGAGGCCGCCGTCCACAAGGTAGGCACCCAAGAGAACGACACCGACAAGACCGAGGTTGAGGCAGACCTGCATGATGGGATTGGTGACCGACATAATGTAGCTGACGTGCTTCTCGGTCTGTACCAGTTCACGGTTGGCATTGTCAAAACGGGTGCGCTCGTAGTCTTTTTTTGAAAGGGCTTTGATAACACGAATGCCTTGGGCATCTTCGCGGACTACGCGGACCATCCCATCCACTTTTTTCTGAACGCCTGTGTAAAGCGGGATGCCTTTTTTGGAAATGAATATCACGATCGCGAACATAACGGGCAGGGTGGCAAGCATAATAAGCGCCAGACGCACGTCAAGTATCAGGGTGATGATCATGCCGCCGATCAGCAACAGCGGAGCGCGAACACCGATTCGCTGTATCATGCCTACAAAGGTGTGGAGATTGTAGGTGTCCGAGGTCAGACGGGCCTCAAGACTGGGCACAGTCAATTTGTCCGAGATACGGCAGGTCATGCGCATGGTCTTTTGGAAAAGATCGTGTCGAACATGTTCGGTCATGTTGCGTGCCGTTTTGGCCGCCATGCGGTTGGCGATGACATTACCAACCAAGGCCAGAGCGGCGCACAGGATCATCATGCCGCCCCAGAAGAGGATAGCGGGAATGCTTGCGGCGGGAACTACCACGTCGATGATATGGCTGAGTATGTAGGGAATGACCAACTCGATGAGTGTGGCCAACATTTTGATCGTAAGACCGAGTGCCAGCATACCGCCCATTGGCTTGAGATATTTTATCAGAAGTTTCATAGGCTTTTTAAATCCTCCGCAGTAAGTTCCATGTCGATATAGCTTTGGGCTTTTTGGGTGATCTTTTCGAGTGTAGTGAGGAATTGGAGCTTTTCTTCTTCTTCAAGATCGGATAGCAGAAAGGCGTTCCATGCACGGGCGATGCGGCGTACCTCGGGGAGGATCTCTTTTGCTTTGTCAGTCGGAAAGACGCGCACGATTCGTTTATCCTCTTCGGAGGGGTGGCGTTCTACAAAACCGTTTTCCTCCAATACTGCGATGGCACGGGTCACGCTGCTTTTGTTGATATACAGTCGCTTGGCGATTTGATCTTGTGAGATGCCGGGATCGGCACAGATCAGCAGGATATAAAAATAGTGCGACGAGCCAAGACCGCTTCCTTCAAGGCAGTCGGAGCGGTAGGTGTGCGCACAGCGAGATATGATATTGATGTTTCTTGTGAATGATGGCATAGTAGACTCCTGAATTGGTTAGGAAAAAATTGTTGCATCTGCAACTATTATAGCATGAGGGAAGGGAAATGTCAATGGAGATGTGGCTTTTTGCGAGGATTTTTTTTGCGGTGGCATAATGGTGGGAATGGAGGTGAATACTATGAGAGGGAGATTTTGCACTAACTGAAGTTAGTGTCGTTTCTTCGTCCCCTTTTTTGGCAAGTCAAGGAGGAGCAAGCCTTTGCCGCCGCATTTTCAGAGTATGGGAGCTCCCCTAAAATTCACCTTGGAAAGGAACCAATTTATGTCAAAACGTTTAATACATCTTGACTCCGATATCCTGACCGCCGCATCTGTGGTGGGAAAAAACGAACACGAGGGTCCCTTGGGCGATATGTTTGATATGCATGATAGCACCGACCGCTTTGGGCAAGACACATGGGAGAGAGCCGAAAGTGAAATGCAAAGGCGTGCGTTGGGGCTTGTCCTGAATAAAAGCGGACTTGCGGAACAGGACATCGATGCTATGTTTGCCGGAGATCTGCTCAACCAATGCGTAGCTTCGGCTTATGGGCTTATGAGCTACAACATTCCGTATTTTGGTCTTTACGGTGCGTGTTCCACCTCGGTGGAGGGATTGATGTTGGCGGCCGCGCTTCATACGGCGGGTCATGTTGACCGCTGTGCGGTGGTGTCATCTTCTCATTATTGCTCGGCGGAGCGACAGTATCGAGCGCCCATTGAGTACGGGTCTCAACGCGCCCCCACAGCGCAATGGACGGTGACAGGGTCGGGCGCTTTTATTGTGGGAACGGGTGGCTCGGTCAAGATTCGTGCGGCTATGCCGGGAATCGTGGTGGAGAAGGGAATTAACAATACCAACAATATGGGAGCCGCTATGGCGCCGGCGGTGCTGGATACCCTTGTTCGTTATTTTGAGCAGAGCAATACGCTTCCTTCCGAATACGATCTTATCGTTACGGGTGACCTTGGATATGAGGGCGGCTCGATCCTTTGCGAGATGATGCTGGCCGAGGGATATGATATTCGCAACCGATATAATGACTGCGGCATGATGATCTATTCTCGCAGTTCACAGGATAAGCATGCAGGAGGATCGGGATGCGGTTGTGCTTCGGTCGTGACGGCTTCCTACCTGCTCCCCAAGCTGGAGCGAGGTGAGCTTCGCAATATTTTGCTTATTGCTACGGGCGCTATGATGAGTCCTGCCAGTGTTCAGCAGGGAGATGCGATTCCCGCTGTGGCACATTTGATCAATCTTTGTGCTTCATCCGGTCACCGCAAGCCTTCGGGGGGCGGATGCTCGGAAAAGCAGATGTGAAAGGAGACGGGTATGAATTATATTTGGGCTTTTGTGGTTGGCGGCGGGCTTTGCGTTGTGGCACAGATCTTGATCGATAAAACGCGTATGACGCCGGCACGTATTCTGGTGACTTATGTGGTGGCGGGGGTGTTTTTGGGGGCTGTGGGACTTTACAAGCCTTTTGCCGAATTCGCAGGAGCCGGTGCGACCACGCCGTTGACCGGATTTGGATATTTGATCGCCAAAGGGGTTCGAGAGGCGGTGTTGGAAAAAGGGCTTATCGGCGCACTGACCGGCGGTCTTACCGCGGCGGCGGGAGGGACGGCGGCAGCGTTGTTCTTTGGCTTTTTGGCGGCGCTTATTTTTAAGGGAAAACCGAAATCTTGAAACGGGAGGACGGGAGAGGTCGCTTTTTTGAAAAAAAGCTCCGCAAAAAACTTTTTTTATGCGCTCTTGGTAGAGTTTGAGCGAACATACTGCGTCCCGTGGGGACGCTATGTATGCACAAACTGCAAAGGGGGCATAGTCAAAAGTTTTGCGGAGTTTTTTTAGTGGAGAGATTCGAATGAGGGGATGGGGTTATTGGGTGATTTCAAAGCCGAAAACGCGGAATTGCTCACATCCATGGGTGGAGAGGGGGATGAAACGAATTGTTTTTACTTTCCACGAAACGGGATGTTTGACAAAACGTTGATGGTTGTTTTCAATATTCAATGTTTTAGTGATGCCATCCGAGGTTATACCTTCTATGCGGTATTGCTTGATAAGAGTTTGAGGAAGGTGGAAAGATGTTTGCACCAACGGATAGTTGCAGGGCATATTGTTATATTTTCGGTTGAGATCACTGTCAAAAACCAAACGGATCTCACGGATTTCGGTGTCAGTGGAAAAGGTGTATTCGATGATATCTCCTTCTTTTCCTATCCAACAGTTTTCATCACCGCGGTCTATGCCGCTTCGAACGATATTGTCGGAACAGTGCGCAGATCGTGAGAGATCGGAAACCCGTCGAGTGTAGGGGGGCACAAAACAGTCATCGTTCATCAGGGTTTGCTGCAATTCGGAAATATCTACGGACTCAATGGGACAGTTTTGGGATACGGCTTCTGCCACGGCGGTTCCGAGTGCCTGTCCGAGAATGGCGCAGGTGGCCATAACACGAGAGGAGCTGAGAGCGGCATGAGTAACACTGATGTTTCTGCCGGCGAAAACAAGGTTGTCTATGTTTTTCGAGATCATACAACGGAGAGGCAGACCCCAAGGCGAGGGGGCGGGATGATATATGGTGGGATGTCCGTCGCGATAGTAAAAGCCTTCGGGAAAATGGTCGTCCATGGTCCAGCCGGCGTAGGCAACGGTGTCCTCAAAAGGTCCGCCCGCTTCCACGTCATTTTGTGTGACAATGTATTTGCCCACATAGCGTCGACTTTCGCGTTTGCCGGGAAGAAAGCCGATCCATTCCAGCTCCCAATTATCCACGCCGTGATCTCCGTGATTTTTCATATGATCCCATACGCCGTAGCAGATCTTCAACAACTCATCGCGGCACCGGTCGGTGTCGTGGATGCTGTCCCATTCGCCACCGATTTCGATCCACCAAAAATTGTTGTTTTTGTTATGAGTTTTGTAGGGAAGATCGGCATCGGTTTTATATTGGTAAGCCCATTCGGGCGGCGTAAACTCTACCTTGTGATCGGTTTCCCGAATTTGGAAAAGACAGCTCATGCCCATGGTTTTTTTGTCTGCGGTTTCGGGGGGAATGGTCTCGCCAAAGTCACTCTTGGCCTCGCGTCCGTACATATATTCGGCACCTGTAAGAGGGGCTAATATGGAGTCGCCGGAGCAATCGGCAAAGTATTTTGCTCTTACTGTATGGAAGGTTTCGGCGCAGGACTGCCAAGCTTTGATACTTTCAATATGAGTGCCGTTCATAGTTGCGTCGAGGCAGCTGGTATTGAGCAAAAGAGTCAGATTCTCCTCGGCTTTGGCCTTTTCGTACAGAACGCTGTCCCAGATAGGAAATTTCAATCCTTTATTTTGATAAAAATTCTCCAACTGAAGTTCTTCGATGATGCCCGTTTCACGGTTGTCTTGCCCGCGGGCACCGCTTACCCACATACGGATCTCCTCGGATGCGTTCCCTCCGAGAACCGGTCTATCCTGCACCAAAACGGTTTGGATCCCATGTCGTGCGGCAGCAATAGCGCAACAAAGACCCGCAAGCCCGCCGCCAATCACACAAAGATCGGTTTGATAATGTATGTTTCTCATAGGATTATCCTCCAATTAAAATTGAAAATGTTTTTGACAGTAACCAAAATGACTATCATTCCGTGCGAGAAATTGCTTTCGAAAAATTACGGAAAAACCTTCTTATGACAGCAGATTTCAATGGGGTGTCACAGATGAAAATAAGCCGAGGTAGGGCTCCGTCGGCTTGTTTTGAAAATCAGTAGGTTACCTTCATAAAACTCTTCTTACCGCGCTTGAGAACGATGCCGTTCTTGAAAGCGTCGGATTGGAAGGTGGACTTGATGTCGGTCACCTTTTCGCCGTCAACCGTTACACCGCCTTGCTCAACGGCACGTCTTGCCTCGGACTTGGAGGGGACGAGAGCGGTCTTGACCAAAAGTGTGAGAATATCAATGGCTCCGTCGGTGAAATCGTCGACGGAAAGAGCGGTTGTGGGCATATTGGCGGTGTTGCCCGCAGAGAACAGCGCACGTGCGCCTTCTTGTGCCTTGTTGGCTTCTTCTTCACCGTGAACCATCTTGGTAAGCTCAAATGCGAGGATCTCCTTGGCGCGGTTCAGCTGTGCGCCCTCCCACTTATCCATCTCATTGATCTCTTCGATGGGCAGGAAGGTCAGCATACGGATGCATTTGAGAACATCGGCATCGGCCACGTTACGCCAGTATTGATAGAAATCGTAGGGGCTGGTCTTATTGGGATCCAACCAAACGGCATTGCCTGCGGTCTTGCCCATCTTCTTTCCTTGCGAGTCGGTCAGAAGGGTGATGGTCATGGCATGGGCGTCCTTGCCCAATTTGCGGCGGATCAGCTCGGTGCCGCCCAGCATATTGGACCATTGGTCATCGCCGCCGAACTGCATATTGCAGCCGTAGGTTTTATAGAGGTAGTAGAAGTCGTAGGACTGCATGATCATGTAGTTGAATTCAAGGAAGGAGAGACCCTTCTCCATTCTCTGCTTGTAGCACTCGGCGCGAAGCATATTGTTGACCGAGAAGCAAGCGCCGACCTCGCGCAAAAGCTCGACATAGTTAAGGTCAAGAAGCCAATCGGCATTGTTGATCATCATAGCTTTGCCCTCGGAGAAGTCGATAAAGCTTTCCATCTGACGCTTGAAGCAAGCGGCATTGTGGTCGATATCTTCCTTGGTCAGCATCTTTCTCATATCGGTTCTGCCCGAGGGGTCACCGATCATAGTGGTACCGCCGCCGATGAGGGCGATGGGCTTATTGCCTGCCATTTGCAGGCGCTTCATGAGGGTCAGCGCCATAAAGTGACCTGCGGTCAAGCTGTCGGCGGTGCAGTCAAAGCCGATGTAGAAGGTGGCTTTGCCCTCGTTGATCATAGTTTTGATTTCGTGTTCATTGGTTACCTGAGCGATCAGACCTCGAGCAACCAACTCGTCATAGATGGTCATATTGGGAAATCCTTTCGTTGTTTCAATCAAAAATAATTATATATCACGCGAATAATTATATATCACGCGCCCGAAAATGTCAAGAGTATGGGCGCATTTTGCGGAATTTTGCTTATATTTCCGATGGATCTTGAGATTCGGTGGGTAAATTTTGTGTGGCATCCTCTCGATCTTCGGGTTCCGCTTCCGTGACGGGGGCGGGGGCGGAGGTGGCCACAAGGGCTCCTTGAATGTGAATGTCGGTCTCCACAAGCAGACCGCCGATGCGAGTTTTAAGGGGATCGCGCCGTTTATATTCTACCGTGCTTTCTCCGCTCATTTTCTCCAATTCCGCAATAAGGTTACCGCCTGTGGGGAGCATGGACAGAATGTGTCCCTCTCGGTTCAGCTTTTCCAGATAAGTCAACATATTTTTGAGGTCGCGGAAATCGGGAATGTCGTCCTCGGTGTACAGAGGCTCCAGATAGAAAATATTACTACTTGCCCCTGTAATGATGGACGAGATGGGATGCTCGGGTAGCGGCGCTACGGTAACGGCAGAGATCAACGGTTGCTCCCTGTCACCGATGTCCGATGTGGGCGAGTTGCCGAATAGCTCAAATTCCGCTTGCATCCGATACATTCCGAGGATCGCGGCCAAGGAGGCACCCACGAGACGGGAATTGGCGGTGGAGAGCGGAAGTTCCAAACGACAAGCAAGTCCAACCTCGGAAAGCGAGGCTCCTGCCGCAAAGCAGTGCAAAAGGGCATACAAAATGCCGAGCAAGGAGGCGACATAGGGGTTTTCTCCCGTAGCATCGGTCTTGACCAAGGCGTTTTTCCGTTCTCCCAATGTGCAGGTGCCGATGCGGGTCAGACGAACATCGCATACACTGTTCTCGGGAAGATTGACGGGGGTAGAGTAAGCTCTTGCCGCGACGAGAGAACGAAGGAAAGAGGCGTGGAAGACGGTGGTTTCGCCATTTTTGCGGGGAATCCGTATTTCGTTTTTTTCAATTACGGTGGCAATGTGTACGATGTGCAGTCCTTTGCGTTGGGCATAAAGAAGCAGGTCGGCCGATTCTTCGGGAGCCGCGGTGATCAGAATGCCGAATACGGGCAGGGTAAGCTCCGCAAAGATCAATTCGGGACGGTCTGTGACGGCGTCGGAATGGATCTGCAAACCGCCTGCAGCATATGTGAGGGCACTCGGCAGACTGTTATCGAGGATGGGTATGGCTTTTTTGATCGCCTTTTGCGTGGAGGGGACGGAAAGAAACTCGATCAGTGTTTCTTCAAACCGGGGGAAGCTGTTTTGGGTATCGAGTATGGCGTATACATAGTCACCTTTTCGAATCGGAGTGTGCGATCGACCGTTTTTAACAAGTGTTCCCACCGAGATGTCGGTTTCTTGATTGCCTGTGGATGCCGATTTTATATATCCTTCACAGACCAAAATAAGGTCGCGGTGAGAGGTGAATCGAACGGCGACGCCCTCCAGTGGATCTTTTCGTCCGCTTTTGGAAAGGTAGGTTTCCATGGTGCCGGCGAGCGCGGTCAAAGACGGAGGATGTTCGGAATCGGCTTTGATCGTGTGACGGCGTGCCATCAAGTCGGCAAAGGTGTCAGCTACAAGCTTGCTGTCGGTCTTCATTTCGGCAACCAAGAAGGTATTGGCCGAAAGCTTGCGATTGCGTATCATGCTGTCAAACAGATAAAGTTCTTCAGCGCGAGGGTCGCGGGCAAGCACCGATTGATAATAGCTTTGACAGGTGCGAAGCTCGGTCAGGTTCATGGCAAGTCCCATGGTTTCCTTGACGGTTAACAGATTGTCATTATCCATATAGGAAAAGTGAGTAAGCGAGATGCCTGTCTCGGACAGAGAATCGAGATGACTCATATCAGTATCCTTTCTGTGATCGGTGTCAAATGAGGGTTCCGATCAGACGGTTTTGATCAACCTTGCAGAGCCGAACCTTGGCGGTCGTGGAATGCAGGGATTGGGAGGAGGGGACAGCGACCTCGATAAAATTATCGGTATGACCGAAAGCATAGCCGTCCCGGTGATCCTCAAAGAGCACTGTGACCTCGGGGCGCGTTTTGAGTGCATCCTCCAAGCAAGCGGCGGTAATGTCGCGCTGACGGTCGGAGAGCAGTCGGACACGTTCATGGCGAATGGCTTCGGGAATCTGTCCATCCATCTCCGCGGCGGGGGTACCCTTTCGCTTGGAGTAGGGGAAGGCGTGGATCATAAGGAATTTTGCCTGTTCGATAAAGGCAAGTGTTTCTTGAAATTCCTGTTCGCCTTCATGCGGAAAGCCTAATATCATATCGGTGGTAAATTGTACGTTGGGCAATGCCTTGCGAAGGAGTTGCATTCCTTCCAGCGCCATCCGTGCATTGTATTTTCGCTTCATAAGTGCCAAGATGCGGTCACTTCCGCTTTGCATGGACAGATGGAAGTGGGGGGTAAGAGAGGAGAGGCGGGAGATCCGCTCCACAAAGGGGGCTTTGATCAGAGAGGGATCCAAAGACCCCAGACGAACCCGACCGATGCCTTCGATCCTGTCCACTTGCTCCAAAAGATCGATGAGAGAGGCGCCAAAGTCACGTCCCCACGCGGCGGTCTCGATGCCGGTCAGCACGACCTCGCGACAGCCGCCTTCGGTGAGTGTTCGAATCTCGGAAAGCACATCTTCAGCCGATTTGGAGCGGATCTTACCGCGCGCTTGCGGAATGATGCAGTAGGTGCAGTGCGATTCGCAGCCGTCTTGGATCTTTATGTATGCACGAGTGCGGTCAAATTTTTTGATGCTCATAGGCTCAAAGGGAGCAGCGTGGATATCCTTGACACAGACTTCGGCGGCGGTTTTTTCGGTGTTCAGCAGCCGTTTGGCGGCCTCTACCACAGCCATTTTGTCGGTGTTGCCGCCAATCCAGTCAACGCCCTCAATGCGACCAATGCTTTGAGGATCGGTCTGCGCCAGACATCCCGTTACCAAAATACGTGCATCGGGATTGCGGGAAATGGCGCGGCGGATGGTCTGACGGGCTTTGCGGTCGCTCTCTGCGGTGACGGTGCAGGTGTTGATCACATACACGTCGCACACCTCATGGGGGGGAACGATCGAAAAGCCTTGATCGGAAAACCGTTCGGCAATGGCTTCGGATTCGTATTGATTGACTTTGCAGCCGAGGGTAAAGATTCCGACTGTCTTTTGTATTTCCGACATGGAAAGGCTCCCTTCATAGAAATTCTCTTATTATTTTACCACAAAAAAATGATTTCGTAAAGTGATATTGAAAAAAACTGTGCCAAGGAGCGCGATTTTACAAAAAATTTAAAAAAGTCTTGAAATTAAAGGGCAAAGGGAGTATAATAAAAGTAATTGTTTGGGGGACGGATGAATTTGCATCTTCCCCGTATTCCTGCCGAACGGAGGTGCACTATACCGTTGCTCCGGATGAGCACCTTAACGGGCACGCCTATATCGTTCCCGGTCTTGGGGATGCAGGCGACAGAATTTTCGGAACCCTTTGACAGTAGGATCGGGAGAGCGAAACGGTTCTCCCGATTTTCAGTAAGGAGATATATGCGAATTTTAACGGTAAACAAAAATGATGCGGGACAGCGATTGGATAAGTTTCTCACCAAGGCGGTGAAAGGGCTTCCTCAATCCATGATGTATAAGCTGATCCGCACCAAAAAGATCAAGCGCAACCGCAAGCGCACCGAGCCCAATGTCATGTTGGAGGTGGGAGATGAGATCCAGCTTTTCATCCGAGACGAGTTTTTTGACTCTCCCGAGCGAGACGGCGACTCGATCTATGCCATTGAGCCGAAGATCGAGATCTGCTATGAGGATGAAAACATTCTTTTGTGCAATAAACGTCCCGGGGTACTGGTGCATGAGGATACTGACGGCGCAGACAATACGCTGATCATGCATATCAAGGCGTATTTGTGGCGGCGAGGAGAATACGATCCCACATCCGAGCAATCCTTTGCACCCGCGCTTTGCAATCGCATTGACCGCAACACGGGGGGCATTGTTATCGCCGCCAAAAATGCGGAAGCTTTGCGTATGATGAACGAAAAGATCCGAAACGACGAGCTGCGCAAATTTTACTATTGCGTAGTGCATGGTTGTCCCCACGAGCGGCAAAAAACACTTCACGGCTGGCTTCGCAAGGACAGCAAAAACAATACCGTGGAGGTGTCGGATAAAAAGCTGCCGGGCAGTCGAGAGATCATTACCAAATACCGTGTGGTAGCCACCAAGGGGAATGAAAGCTTGCTTGAGGTGGAGCTGGTCACGGGGCGCACCCATCAGATTCGCGCGCATCTTGCTCATATCGGTCATCCGCTTTTGGGCGACGGTAAGTACGGAGTCAACCGCGAGGACAAGAGACGCGGTTACAAATATCAAGCTCTCTATGCCTACCGCTTGATCTTTGACTTCAAGACAGACGGAGGCGTGTTGGAGGGACTTCGCGGTAAGACCGTGATGTTGGATGAGGACAAGATTTGGTTTTTGAAGGATTTTCAAAGGAGGGATTCATAATGCAAAATGTGCTTCGGCGGATAGCGAGTTTGGTTGAAACGCGCGTCGGACGAATTCTGCTTTTGGGGATCAGCGCGGTTTTGACGGCGCTTGTGGTTTGTTTCCCTGTCTTGGGAGCGTTGGAGTGGGTGAGCCTCATTCCTTTGGCTTTTGTGCTGTTTTCCGCAGTGGGGCGGGAGACCTTTTCCTTCCGCCGTTCGTATTTGGCGGGACTTGGCTTTTTTATGATCTATTATGCCGTCATTTTTCATTGGTTTTTCTATATGTATCCCTTGGATTTCTTGGGGCTTCATCCGGCGGCCGCCGCGGTAGTCGTAGTGCTGGCGTGTTTTGGAATCGCTTTTCTCCAAGCCCTCGTGGGTGCCTTTGTTTTTCCGCTGTTTCTCTTGGCGGCAAGAGGACGGCTTGTGCGGAAATGTCCGATTCTGATGCCGTTTCTTGCGGCGGCGCTTTGGTGTGTGATGGAGTGGTCGCTTACCCTCACTTGGGCGGGTGTTCCGTGGTCGCGTTTGGTCTTGGGACAGATGGAAATGAGCGCTGTGGTGCAGACCGTCTCTCTGTTTGGCTCGTATTTTATTACCTTCCTCATTGTGGTGGTCAATTTCCTGCTGATTTATGCGTTTTATTATCATAAGTGGGTGGTTGCCGCACTTCCCATCGCGCTGTTTGCCGTCAATTTTGTGGCGGGCGCGGTTTTGCTGGATATCGGTACGGTAGAGGGGGAGCCTCTGCGTGTGGCGGCGGTGCAGGGAAATGTGTCCTCCGAGGACAAGTGGAACGATGACAAATTCTTGGACGGTCTTTCGCGGTACATAGAGCTTACAAAGAATGCCGCCGAAGGAGGCGCCGAGCTGGTTCTTTGGTCGGAGAGTGTCATTCCTTACAGTGTCAATGAAATGGAATCTGTGGACTCTCTTCTGCAAAAATTGGCGGATACCTTGGACATTCATCTGCTTGTCGGCGGCTTTTATACCGAGAGCGGCGAGGACTACAATGCCATCTACGCCTACGCCCCCGACGGGTCACTGAATGCGACTAAATATTTCAAGCGCCACTTGGTACCCTTTGGTGAGTTTGTTCCCATGGAGGGCTTGGTGCGCGTGATCCTTCCTCCTTTGGCACAGCTCAATGCCTTTTCCGAGGCGCTGGAGCCGGGGACGGACAGCAATATTATCCGAACCGAGGTGGGAGACATCGGATGCTTGATCTGTTTTGATTCGATCTATGAGGAATCGGTGCGTGACAGTGTCCTTGACGGCGCGGAATTGATCGCCCTTTCCACCAATGACTCTTGGTTTGCTGATTCGGCCGCGCTGTATATGCACAATGGCCAAGCGGCTTTGCGCGCCATCGAAAGCGGGCGCTACATCGTAAGATCAGCCAATACGGGTATCTCATCGATCATCACACCGCATGGTGACATTCTCGACTCCGAAGGTGTGAATGACGAAGGGGTGGCGACCGCCAAGGTGTATCTGCGAGACGGTTTGACCCTTTATACGCGCATCGGCAATCTGGTTATCTGGCTGTCGATTGCCGGGTTCCTTGCAGTGATCTCCTACGATGTGACAGCGAACCTCTTGGATCGCAAACGCGTTCGGGATTCCTCCCGCTCTTGAGTATTCTTCATAAAAAACGACTGCATTCTCATGGGAAGATGCAGTCGTTTTGTTTTGGATATCGGCTTAAATACCGATGGGCTTATCGGTGTACAAGCTCTCGTTGTATTCGATTTTTTTGTCAATGCCGAGGGCGGGGAGAAGGTAGGAAAGCACTTGTTCCGTAAAGACTTTCGTGCCCAAGGGGGTATAATAATGAACCGGATCGGAATGGGCCTCTTCGGGAAGGGAGATCGAGGCTGCATAGAGGTCATTGACCTGAAATCCGTATTTCGAAACGACCTTGACCGCTGCTTCATTATAGGCTTCGATCTCATGGTTATAGCGCTTGAAGTTGACACCCATGCGCTCGGATTGTACGCCGGTGGAGGTGGCAAAGATCACCCGTGCTTCGGGAAATTTCTTTTGAATACGCACACAGATACGGTCAATATAATAGGCATAGATATCAATAGGTGTGTGCGGTTCTTCCTCGAACAAACGCAGACAGTCCCAAAGACCGGCATTCCAGTGGAGCACATCCACCGTCTGATCCTTCGGCAACAGATTTTTGTATTCGTGTAAGTAGCGCAGAACATAAGAGGCAAAGCGGCAGTTTTCTTCCGGAAAATAGACATTGACTTCGTCTTTTAATGTGTTTCTGACAGCTTTGTCATAGCCCATACGGATCGAGTCACCGATCAGTAAAACATTTTTCATAGCTTCCTCCGTTTTAGTACACTCGTGCGGTGCTCATTTCTGCGGATCGAGATATTTCCAATAGGAGATCAGATAGTCGATTCCCGACCAAAGGGTGAAAACGGTCATGACCAACGTGGTGAGATAGGTCAAGGGCATATAAGCGTTCATAAATTGGAGAGAGGGAATCTTATAAATCAGCGGTTCGATGATGACAGCGCAGACGCAGAGGATCTGGCTGACCGTCTTGACCTTGCCGATGTACTTGGCCGCAATGACCACGCCCGAGGAGCTGGAGGCCACAAGACGGATCGAGGTGACCGCGAGTTCACGGAAGATAACGATGATGGTCGCCCAGATAAAGACGGGGCGAATGTTGGCATAGCGATACACAATGACAAGCAAGGCACCGATGACCATAAACTTGTCGGCCAAAGGGTCGATGAACTTGCCGAAGTCGGTGATCAGATTGTACTTGCGAGCGATCTTGCCGTCCAGCATATCGGTCAGCGATGCGGCGATGAAAATGACGGCGCCGAGAATGGGACCCCACAACTCAAAACCGGGGAAGAGCGTTTCGGGTAACATCATGACGATGATAAACACGGGAACCAGACAGATTCGAAGAACAGACAGCTTGTTAGGTAAATTCATAACCAATTCCTCCCATTATTCTTTGGTAACGGCAACGCCGAAGAGGTCATAGTCCACGACCTCGCGGATCTTGACCTTGACGAAGGAGCCGGGGGCGATGCGCGTTTCGCTTCTGAAATAAATTTTGCCGTCGATGTCGGGGGCATCCATGGTCGAACGACCGAAGTGCGCTTCGCTGACGGGGTCGAAATCCTCACAAAGCACAGTCAGCGTTTTGCCTACCAGCTTTTGGTTGTTGGACTCATTGATCTCAAACTGCTCGCGCATGAGAATATCGCAACGATCCTGCTTGACTTGCTCGTCGATCTGATCGGGGAAGTCATAGGCGGGGGTGTCCTCCTCGCGGGAGTAGGTGAACACACCGGCGCGGTCAAAACGGGTCTCCTTAACAAATTCGCACAGCTCTTCGAAGTCCTCCTCGGTCTCACCGGGGAAGCCGACGATGAAGGTGGTGCGGATGATGATGTCGGGGATCTCGCGGCGAAGCTTGGCGATGACTTCTTGGATCATGGCTTTGTCACCGTGGCGGTTCATGGCCGTCAGCATATGGTCGGAAATGTGCTGGACGGGCAGGTCGATGTATTTGACTACGCGAGGATTGTCGCGAATTTCTGCGATCAGCTCGTCGGTGATCTTGTCGGGATAGCAGTAAAGCAGGCGGATCCACGGAATTTCCGTTTCCTCGGTGATGCGGTGGATCAGCTCGGCCAAACGGTAGTCGCCGTAAAGGTCTTTGCCATAGCGCGTGATGTCCTGCGCGATGATATTGAGCTCGCGAACGCCCAGCGCCTCCAACTGCTTGGCTTCGGTCAGCAAATCCTCCATGGGACGGCTGCGGAATTTGCCGCGGATGCCCGGAATGGCACAGTAGGCACATTTGTTGTCGCATCCTTCTGCGATCTTGATGTAGGCTGTGTAGTCGGGTGTGGTGAGGATGCGGTCGCCACCCAGTCTTACTTCATCGTTCTTTTCATAAGAAGAATATTTGCGATGAGAGCCTTTTTTGCGCTTGGTCGTCACCGATTCCACCGCCTCGACGATGTTGTGTATACTTCCCACGCCGAGAATGGCATCCACCTCGGGCAGTTCTTCAAAAATGCTGTCGCGGTACCGCTCGGCAAGGCATCCCGTAACCACGATGGCCTTGAGAGTGTGGTGCTTTTTGAGCCATGCGATGTCCAAAATGTTGTCGATCGACTCCTTTTTGGCACTTTCGATAAAGGCGCAGGTGTTGATGATGACAACATCCGCCTCGGTTTCCTCGGGGGTAATTTCATAGCCCGCTTCGGCCAGCTCGTGCAGCATGACTTCGGTGTCAAGCTGATTTTTGGAGCAGCCAAGCGAAACAAATCCGATTTTCATTCGATTCATCCTTTCATTCGATAAAGAATCTCTATCAAATAATGATACCATATTCTCGTCGCAATGTCAATCGGTTTTTTTGTGAAAAAATTTTAAAAAATCTTTTGAAACCCATTGACAATCATTTGAACGTGTGATACAATTAAAGCACAGAGCGTGGAGGGTTAAACCAAATGCTTATGCGGAAAGAAAAAGAAGATTTTCCTTTTGCTTTCCGTTGACAATCGTTTGACTGCGTGATATAATTGATTTGCAAACTTTTTTTGCAATCCCGTTTATGGAAAGGAAAATTCTTATGAAAAACACATTTGTTCGCATTCTTGCTTTGGCACTGATATGGGTCTTGGCTTTGTCTGTATTCGTTTCTTGCGGCGGATCCAACGAGACGGAGGCGGAGTCTGAAACGGAAGAGACGGTTGAGGATACCGCGTATTCGTTGCTCGCAGCCGCTACGGAAAAGTTGGAGAAGCAGTCAAGCTATGAGATGAAATCTACCATGACGATGAACATTGTTATGGACGGAACGACCATGGAAATTCCTATGGAAATTCATATCGTTGCCGATTCTCTTGATACCGATAAGCCTCGTATGCTGATGGAAATGGGTATGACGATGATGGAACAGGATATGGACATCACCGTGTATGACGAAAGCACCGGTATCTACTATATCGTATACGCGATGGCGGGAACCGAGATGAAGATGCAGACCTCCGATAAGGAGATCGCGGATTCCATGGGCAATTCCGATGCTTACGATTTTGTGTCTGTTATTCCCGAGAATGTCTTGGAGAACACCGAGATCAAGACCGAGGAAAACGGACTTCGCTCCATCAGTGTAGCTTTGGATTCCGAAACCTTCAATGAGTTGTTTGACGGTGTGGTCGGAGAGGTTTCCGGCAGTGCCGCAGGAGACACAGAGGTTTCCTCGATGACCATTTCCAATGCCAATGTGACCTACCGCTTTGATGCTGCGGGCAACATTGTTTCCGGTGAGATGTCTTTTGATATCCAATTGGTCATGGAGTATATGGGCATGGAGATGGCGGCTACGGTTGGTGCCACGGCAAGCTTTGAATACACCAATCCCGGTGCGACCGTGACGGTTACACCGCCCGAGGGCTATCTCGAGTTTCCCAACTCCGATACACTTCAGTAATTCATTTTCGCCTGCCGCGTCTTGAGACCGAAGTAAGGGGCGGCGGGCGTCCCTAAAAAACAGAAAGGAGAATCGTTATGAACCTGATCGTAGACGACAGTATGATACCGGGAACGATATTGAAAAAAGCCGATATGGGCAACAGCACAGGACTGGACTTTCTCAAAAAAATATTCTTCATTTCCGATGGCATCATGATGTCGCAGATTCGAAGCATCTCGGGAATTGACACCTCGACATTGCAGAATTGGGTCAAACGGCATTGGGTGGAAAACGCCAAGCTGAAAAAATATGACATCGACCAGGTGGCGCATATTTTGATCATTAATATGCTTCGCTCCTGTATGCAGTTGGATCACATTGCCTTTCTCATTCGGTACATCAACGGAAATGTGGATACCCGAGGCGACGATATCATTCGTGATTCCATTCTTTATGATTATATCTGTCGCATTATTGACCGTATGACCGAAAAGGACACCGTTCCCGAACAAAATGTCAAGCGGTATATCGACGAGGTAATCGTGGATTACGAAGAGAAAGTGAGTGGCGCCCGCAGACGGCTTGAGAAAGCGCTGGAGATCATTATCGTGGCTTATTATGCGTCTTTGATGAAGCAGCGTGCGGACGTCATGCTGGAAAAATTGATGTGAGTTTGACATAATAGGGAGGTCTACTATGCTTGATTGGTGGAATAATCTTGAAGTTATACAGCAGGTCTTTGCTTTGATCGCTATTCCCTCTACGCTGATCATGGTCATTCAGACCATCATGCTTGTGGTCGGTATGGCAAGTGACACGGACATGGATGTGGACGATGTCCCCGAAACACCCGATGATGGGTTGACCCTGTTTTCGGTTCGCGGTATCGTTACGATGCTCGCCGTTACGGGCTGGAGTGCCGTCGCCTTGGTTGACAGTGGGGTGGGACAGCTTTTGTCGGTGCTTATCGCGTTGGCGCTCGGCTTTCTTTCGCTGGTGGGCATGGCTTATCTTATGCGTATCGTTTACCGCTTGCAGGCATCCGGCAATATTGATGTGGGCAATGCCGTCGGTAAGGTGGCGCAGGTCTATATTCCCATTGCCGCAGAGGCCAAAAAGACGGGAAAGGTGACAATGACCCTTCAAGAAAAATACTGTGAGTTTGATGCCATTACCACGGCACATCAAACACTGGTGACAGGAAGCTACGTTCGCGTAGTCGCTGTAGACGGTGCGGGTGTGCTGGTGGTGGAGCCCTTGGCCGGTGACGGGAAGGGAGCTGACGAAGAGTGAGGAAAAATGACTGTATCGTCTTTGGTATCTTTGATCTGATCTATCTGTTGACCTCTTGCCTTTTGGCAAAGATCTTGGCGGATGTGGTCATCAAACTGGTCAATGTCTTTATCCCCGTGGATTATTTCGGCGGTGCCGTGATCTGCGTGGTGGGGGTCTCGATCGCTTCCTTGATCTTGATGAGTGTTTTGACCTTTCGCGACGGTTACCGATATGCGCGCTTTGATGGGATCACGGCGTTGATCTCGTCATTGGCGGCGGCGATCATCCATTTCGCGCTGGGACTTTTGACTCGCTTTGAACCTCTTCTTTGCGGTCCTACGAGACATCTTTCCGGATGGATCTCGTACGGAAGCTATTACAACAACTTGGAAAAGACAGAAAGCATTCCCTTCGGCACTTTGGCTGTTGTGGGAGCAATTATGATGTTGGTTTATGCTGCTGTTATGATCCTTTCGGGCTATCTCGGTTGCCGCAAGCGTTTGCGTGACCGTGAAGGTACTGTGGGGGATACAGAAGCATCCGAATAAAAACAAAACAAAAACGGAGGTACTTATTATGCCAAATGTAACTTTTCTTGCCGCCGGCGGCATCTCTCCCGTGTGGGTTGGTGTGATCGCAGTCTTTGCACTCGTGATCTTTACGCTCTTTATCGTGATCGCTTCCCGATATAAGAAATGTCCTTCCGATAAGATCATGGTCATTTACGGTAATGTAGGTTCCAATAAGGACGGTACATCCCGTTCCGCCAAGTGTATCCATGGTGGTGCGGCCTTTATCTGGCCCGTGGTTCAGGCTTACGAATATCTGGATCTGACCCCTCTTTCCATCAGTGTTGACCTCAAGAGCGCACTGTCTCGCCAGAACATCCGTGTGGACGTTCCCTCCAGCTTTACGGTCGGTATCTCCACCGAGATGGGTGTCATGCAGAACGCCGCAGAGAGACTTCTCGGCTTGAAAATGGTAGAGGTTCAGGAGCTTGCCAAGGATATTATCTTCGGTCAGCTTCGTTTGGTCATCGCGACTATGGACATTGAGGAGATCAATACCGACCGCGATAAGTTCCTCGACGCGGTTTCGGGCAATGTGGAGACTGAGCTGAAAAAGATCGGTCTTCGCCTGATCAATGTAAACGTAACCGATATCAACGATGAGAGCGGATACATTGCCGCTCTCGGTAAGGAAGCAGCCGCCAAGGCCATCAATGATGCAAAGGTATCTGTGGCAGAGGCAGACAGAAACGGTGCCATCGGTGCCGCCAAGGCCGAGAAGGAGCAGAGAATCGACGTGTCTTTGGCCAACTCCGAGGCCATCAAGGGAGAGAATGAGGCAAAGGTAGCCATCGCAGAGTCCGAGGCTGTTCGCCGCGAGCGTGAGGCAGAGGCTCTCAAGCGTGCAACCGCAGCCGAGAATATCCAGAGTGCAAAGGCAATGGAAGAGTCCTATGCTGCACAGCAGGCTGCCGAGGAAGCGCGTGCCAACCTCGAGCGTGCAAAGTTGGAGGCTGACGTGCTGGTCAAAGCCGAGATCCGCAAGAAGGAGATCGAGCTTCAGGCAGAGGCACAGGCAGAGGAGACTCGCCGTCATGCAAAGGGTGAAGCCGATGCTATTATCATGAAGATGCAGGCAGAGGCACAAGGTATCCGCGAGATGTTGACCAAGCAGGCAGAAGGTCTTGCCGAGGTCGTCAAGGCTTCTGGTGGCGATGCTTCCGACGCTGTTCGCTTGATGGTTGCCGACAAGCTGGAGGAGCTGACCAAGATTCAAGTCGAGGCCATTTCCAACCTCAAGATCGACAAGATCACGGTTTGGGACAATGGTGCAGGCAAGGACGGCAAGACTACCACCGCCAACTTCCTTTCGGGTATTATGCAGTCGGTTCCCCCCATGCAGGAGCTGTTTGATCAGGCGGGAATGAAGCTTCCCGAGTATTTGGGCAAGAAGGTTGACGGACAGGATGCGCCCACGGTCGACGGTGAATAATACTGTCGCGTAAAACCTGTCAACAATTCATAGGAACCCAACTTCTATGTCGGGAGGCTCCGGCTTCCCGACTCTTTTTATACCTATTTTTATTCTCTGGGAGGCGAAAACGATTGAGAAAGATGTCGAAAATTCAAAACGTGTTTGATTCGGTCTTGATCATGCTGTTGCTCATTTTGTTCACTTATTTGATGTGTAATTTGCTTCTTTTCTTTGTGAATGAGATCATTGTACCGATCATCGCCCTGTTTTCTTACGACTTCCACCGTTATTTGGAGCGGCTTGAAAATGATGTGATGTATGACGGTATGTTGGAAATCTTTCGCATTATTGTGTGGAGAGTTTCCTCCATTCCCGCTTTGTTCCTCGCCGCACCGTTGGCCTTTCGTTTTTCGCGCTCTCGGGCAAGATATTTCAAAAATCAAACGGGAGCCGCCATCAATTATGCGGACGGCTTGCGGCTGTACATCCGTGAACACGCGTTGTTTGATGTCATCGTTTTCGGTGTGGTGACCTTTGTGTTTTGTTTTTGGATCCCCGATGGGCGGATGCTGTTTCCCGTCGGAACGGTGGCGTTGGGAGTTCATCCCATATTGACATGGTTGATAATCTTTCCGCTCACTGTTCTGACCATTCCCGTTGGTGCGTTTTGGGCGCAGAAGCATTGGCGAGCGAAGTATATTTGCTCTTTGTTGGATTGAGGAGGGCATACCTATGTTAGAATTGATCTTTGCTTTCTTTGTCGGTGGCTTCCTTGTCATACATTTGGGACGTTGGATCGGTGCTGCGGTTCGGCGGGCACGTTTTATCCGTAATGTCAAGCAAATCTGTGAGAAGCACGGGTACCGTTTTCGGCGGGTGCGCCATCCTTTGGCCTCCTTTTTCAGTGTGGGAGAGCTTCCCGACTTTGTGATCAGCGCACAAAAGGAGTATTGTGTGCGATTGGTTACCACAGTTAAGAGCGGTCGTTATTTTCATTTTTTGGATGAGCAATATGCGGCAAGCTACGGAAGGGGCGGCGTTTTTCTTCCTTCAATCGGGAATCGTAAGGGCAATGTTGTTCTTCCCATGACTCCGAACACGCAGATCACGCGGAAAGGGGAGAAGTTTCACCTGTTTCCTCCATTCCGCTTGCCGCAAGATGTGGAGGGGCGAGATGATGTAATGCCGATTTTGCTGTTCAACCCCAATCCCACGCAGATCACCACGCAGGTGCAAAGTGCGAATGGAGAAAATCAGCACGCAGAACCGGTCACAAACGGCGGCAAGATCGGTCGCTTTTGGGTCTATGCCGGCAGCTCGTTTTGTGATCTTTTGGATGGGGTGCCGCCGGTAGAACGCAAGAAAAATCCGTGGTTTGGGGAGTAATCGGAAAGGAGGAGTACCGTGAAGAAGGTATCGGTATTTGACGAACGCCGCGTTCCCCGTGACATTCGGCAATATGTGAGAAATCGCATTCTTCGCCGTGTGATCCCGTGCGTGGTGCTGGTGGCTGTTTTGGTTTCGTTACTCGTTATTTTCGATGCCGAATTCTTTGGGGCGGCAGATAAGAAATTTCGATTGCAGGCACAGGTTTTGAGTTACTCCTTGGCGGTTGTGATTCCTATGCTCATCACGGGTGTGCCCTTGAAGTTGATCGATTCTTCATGGGAGGGCAAGGTTATAAAGGTTCATGCGTACACGACCATCGAGAGCAATGCACCGCTCAAGCAGAGCCGTAACGATCTGTTTTTACAGCTCAATGTCAAATTGACGGTGCGGACCCCCGAAGGAAAAACCATTCGACGAAAAGCGGCACATTCACGGGCATCCAACAAGACCATTGTGCATCATTATCAAGTCGGTGACTATGTGATGCATCTTTACGGTACCGATCATACCGTAGTTTTGCCGCGAGATGCCGCTACACCCGTGAGTTGTGTTATCTGCGGGCGGCGCAACCCGGGCAAGGTCGGGCGGTGTGAGTGTGGATATTCTTTGATGAGATAAGGTAGTTATGGAGGTGCTTTTATGAAGTGGGGATTTATGTTTTTTACCTATTTGGAACGCGTCATTGTCATCACGCGTATATCTATCATTCCGCTGATCATTGCGGTTTTTCTGGTTCCGTGGAATAGCAATCAAACAAATGCTATGATACAAGGGAACAGTGGTGATATGCTGATGATCGTTTTGGGGCTGTTGATCTTGGCGGTGGTCATCTCGCTTATTACGCTTCCTATCCATGCGCCCAACTCCGCCAAGATGGCGCGGTTTATCGCGAAGTATGAGCTGGATTTTGAAGATCGATTGAAGGAGCAATTCGCTAAAAAACGACAGGTCAAGATTCAACTGCTCAAGGGCTATTCGTACGGAAACGGTCTGCGGTTGATGCGTAAAGTGGAAGGCTACGAGGTCTTGCCGTATTTGGTTCTTGTCGCCGTTGTAAGTACCACCGACGGTACATGGTTTGTCAGTGAGACCAAGTCGCTCATGAGTACCAAGCCGTGCGAGCGCGTGGATTTTTATGTGGAAGATGCAGCCCGTTTTGATCTTCAAGAGGCTCCGCACAACAGCAATCGTTGGTTCAAACAGCTTTATATTCGCTACGGCGAATCTGCGGTGGAGATCTTTGCCAAGGATGACTATCACTACCGCGGCTTGATCGATGTCATAAAAGCGCTTCCCCAAAAAGCAGAATAAATTTTGGCGAGAACCCCAACCTTTTTTGAAAAAATCGCATCTTATAGTAAAAGATCTCAAAAACAGCAAACCAAAGTGAAAGTTGAGATACTATATTAAGGAATCAACATTCTACCAACAGTAGACCGATATCAACAAATAGGTTATTGACTTTAGCGAAAACGCTTGGTACAATAAAGAAAAAGACCATGAAAGGTGGGTAACGAATGAACAACTACAAGGCCAATATCAATTACTTTACAAAATGGGAAGGCATGAAGACCTGCGGCATGGGAATGCTGATCGTTGGTATTCTTTTCCTTTGGGTGGCATGGATGTACTGGTTTGTTCTGTATATTGTCGGAATGGGACTGGTCGTGCTGGGAACTATCTTGTTCTTCCTCGGCAACGCAGGTCGCGCCGATGAGAGTGAGATCATGACCGAAGTCAACCGCCGCAAGGAGGGAATTGAATTTCCCGAGGTCGAGAATGAACGTGATTTCCAAAAGCGTGTCCCCCGTCGTCCCGAGATATTGGAGTTCGAAGGCTTTTGCTACCGTGACGGACTGTATCTCAAGAAGATGAAGAACGGAAGCATCTGCTCCTCCGAGTATTCCAAGGCTCGTGTGTATCTGCTGACCGATGCTTTCTATATCAAAACACGCCTTTTCTCTCTTGTTGCCGACAAGGAACAGAATGATACCTTCGAGATCCCGTTTTCATTGGTAGAGAACATTGCGATGGAGAGCGAACGTCAAACCATCTCTTCCGGCAAAAAAGCCTTTTCCGTAATGGTGAGCCATATGGTCATTACCTATGACGGCGGCAAGAAGCTCCGACTTCCCGGTAAAGACGATGCCTATGCCGATGAGCTGGTGGTAAGGCTCAAAAGAATGTTGGAAACAGGTCGAAACCAATAACAAACTGCCCGCCATAGGGCGGTGTCCGTAAAACAGTTATCTGAATATCGACAGAAACGTCCGGACGAAAATGTTCGGGCGTTTCTTGTGCAGATGGTAGAATTTTTCACATTTTTCTGCTATACTTTATTCAGCAACAGAGCGAGAAGAATTTGAATTTACATTAGGAGATATAATTATGATAAAAGCAGTGTTGTTTGATTTTGATGGGGTTTTAACAATTGATAAAACAGGCTCAGCAACCATAACAAATTATATCTCGAATACTTGTGGCATTCCATTAGAAAATGTGAAATCATGTTATTATAAGTTTAATAAAAAATTACTATTAGGAGAAACAACTCATCAAGAAATATGGACAGACTTTTGCCAATCTTTGGGACAGGACATTGATTATAATATCTTACTTGATTCTTTTAGATTTACTCGTCTTGACGATAAGATGATTGCTCTTGTGCAAAAATTAAAGGAAAGATATCTTATTGGAATGGTAACAGACAATAAATGCGATAGAATCAGTACGATTCTTGATTATAGAGGATTAAATCATTTTTTTGATGTCATTGCAATTTCGGCATGTTTACATTCAGGCAAGGATAGTCCTAGTATATTTGAATATGTTTTAAATACATTAAATGTGAGCGCCAGTGAATGCGTTTTTATTGATAATACAGAGAAAAATTTAGTAGTCCCTAAACAAATGGGAATGTCTACAGTTTTTTATAATGATGATAATAGGGATTTTGATTTATTAGTAAGAGATTTAGAGAAAATCATTTTATAATATCTTTTTAAATTTTCAGTTTGTCGAGCTGTCGCAAAATCCCTTTAGGAACTAAGAGCGCACTTCTATACGCTCCTGTCCGGAGTATCGTACGCCCTGCGGAGCTTCATTCGAACTCAGCAGAAGAAAACTGCTTGACCGAGAATGGTTGCGTCACTTCGTGACCTCAAGGTGGCTACACCCCCTTGCGCCGCTAAAGCAGCTATCCCCTGTGGATTTGCCCCCAGCAAGTTTGAAGAATATACAAAAAGTCCTCCGTATGATCTCAACCATATGGAGGACTAACTGTTTTACGACCATCCGCCAATTCGCGGGCTTTTTTGATGTTGACATTTTTTCGTTTTGTGATATAATGAGTTTAGTTTGGAAAACAGGGGCGCCTGCGGGCGCGGGGAGGTCGCTTTTTGAAAAAAGCTCCGCAAAAACTTTTGATCCGCGCCCTGCTGTATGTTTGTGCGAACATTGCGAACCCCGTGGGGTGCAGGATGTTCGCACTACATTCAGCAAGGGCGCGGATCAAAAGTTTTTGCCGGAGCTTTTTTCAAAAAGCGACCTCCCCGCCCGCAGGCGCCCTGTGTTTTATTTTTCCAAACTCGTTGCTTTTGGGCGGTACCGGTGGCATTTCTGTGATTTTGGATTGCTATGTGACCTTTCTTTTGTCGGGGTGGAGTATTTTGTTCAGCTCTTTTTTGGGGCTTCTTATCAAGACACTTGGTATTGATTTTGTTATCTTCGGGATCAAAAAATGGTTTGGAATACGAAAGCGGAAGGAGATTTAAGTTATGCTTTGCAATTTACATACCCATTCCACCTTTTGCGACGGCAAGCAGACCCCCAAGGAGGTCGTTTTGACCGCCATTGCGCGCGGTTTTGATTCCATCGGCTTTTCCTCTCATGGCTACACTGAATATGACCTCCGCTACTGCTTGAAGGACACGGAAGGTTATGTGAAAGAGATTCGGCGGCTGAAAGAGAAATATCGAGGAAAGATTCAGGTTTATCTTGGGGTGGAAGAGGATTCCCGCGCGCCCGTCAATCGCTCGGATTTTGACTATATCATCGGTTCTTGTCACTATTTCTGTGTGGACGGTCGCTACTATCCGATCGATTCCAATATCGATTATTTCAAAAAATGCCTTGACGTATATCATGGAGATACATACGCCATGGCTGAAGCATATTTTTCGCATTTTTGTCAATATATTCGGTGCCGCAAGCCCGACATTATCGGTCATTTCGATCTGCTCACCAAATTCGACGAGTCGGACATTGACCGCTTTTCGGGCGACGCACGTTATGCGGCCATTGCCGAAAAATACTTGACCGAGGCCGCGTCCGTCGGTTGCCTTTTCGAGGTCAACACCGGCGCCATGGCAAGAGGTCTGCGGACGTCTCCCTATCCTGCGGCACATCTGCTTTATCTGCTCCAAAAGCTGGGGGGCGAGGTTATTCTCGGCTCCGATTGTCACGATGTAAATTACTTATCCTATGCATTTACAGAAACCAAAGCTTTTCTGAAAGATGTTGGTTTTTCCCACGTCTGCGTACTGTATGACGGCTCATTCCGCGAAGATACTCTGTAAGGTTGATTGGACGGGAGAGCGCCTGCGGGCGCGGAGAGGTCGCTTTTTGAAAAAAGCTCCGCAAAAACTTTTGTCCTGTGCCCTAATATAAATTGAGCGAACATAGTAGCCCCTCCGTGAGAGGCAGTATGTTCGCTCAAAATTTGATAAGGGCGCAGGACAAAAGTTTTTTGCGGAGCTTTTTTTCAAAAAAGCGACCTCTCGCGCCCGCAGGCGCTCTCCCGTCCAATCAAACCTTACAGAGTATCTTCTACGATCTCCACATCAGAGGAGTCGCGAAGGGTGATCTTTCCGGGATTTTCTACGCGGATGATGTTTTTGTCGTAACCTGTGACCGTTACATGGTCAAGGATGATCTCAGCGAAGTTGAGGGCGCGAATGAAGTCTACATGACCGTAGCCCTCCTTGGCGCTGATCTCTACATTTTCGATGCGCAGATGAACCGGCTCGTCCACGGGGCAGAGAACCTCCATGGGGTCGGTCAAATTGGTGGCGCGGCAGTTACGGAAGGTGATGGAATCCAGCGACTTATTTTCGCACCACGGATGCTTGCCGTCGAACCAAAGGCGGAAAAAGGCTTTGGGGTTCTCGAACAGACAGTTCTGAATGATGATATTGCCGGGGGTCTTGCGAATCTTTGTGGGGAAGTTGCAGAAGTAGAGGAAGGGGGTGTGCTGGGTGTGGCGGTGCGTCTCGTTGGTGGGGGCAGAGGCGGCTCTGTCTTCGGGGGAAAGGCTTCCGCGGAAGCCGTAGCGAGAGGGGGCATGGGTGCGACAGCTATCCACAAGAATGTCGGTGCCGCCCAAACGCATGGCGCTGCAAGCACAGTCGAGAACACAGCGGCGAACTACCATGTTTTGGTTGTCGTAGCCGGCGATGCAGTCGTCGCCCGAATAAATGTCACAGTCCTCGATGACGATGTTGTCGCAGGTGCGACAGTGGATGCCGTCGTGTCCGGCGAGGATGGTCAGATCGTGGGCAAAGATGTTGCGACACTCAAAGAGAATGTGTGCCCAGTTGGCACTGTCGCGGACCGTATAGCCCGTGATCTCGATGTTGCGGCAACGGAACATATTGATGGCGTGAGGACCGCGATATTTTTCCTCTCCGTCGGGGTTATAACAGTTCTTTCCGTCAATATAAGAATCCTTTTCACCGATGATGCGGATGTCCTCGGCATCAAAGGCTCGGATGATGGCATTATACCAAGGAGAGGAAAGGGGATTGTTGCCCTTTTTTGCGGTCTTTTTTGTACCATCGTTCTTTTCGGTGGGGTCTACGTCAAAAAACAGCGGCTTGTCTCCATAGTTGGGTTCGCTTTCATTGACATGGATCGGCTCCAGCGTGTCCTCCAAAAAATGGGTGTAATCCGCGGGATCGGTGCTTCCTTCAAGGGTAGCACCCGAAAGCAGATGCAACGTGACACGAGAACGCAGACGGATGGTGGCGGTGCGGAAAACACCTGCGGGAACTACGACCTCACCTCCGCCCGCAAGGAAACAGGCGTCGATGGTTGCTTGGATCTTCGCAGTTTGAAGCTCTGCACTGTTGGAGATCGCTCCATATTCGGTGATGTTGAAAATTCTTTCCATAAAGAGTCTCCTTATGTGATTTATTTATTATCTATTTTAATGATACCGCGTTTTTGACGTTCTGTCAAGCCCTAAAAAATAAACGAAATTGAATTTTTCTGTTGCTTTTTGAGTCGAAAAGTGGTAAAATAATCAAAAGTCTTAAAGGAGGTTCGATATGTCACAAGATTTTAAGCCTTTTGACTATGAAGTCAAGGTCCCCATTCTTACGGATTTTTGTATGCGATATTATGTGCGGGACGGTGACGCGTTGTGCGATGCCAAGATCTTTCCTCCACACGTTGATGATTTCATTGAATTTTATATTCTGTTGGAGGGGGACGTTTCCTTTATGGTGGAGCACAGTCTGTATCGGCTTTCGCCGGGGGACATTGTGATCACAAAGCCTAACGAGATGCACAATTGCATTTTGAATACCAATTCACCGCATAGGCATATGTGCTTTTGGTTTGATCCGTCCGATACCTTCCTTTTTTCGGATTTTATGGCGCATGAATTCGGCGTGAATAACGTTTGTTCGCCGTCTTCCGAGGATGCGGCGCGGATCGCGGAAATTTGCCGTGAGCTATATGTCATATCGGAGGAGGGAAAAGATAAAGTCAGTGAGTTTCATTTGGGAATGCAGCTTTTGTACTATGTCAGAAAGAACTTGAATTCTCTCGGGCAGACGGAGGCGGTTCCCGATATGTTGCGACGCATTCTTGACGATATTCACACCGATCTTCCGTCGATCCACAACCTGTCCTATTTCTTTGAGAAATATTTTATCAGCGCCAGTACGCTCACCAGACTTTTTCGCAAGTACCTGCAAACTTCACCCAAGGTGTATTTGGAAACCAAGCGATTGGCTTATTCCCGCTTACTTTTGGATCGTGGTATGAGCGTTGCCGAAGCTGCCGCTACCGCCGGTTTTGCCGATTATTCCAACTACATCCGCCTTTTCCGTACCCGTTTCGGCATCACTCCGCTTCAGTATCGAAATTCTTGAGACGGGGGACGCCTGCGGGCGGGGAGGTCGCTTTTTTGAAAAAAAGCTCCGCAAAAAACTTTTGTCCCGCGCCCTTGCCAAAGATTGAGCGTACATACTGCCTCCTATGAGGTATCGCTGTGTTCGCACAAACTCCCGTAAGGGCGCGGAACAAAAGTTTTTGCGGAGCTTTTTTCAAAAAGCGACCTCCCCGCCCGCAGGCGCCTTTGTCTCAAGAATTTCGCTTGAGCTTTTTAACAACGGTGTTCAAGTATAGGATCACGATTAGGGTCATGACAAGTCCGAATGCGGACGCGGCTTGCTGGGCGTAGAGCGGGATGCCGAAAAGGGTGTTTCCGTTTTCGGAGATATGTTTTACGGGGACAGTCATGACGAGGGTGGTCAAAAAGCCGATGATTCCGGCGAGGGTACCGCGTATGGCCAAGGCACCTGTGCGCATATCGGGTTCCACATAGTCATAAATGAGATTGATGGCGCCACTGTTGATGCCTGCCATGGCGATGCCGTGGAGCATGTAGTAGATGGCAAACAGGACGTGACCATTTTCGGGGACAGTGAAGATGTTAATGCCGAAGGCTACTGCCTGAATACCGAAGCAGACAGTGAGCATGGCGGCAAAGGAACGCTTGTCAGCCAGCTTGCCCATGGGACGGGAGAACAGTGCGCGTACAATACTGTACAAGGCGGTGAGTAGGGCATTGTAGGTCATGGAGAACCCGAGTTCTTTAATGCGGTATGTACCGAGGAAGGGGGTAACCGAACCTCCGGCGATGGCCCAAAGGATAGCAACGCCGATGACGAGAAACAGGGTTTTGTTGTGCAAGAGCGAGTTAAGCTCTTTTTTGATAGGTGCCGGGGCTTGTTCTACGGGTTTTTCATGGGAAAAGACCAAGGTGGCGGTGTGTCCGAGCATAAGTACGAAAATGGTAATGGCAATGACGGTAAAGCTTCCCTCAACATTGCCTGCCGCTTCAAATCGGTCGATGATTTGTCCCATGACAAAGGTAAATGCCATGCCCGTCATCAAAGATACGATCTCTTTGTTGGCTGTAAAGCGTCCGCGCTTGTCATCGTCTACCAAAGACATGAACCAGTTGATCTTGGAGGCGTACACCACTTGTGAAATGATATGTCCGACCAGCAGGAAGACGATGAAGATAAGTCCTTTTGCCGCGGTGCCAAGCCTAATACCGGGGACGAGATACAACAGCGCAAAAAGCGATTGATTAAGGATATGAAGGGGGGTTACCCACCGTTTGACGGGGCGCTTGCTTGCCAAAAAGATGGCTACCAACTGAAAGGAGCAGGCAAGAGAGACAAAGGACGAGAGAATGTGTGTCAGTGTGTTGGGTAGTCCTGCTTCTGCTGCGATCTTGGCAAGATAGGTTTCTCCGACCAAAATGGAAATGAAATATTCCAGTGCCGCCTCGATAATGTAGAGAATGCGGCTTTTTTTGTATTTGTTTTGAAGGGTGTTCATAAGTACCTCTTGTTTTTGTGATAGTACTATTTTAGCAAAAGAATTCGCGGATGTAAAGTGTGATTTCGGTCAAAAAATATGTAAAATCGGTCAACATGAAATTCTTGACAAAGCTACGGTGGAGCGGTATAATATAAGATAAGAATTTTGGCGCTTACCGACGCTTTTTTCGGTCAATCCTCCATAGAGAGAATTCATAGAAAAAGGAGAACACTATGACCTTTGTAATGTCCGATATACACGGCAATTATTCTGCCTTTAAAAAGATGCTTCGTGAGATCAACTTTACCGATGACGATCTGCTTTATATTGCAGGAGATCTCGTAGATTACGGCTCGGAATCCATGGAGCTGATCTGCGATATCAGTATGCGTTCCAATGTCTATTCGGTGGTGGGAGATCATGATTTGGAGGCTCTCAAGATGCTGGCGGGCTTTTCCAAAATGTTAGCGAGCGGAACCGCGCCCGATGCTGAATTTGCCGCGGCGATGAAGGAGTGGGTGACCGACGGTGGTGCACCGACTTTGGAGGGCTTCCGCAAGCTGGATGAGGATATGCGCGAGGGAGTGCTGGATTACCTCTCCGACATGGCACTGTTTGAAGAGATCACGGTAAAGGATCAGGACTATATCCTTGTCCATGCGGGTATTCGCAATTTCCGCGAGGATATCGTGCTTGACGAACTTTCCCCCGAAGATTTTATTTATGAAAGTCTTGATACCGAACGCGAATATTATGAGGACAAGACAGTCATCGTCGGTCATATTCATACCAACGAACTGCCCGATCCCGATCCCGATATGATCTATTACGGAAACGGCACCATTTTCCTTGATTGCGGCTCGGATAAAAACGGAACGCTTGGATGTTTGTGTCTTGACAACGGAAAGGAATATTATGTTCGCTAAAAATCAGACGGTGACGCTGGATATCACCGAGATCAACAACCTTGGATGCGGAGTGGGAAAACTGGACGGCATGGTCTTTTTTGTCAAAGGCGCCGTCAGCGGTGATACCGTGGAAGCCAAGATCATTAAGGTCAATAAAAGCTTTTGTGTGGGGCGTTTGGAGCGTGTCACAGTGCCGTCGTCTCATCGAACCGACGAACGCTTTTGTGAGGCGCCCGAAGCTTGCGGAGGCTGTGTCTACCGTCATTTGACCTATGAGCACGAACGGGAGTCCAAGCGGTCATATGTTAAAAATGCTTTCCGCAAAGCGGGCTTGCCCGACGTGACGGTGAACGAGGTTGCGACTACGGGAGAGACGCGCGGTTATCGAAATAAAGCCCAGTATCCTTTCGGTAAGGTTGGTGGCAAAACGGTAGTCGGCTTTTATGCAGGCAAGACCCACAAGGTCATTCCGTGTGCCGATTGCTCGCTTCAGCCCGATGTTTTTGGCGAAATTTGTCGCTTTGTCTACGACTTTGCCGATCAGCGCGGATGGAGTGTGTACGAGGAGGAAACGGGACGGGGGCTTTTGCGTCATCTTTATCTTCGCGAGGGGAGAAACAGCGGTGAGATCATGGTTTGTCTTGTGGTCAACGGGGATCGTCTGCCCGATGAGACGGTGTTTGCCAATATGCTTACCGCCGCCTTTGACCGCGTGAAGAGTGTGATGCTTAATACCAATACCAAGAACACCAATGTGGTACTGGGGCGCGAGTATCGAACGTTGGCAGGGAACGGTTATATCGAGGACATTCTTTGCGGCAAGACTTTTCGTATCACACCCGCATCCTTCTATCAGGTCAATCACGACGGGGCAGAGCTTCTCTACCGCCTTGCCGCCGAATGTGCGGAGATGGGGGAAGGGGACACCTTGCTCGATTTGTATTGCGGCATCGGCACCATCGGCATTAGCATGGCGACACCCGAAACGCGTCTTGTCGGTGTAGAGATCGTGCCGTCGGCCGTGGAGTGTGCCCGTGAAAATGCCAAGCGCAACGGACTGGATTGTGCCGAGTTTTATTGCGGTGACGCGGGGAATGTGGCGACACTTGTGGACGAAGCGCTTTCCCAATGCGGTGACCTTGACCGTACGACCGTTATCGTAGACCCACCGCGCAAGGGGCTTGACGGGGCTCTTGTTCGATATCTTGCCGATCGTGGGATGAAAAAGATCATCTATGTTTCTTGCGACCCCGATACACTTGCCCGCGATTGTGCTTTGTTCCGCACGCTGGGGTATGAGGTTGGGGATGTTACGCCGGTGGATATGTTTCCGAAGACGGGGCATGTCGAATCCGTTGTTCTTTTAAGTAGGGAAAAGGCCGACGATTATGTCCGCGTTTCTGTTCATACAAAAGATTTGAAAGCGAATACGAACTGACAGACAAACTTGAATTGGGCGAGGTGAATATTATGGAGATTTGGGACGGATACTTGAAAGATGGTACTTTGGCGAACTGCGATTTGGTGCGAGGAGAACCTATACCGCAAGGCTTGTACCACCTTGTGAGCGAGATCCTGGTCAGACACATTGATGGTGATTATCTACTTATGAAGAGAGATACACGCAAGCCGAACTATGGAGGCTATTATGAAGCAACAGCAGGCGGTTCTGCATTAAAGGGAGAAGACAAGGTATCATGTGCCAAGAGAGAACTTTTGGAAGAAACGGGGATTTATTCCAATGATTTCACGGAAATTGGTCAGTATACTTCACACGACACCATATTCTATAGTTTCCTATGTGTCACTGATTGCGACAAGACATCTATTCTTCTTCAAGAAGGTGAAACGATATCATATAAATGGGTTTCGGAGAACGACTTTATTAGTTTCGTGAATTCAAATGAAATGATTGATACACAGAGAGAACGTTATCATAAGTATTTGGTGCAAATGGGATATGTTGTGAGTGTGGTCTTGTTGAGTCGGCAAATCGACGTACATAATATGAGCCTGAATTCTTCTCCATTTGAAAAGATAAAGAACGGACAAAAAACAATTGAACTTCGTTTGTATGATGAGAAGCGCCGAAAAGTAAAAGTTGGTGACAAGATTATTTTTACCGAGAACACAACCGGCGAAACACTTATTACTACAGTTATGAAATTGCATAGGTTTAATACTTTTAGTGAATTGTATAAATCTTTGCCTTTGTTAAAATGTGGTTATACGGTCGAAAACGTCGATAAAGCAAATCCTGCCGATATGGAACAGTATTATTCTGTTGAGGAACAGAGGAAATATGGTGTTGTTGGTATTGAACTTTCTCGACCAAAACCAATTACAGACGAGTCTGTTATTTGTTTAAGAAAGCAAGAAGTTGAATGATTAAGAAAAATTCAGATGATAAAAAGCAAGCCTTTTTTGCGGTTGCAAAACTGTTATCGAGCACGTTTGGAATCGTGCCGCTTATGTACGGCTCTTTGGGGCTGGAATACCTGACGGGAAAGGAAATGAATGCCGATGACATTGATATCCTGATACCCAAAGTCTTCCTTTCGGAACGGTGGCAAGAGCTTCAAGCTGTGCTCGAAGGCAAGGGATATATTTTGATCGACGAGCATGAGCACACCTTTGAAAAAGAGGGAGTCCGGTTTTCTTATGCTCAAATGGAAGAACTGGAGTGCTTCGCGGAGATCGGCATGGCGGAAATCGCAACCGTTCACATCGAAGATATCTGCTTTAAGTTGTTGTCTTTGCCGCAGTATTTAAAGGTCTATACGGCATCATTGAAGGATGGGTACCGAGTGAATGTGCGAGGAAAGAAGGACGCTGACAAAATTGCATTGATACAGCAGCAATTGAGGCAAGAAGAATAAGAAATCAATTACAGGCGAGATTATCGCTTTATAGAAAGAGGTTATCTATGAACATTACCGTAAATTTCAAAAAAATTGTGGGGAATATCAAGCCCATGCACGGCGTAGGGCAGCCGCCTTTCGCAGGGACGGATTTCAAAATGTTTCATTTTCTTACCGAGGCGGGGATCCCCTATTCGCGGCTTCATGATGTGGGTGGGGCTTACGGCGGATTTCGCTGGGTGGATATTCCCAATATTTTCAGGGACTTCGAGAAAGATCCCACCGATCCCGCGTCCTATGATTTTACCTTTACCGACCTTTTGATCACGGCACTTGTGGAAAGCGGTGTGGAGCCGTTTTTCCGCCTCGGTGTTACCATCGAAAACGATGCCGTGATAAAATCCTATCGCCTTGACCCACCTGCCGACAGCCACAAATGGGCGGTCATCTGCGAGCACATCATTCGACATTATACAGAGGGATGGGCGGACGGTTTTCGATACGATATTAAGTATTGGGAGATTTGGAACGAGCCCGACAATTATGAGGATATTCACGAAAATCAAATGTGGCGCGGCACCAAGGAGCAGTATTATGCGCTTTACGGCGCGGCATCCAAGCACCTCAAGACCTGTTTCCCGCATTTGAAGATCGGCGGTTATGCGAGTTGCGGGTTTTATGCGTTGAAGGATTCTTTTGTTCCCGGTGCGAAATCCTCCCCCAGAATGGGATATTTTATCGAATTTTTTGACGGCTTTTTGCAGTATGTAAAAGCGAACAACTGTCCCCTCGATTTCTTCTCATGGCACAGTTACGACAGTATTGAGCACAATATTGTTTATGCCAAATACGCGCGAAAGCGCCTTGACGAGGCGGGATATACCGAGACAGAGACCATCTGCAATGAATGGAACAGCGCGGTGAAGACCAGAGGAACGGCACACCACGCGGCAGTCACTTGCGGAATGCTGTTGGCCTTCCAAAATACGCCGTTGGACAGCGCGATGTTTTACGATGCGCGCTTTGGCACAAGTGTTTACGGTTCGATGTTCCATCCCCTTACCGCAGAGCCGTTTGCGACGTACTATGCGTTCAAAGCCTTCAATGAGCTGTATCGTCTTGGTGAGCAAGTTGAGGTGTCGCTTGACGGGGAGGGCTTATATGCGGTGGGAGCAAAGAGGAGCGGAAGCGCCTGTGTTTTGATCGCCAATCCTTCGGAGGATGACGTGCCCTTTGTTTTGCAAGCGGAGGGAACGGTTGAAAAATGTCTTTTGACTGCGGAGGGAAAAAGCGAGGAGGAAACCGAGTTGCCGAAGGTTCTCCCGAGAGACAGTTTTTTGCTTGTCCATATTAAACTGTGAAAAAGGTTTCTTTATTGATCATTGATCGAATTTGATTTTCGGATGCGTTAAGCTTTTATAAGACGGTTATACAAGGAGGAGAAAAAATGGAAAATCATTGGAACGGAAAATTATGGTATGCATACGGGACGTCGATGACCAGTGTTCAGCAAGGCAAGTATGTTCCCGTTGTTGCGGAGCTTTCGGGTATGACGGTTGTCAATCATGGCATTCCCGGTGGTAGTTTGACCCCTGACGGATACGGAAAGGGAAATACCAAGCGCGCGGTCATGAATATGGATGACGGCAAGGAAAAGGCGGATCTGATCACGCTTGAGGTCTTGCCCAATGAAGGGGCTTGTGTAGGCAACATATATGATACAGACGATACGTCTTTTTGCGGTTGCTTTAATCAGTGCATACGGTATCTGCAAGAAAATACCAAGGCGCAGGTCGTTGTGATCATCATGATCGGGAGCAACAATGAATCGCCCGAGACCAAAAACGTGAGTCGCGGTATTCCTCAATTTGAATTTGCCGAGATCATCGAGCGCGTGGCGAGATTGAACGGCGTTCCCGTGATCAATGTGTTTTGCGAAGCGGGATTCGGTTATGCGCGAGTAAAGGCACGGGAATATCAGCTTGACAACATTCATCTCAATGCGCTCGGCGGAAAAAATATGGGCAAGTACATATGGAGTAAATTGAAGGATATTCCTACCTGGGATGCTGAATGAAGTTTTCAGATCCACCGATAAATAAACCGATAAATAAGAAAAGAGGAAGTACCATGAAAGTTTGCGTTATTCAGCCCCACTATTCCTTTGATGAAAAGGATGTCCAATCCTGTTTTGAAGATCTTCTTTCTCTGCTGGAGCAATGCGACGAGAGCCTGGATCTGATCGTGTTGCCCGAATACAGCGATGCACCTGCCGATGTTCAAGGAAAAGACGGCTTTTACGGTGCAGTGGCAAAATATAATAAAATTCTCCTGCAAAAGGCTTGCGAGACGGCGAAACGATGCCATTCGTTGGTTTTTGTTAATGCGGGCTTTGAGACCGAGAACGGAGTTCGCAATACCACCCATGCCATCGACCGCGAGGGCAATGTTGTCGGTCGCTATTTCAAGGCGCATCCCGCGCCAAGTGAGGTCAAGACCGATGCCGAGGGGGGGCATGAGCTGGACGTGGCTTACAGCTACGAGCTTGCGCAGCCCTATGTGTTGGAGCTGGAGGGGCTTCGTTTTGCCTTCTTGACCTGCTATGATTTTTATTTCTATGAGAATTTTGCCAAGATCGCCCGTGAAAATGTCGATATTATCATCGGTTGTGCCCTTCAGAGAACCGACACACACGAGGCACTTTCCATCATCAATAAATTCCTTTGCTACAATACCAATGCCTATCTCATTCGTGCATCGGTCTCGCTTGGCGAGGATTCTTCGCTTTGCGGTTGCAGCATGGTGGTGTCGCCCAAGGGAGAGACGCTTGTCAATATGGAGAGCCGCGTAGGTCTGGGTGTTTGTGAGATCGATCCCATGGATAAATATTACAAGCCCGCAGGTCATATGGGGAAGCCCAAGGCGCATTATCAGTACATAGAAGAGGGACGCAGACCGTGGCTTTATCGCAACGGCGGTGCTTCTGTGGTGCCCTTTGACGGTGTGATGAAATATCCGAGAATTTGTGCCCACCGAGGCTTTAGTACCGTCGCACCGGAGAACAGTATGCCCGCATTTGGCGCGGCGGTGGCCTTGGGAGCTGAGGAAATCGAGTTTGACCTTTGGTCGACGAGAGACGGTGTATTGGTTTCCTGCCACGACTCCACACTGGATCGCGTCAGCAACGGACACGGTAAGATATACGAGCACACCTATGAGGAGCTGCTTGCCCTTGATTTCGGCGGTAAGCACGGGGAGAAATTCAGCGGACTCAAGATCCCCACTTTTGAGGAAATTCTGCAAAAATTTGCGGGGCGCGTCATTATGAATATCCACGTTAAGATCTGGGACAGTAAAATGGAAGATTCTATGATGGAGGAGATTGTAGCACTGATCCGCAAGTATGATTGCGAAAAGCACGTGTACTTCATGACAACCAATGACGATGTCATTCGCCGCGTTATGGTGTATGCCCCCGATATCGCTGTTTGCGTGGGGTGGGACGGGAACAAGGATCCTATGTCTATGGTGGATCGCGCTATTGAATTAGGGGCATACAAGGTTCAACTGTTTAAGCCTTATTTCAACGAAGAAACGGTAAGACGGGCGCATGAGAACGGCATTCTTTGCAACGTATTTTATGCCGATGATCCCGAGGAGGCAAAGGCATATTTTGAAATGGGAATCGATACGGTGCTTACAAACGATTATCTGACGGTCTACAATGCTGTTAAAGACAAATATTTGAAAAGGTAAGAAAAACGATGACGCATTTGATTTCTTGCATAGATCAACTTTTTGAAAGCCGCGAGGTTGCCAATCTTATCGTAAAGGTGGGAATTGGTGACCGTACGGTTTGCGAGATCAAGCGCTCCTCGGAGGAACGAGCGCTGACTGAGAGAACGCTCTTTGATATGGCATCTGTGACAAAGGTTGTCGTAACCACGTCCCTCGCACTTTTGGCGATGGACAAGGGGTTGCTTTCAAAGGAGGACGGTGTATCCCGCTTTTTTGCCGTGCCTTCCGATAAAGCGCAGTTGACGGTTGGACATCTGCTGACGCACACTATGGGGATCGGGTACAAGGTGCTGGTGGGCGGCGGTGCATATGAGAATATTCAGGATCACATTTTAAACATTCCTTCGGATGTTCCCATCGGTGGGGAGGTGCGATACAGTTGCCCGGGATTCATTTTGCTGGGAAGAATTCTTGAACAGGTGCTTGGCGGTCGACTGGATGTCCTATTCCGAGAGCTTGTAGCCGAGCCGCTTGGAATGTCGCGTTCAAGCTTTCATCCCGATCTTGCCGCCCATATCGTCAACGCCAATTTGGACGAGGGTGCGCGCGGAATTGTGAACGATAACAATTGTCGATATCTTGGCGGTATTTGCGGCAATGCGGGGTTGTTTTCCTGCCTTGAGGATATGACGAAATATGCCCGTATGCTGATCAACAGAGGTGCGCCGCTTTTGTCGGAGAGAATTTTTTCTCTCGCTTCAAAGCCCTATGCATCCCGTGATGAGGATTGCCGGGGACTTGGCTTTTTGTATGTGGACGGTCGGTATGCTTCCACGGGCGGTCTTTTTCCCGAAGGAAGCATCGGTCACTGCGGTCATACAGGGCAATCGGTATTTGCTCATCCCGACAGCGGACTTTACGTTATCGTGCTTTCGGATGCGACGGCCGGCATGATGCGCAAGTACGGGCGGGAGAACTATCAAGCGGTCAAGCAGATGCGACACGATATCCACGAGGCTATCAAGATGGATATGCGGTGACGAGGCTCACATATCAAAAAAGGAAGATACAGATTATGATGGAATTGATTATACTTTTGTTTTTCGGCGCATTGATATCGGTGCTTGGAATCGTTAATATGACGGGAAATATCTCGTCGTTGCATTGGTATCACAGACAGCGCGTGACCGAAGAGGATCGCAAGCCCTTTGGACGGCTGGTGGGGCTCGGTACGCTGATCATCGGGCTTTCGGTAATGCTGTACGGTGTTGTTCTTTTCCTCTTTGAAAAAACGCAGAGCGCGTGGCTTGTGTGGGGCGGAACGGCGGAATTGATCGTGGGAATCGCGGTTGGTCTTGTGCTTAGTTTCTATGCGATGATCAAGTATAACAAGGGGATATTTTGACTATAAACATGAAAGAAAAAATGCAATCGGGTGATCTGTATTTGCCCGGGGATGAGAATATCTTGGAAGAGCAGAGGCTTTGCCTTGAGAAGCTTTATGACTATAACGCGACTCGCCCGTCCGAGGGGCAAAAGCGCATCGCCATGCTCCGTGAGATGTTTGCCGAGATCGGAGAAGGATGCTACATCGAGCCGCCTTTTCATGCCAATTGGGGAGGGGCGCATTGCCATTTCGGCAAAAATATCTATGCCAATTTCAATCTGACCTTGGTGGACGATGGGCATATTTATGTGGGCGACGGCACCATGTTTGCGCCCAATGTTATCGTGGCTACGGCAGGGCATCCGATTCTTCCCGCTTTGAGAGAAAAGGCATTTCAGTATAATGCCGATGTTCATATCGGCAAAAACTGCTGGATCGGCGCAGGGGCGGTTATCGTTCCCGGTGTGACCGTCGGTGACAACACTGTCATCGGTGCGGGCAGTGTGGTGACGCGGGACATCCCTTCGGGGGTGGTTGCTGTGGGAAATCCCTGCCGCGTTCTCCGAGAGATCGGAGAAAAGGATCGAAAATATTATTTCAAAAATAAAGAGATCGACTATTCCGATCCCGATATTATAGCGGCGATACAAAATTCGTCGGACAAACGTGAAAGGTAAACGGTGATTGCCATGACAGAAAACAAAATCCACGAAAATTTGATCGAGATCACACAGTATGAGCTGCTTGGCGAGTTGCCCGATCCCTTTGTTTTCAATGACGGAACGCGGTTGACCGATCCGCGTGATTGGCCTCGCCGCCGCGCGGAGATCTACCGCGATGCCATTGAGTTGCAATACGGCACCCTGCCTCCTGCACCCGAGTTTCTCAAGGTAGAACCTATCTATCTCGGTGGACGGGGAGGTCTCAACAGTTACCGCATCATCACGGGAACCAAGAGCCATTCCATCACTTTTACCATGTATGTGTTCAAGGCGAGATGTAAGGAAAAGGCACCTGCCGTCATTTCCGGAGATATGTGCTTTATTTCGGCTTTCCGAGAGAATTATGTTGCCGCGATGGTGGATAATGACATCCATTTTGTTACGTTCAACCGCACGGAACTGGCGCATGATATTGCCCGTTACAATTTGAATCCACTGGATAAGGAGTCGGGTGAGTATGCAGAGGGTGACCGAATTTATGAGGGACTTGACACAGGCAATTGCGGCGGTCAGGTCAAGGAGGCATATCCCGAATACACCTTTGGTGCAGTGGGCGCGTGGGCGTGGGGATATTCCCGTTGCGTGGATGCTTTGGAAATTCTCGGTTTTGCGGATATGGATCTGCTTGTTTTCACAGGTCACTCTCGCGGCGGGAAGACGGCGGCCTTGGCGGGAGCCGTTGATGAACGCGCGGCTATTGTCAATCCCAACGCAACCTGCTCGGGCGGATACAGTAGCTATCGCATAAATATCGAGGCCAAGACAGAGGACGGAAGCGTCAAAAAGAGCGAGCCGCTTTCCAACATCTTCCACCATTTCCCAGCGTGGCTGGGGCAGGGGATGAAGGAATATATCGGACGAGAGAATGAATTGCCTTTCGATGCCCATCACCTCAAGGCCATGGTAGCGCCCCGTGTGCTGTTCGTCTCCGAGGCGGCCGGTGACATTATGGCCAATCCCGTCGGCTCCTACCAAACCACCGAGGCGGCGGCAGAAGTGTTCCGTTTTCTTGGTTGTGAAGAAAATCTTATTTGGTCTTTCCGTCGTGGCGGTCATGGACAAACGGTAGAAGATATCGGACAGCTTGTCAATGTTATTGACCACATTCGAAGGGGTGAGCCGTTGAACGAAAAGTTTTTCAAACTTCCCTTCAAGCCTATCAAGCCTGCCTATTCGTGGAAATGTCCTGAAAAGAAGGGCTAAGAGGGAGCGGTTCTATGACGGTAAATGAGATTTGTTTTGCAGTTCGCGAACGGCTGGAAACGGAGAATACGGGATATATTCCCGGGGTGGAGCGCCCCTTACTTAAAATATCAAACCGCTACCAGGGACTTTGGTTGGAGCATCTTTACGATGCCATTCTGTACGCCAAGATGGACGGCAGTAAGCTGTATCTTGCGGAAAATGCGGTATATGAGTTTGTCGCTCATCAGCGAAAAAATGGGCAGTTTCCCATGGCGATAACGGTTACGGGTGTGGGCTATACTCATATTCAGGAATGTGTTTCCTTCGGAAAATTGGTGCTTATGATATACGAGATGAACGGTGACCGGGATTTTTTGGCAACCGCCTACGATGCCCTTGTGAAATGGGTGGCATGGCTTCGCAGTGCCAGAATGACTACGGGGCGCGGTCTTGTTGAGCAGTTTGTCGGCTACGATACAGGGCACGACAACAGCCTTCGAAACGTGGGAATGGGGTGTCAAGGTCGCTACCAGAAAACAAAGGAGCAGTCCTACGATGCCGACGTATTGCCGCCCGATGACGGTGTAATGCCTATTTTGGCGGTGGATATGAATTGTAATTTTTACGGTAATCACATGGCACTCGCCCGTATGGCAGATATTCTCGGATACGATTCAGCAAAAGAATGGCGGGTGCAGGCAAAGGCTATCAAGAAGCGGCTTTTCGAAGAATGCTTTTCGGAAAAGGATTGCTTCTTCTATGACGTTGACAAAAACGGCGATCAGCGCAAGTGCCTTTGCAGTACGGTGTTTCATTTGTTTATAGAAGAAGTGCTTGACAGGGAAGAGGATAAACAATTGATCGACGAAATTTACCGTCGTCATATTTCCAATCCCCGTGAGTTTGCCACTCCCTATCCTTTTCCGCCCATTGCCATCTCTGATCCCGCGTGGAAAAAGGTGAAGGAGCAAAACTGCTGGGGTTACTACACCCAAGGCAATATTGTTATCCGTACCACCCTTTGGATGGAGCAGTACGGCTTTGTTGACGATTTTTTGAAGGTTTGCCACGCTTGGGTAGAGGCGTGGACAACTCACTATGATGAGGTCAAGGTGGGTCAGGAATTGGATCCCATAACGGGCATTCCTTCCGAATGTTCTCAGTGGTATTCCTCGGGAATGGTGTTTTATCTTTGCGCCGCCAAACGGCTGGGGTATTGACCAATGAAGTTTTTTGGAAAAGGAATTGTGAATGAAAAGAAGAGCTTTTGTCTACATAATTATTGCCGGTATTCTTTGGGGAACATCGGGCATCTTTGTCAACGCGCTGTCACCGCACGGTTTTTCGTCCTTGCAGATCACGGCGCTTCGCGGAGTTGTTTCTTGCCTTTTTATGGGAATCTTTGTTTTGTTTCATGATCGGAAACTGTTTCGCGTGACCTTTCGCCAGTTTATGTTATTTGTTGTCATCGGTGTGTCATTGTTTGGAACGTCGAGCTGTTATTATCTTTCCATGCAGATGACCTCTATCTCTACGGCGGTGGTGCTGATGTATATGGCGCCTGTGTATGTGATGATCTGGTCGGTGCTGTTTTTCGGAGAGCGGTTTTCGATACTGAAGTGGATTTCGGTGGTGGCGATGTTGGTTGGTTGCTGTTTGGTATCGGGTATTGTCGGGGGATTGAAATTCGACGCGGTCGGGCTTCTGTTTGGCGTTTTGTCCGGTATTTCTTACGGTGCGTACAATATTTTTACCAAGATCGCCATGCGGAAAAAGTGTCATCCCAAGACGACTACCTTTTACAGCTTTTTGGTGATGTCGGTCATCGCGCTTGCGGTGTCACGACCGCATGAAACGGCAATGCTCATAGGCGCGGAGCCGCTGACTCTCATTCCGTGGGTATTGGCACTGGGTGTGGTGACCTACGTTTTGCCGTATTCTCTTTACACGGTAGCCATGCGAGATCTGCCTGCGGGTACGGCCTCGGCTTTGGGGATCGTGGAGCCTATGGCGGCTACGGTCTTTAGTGTGGTCATCTTCCACGAGTCATTGAGTGAATATTCGGTCGTCGGAATTATATTGATACTTTCGGCTGTCTTCCTTTTGGGGAAGGCAGAGGATAAATAGAGGGGCTGCCATGTCGAGATTGTTTTTTAATGAGTTGTGCCATTTGCTTGCCTTGGAGTATCATTGCTCGACCGATGCGTTCGCGGGAACGGATAATATTTTGACGGCTTCCGTCCTGCGGGAAGGGCGCCGCATGTACAGTGACGAGCCATACTTTTTCCACATGGTGACAACGGGTGCGGGCGCGGTCATTACGGCCGACGAGCACCTACATCCTTTTTTACAAGAATTCATGCGAGGTCGCACGGGGCATTGGCTGTTTGAATTGCCGAATTTGTTGCCTCTTGAGAAGGAGTTGAACCGATTTGGTCAAACCTTGACCGAAACCCACCATATGTTTTTACCCACAGAGACTGTGGAACTGCGCGGTGAGTTGGAGCTTCGATGGTTTTACGGTCATGAGATCCACCGATTTTACGGTGACGAGCGGTTTCCCAATGCCATCTGCTCCTCCTATTTGCCGCAACGTCCCGACCGTATGGTCGTCTGCGCTTATGAAGGTGATCGGATCATGGGGATGGCGGGGTGCTCGGAGGATGCACCGCACTGGATGCAGATCGGCATTGATGTGATGCCCGAGTACCGTTCTCGCGGAGTGGGTACCCATTTGGTAACCGCATTGAAAAACAAGATATTGGAGCAGGGAGATATTCCTTTTTACGGTACGAGTTTGTCAAACTATCATTCGTGGAATATTGCATTGAACAGCGGTTTCCGACCTGCGTGGGTGGAGATCGGTTGTAAAAAGATAAGGGATGACGAAGGCGGTGAAACGCGAGGGGAAAACGGTTGAGGTTGTTCCCGTTTGGGGAAAGTAAAAGACGGGAATCGATGAAAATATTATGATGATTCATCTTTATCTGAATGAAAGGGAGAATAAAAATGGTAATTCAAGATGGAATTAAGCAAAGCCAAGAGGAGATCCGATCGTTTTTGATGATCGGTCAGTCCAATATGGCGGGACGGGGAGATTTCGGTGAGGTAGAGCCTATCAAAAATAATAAGTGCTTTATGCTTCGCATGGGGCGGTGGCAGACCATGAGTGAGCCGATCAATCCCGACCGTGCGATCTTCGGGACATTTCACAGCGGCGTTTGTCTTGCTGCAGGCTTTGCCGATGAATATGCCAATAGAACGGGTACCCGTGTTGGCTTGATCCCGTGCGCTGACGGCGGTACGCGTATCTCGCAATGGATGCCCGGTGAGCTTCTTTACGATCATGCTTTGGCTATGGCGAGACTTGCCATGCGTACATCCAAGCTTTGCGGAATTCTTTGGCATCAAGGGGAAAGCGACTGTCACAGCGAAGAGGAATTGGCGGCGCACAAGGACAAGCTGATCACTGTGATGCAGTCTTTGCGGCGGGATCTGGGAGACGAGCGGCTTCCCATCATCATGGGAGAGCTTTCGGAGAACATTACCGAAAAATGGAAGGTCGAAGACCGTCCGAAAAGAATGAATCGCACCTTTTGGGAGGTCTCGGAAACGCTTTCTCCCTGTGCGGTGGTGTCGTCGGAGGGATTGACGCTTAAGGCGGACGGTATTCACTTTGATTCCCGTTCTCTGCGCATTTTCGGCAAGCGATATTGCGACAGCTTGATGGAGCTTGTAAAGGATTGAACGTGATTTGGGTTTGTTCGGGAAGGAGAAAAGATGAAACGCAATCGTATTGTTCCAATGCTTGAGGAATACCCCTCCGAATTTCACACTTTGATGTTGGGAGCGGATGTGTATGACAGCAGTTGCTCTGAAGAGGCGCGTGTTATTTTTATTGATCGTGACGAGGGGTATTTTTTGAAGTCCGCACCTCGCGGAGCCTTGAAAAATGAGGCGGACATGACTGCTTTTTTCCACCGTCTTGGACTGGGAGCCGAGGTGTTGCATTATGTTTCGCAAGATAGGGATTGGCTTTTGAGTGCGCGCGTGAAAGGTGAGGATTGTACATGGCGTCCGTATCTTGACGATCCCAAGCGGCTGTGTGATACGACGGCGACCCTTCTGCGGCAATTACATGAAACCGATTTCTCGGATTGTCCTGTGCCCGATCACAGCAAGCGGTATTTTGAAACCGCCGCTCGCAATTATCGGGAAGGGAAATATGATACCTCGCTGTTTCCCGACAATTGGGGGTATGCTACTGCCGAGGAAGCGTGGGCGGTGGTGAGCGAGAACCGAGCGGTTCTTCGCGCCGACACACTGCTCCACGGTGATTATTGTTTGCCCAATATCATGTTGGATGACTGGAAGTTCAGCGGTTTTATCGATCTCGGTAACGGCGGTGTGGGAGACCGTCATGTCGATTTGTTTTGGGGCGCATGGACACTTTATTTTAACCTTAAGACGGATCGTTACCGCGACCGATTTCTGGATGCCTACGGACGCGATCGCGTTGAGCCTGATATGCTTCGTGTGATTGCAGCCTTTGAGGTATTTGGATGAGCTTTACATCTATGGGCTTTAACGATGAAATATAGAAAAGAGAGGAACGAAAAATGAATGAAAAAACCTTGCTTTACCAATTGACCGAGACCAGCCCTTTTATGATGTCCTTTGTGCTGGTAACCAAAGAAGACAATGTTATCGTTGTTGATGGCGGTCGTCCCGAGGATATGCCTCTTTTGAAGGAATATGTGGGCGGACGGCACATCGCGGCGTGGATATTGACGCACGCGCATATCGACCATATCAGTGGATTTGTGGATGAGATTGCCAAGAACGGCGGCGCGGATTTTGATATCGGAACGGTGTATTACAACTTTCCCCCCTACAGCCTTATCGACAATCACAATGTGCCCGATTACAACTATTTTTGCCGCGAACTTAATGAAACCTTGCCGTCTTTCCTTGCTATTGAGCCAAAGATCCGCGACAAGGCGCACATCGTGACCCAAGGGGAGAGCATTACGGTGGACGAGTGTCGGGTGGATTTTCTGTTCTCCTATCATGAAGGACTTAACAGCAATCTGATGAATGACAGTTCCTTGGTGTTTAAGGTGACGGCGCCCCATAAGACGGTGCTTTTCATGGGTGACTTGGGACCGGATGGTGGTGATATTCTGTTCCGTGAGTCAAGACATCTTCTGAAGTCCGACATTGTACAGATGGCGCATCACGGGCACATGAATGTCAGTATGGAGGTGTATGCCGAGATCATGCCCGAAGCATGTATGTGGTGTGCCCCCGACTGGTTGTATGCCGAGCCTGAGGTTCCCAATTATCTTTCGGATGTGGAGAAGCTCCGCCGACAGGACAGAATTCGTATGTACGGCACGGCTGTGACGCGAAAGTGGATGGACATCCTCGGTGTCAAGACCCACTATGTGACGGCCGACGGCACCAATTGCATTGAATTATAACAAAGAACCTTGTAAAAACTATTGACACACCCCCAAAAATGAATTATAATAAAGACAGGAAATTCCATTCCAACAACAAAGGAGAATGAAATCATGTACAGAATCGGTGTCGACCTCGGTGGAACGAATATTGCCGCAGGTCTTGTTGATGAAAAGTATACCATCGTATGCAAAAAGAGCGTTCCTACGGGCGCTGAACGTGAGCCTGAATGCATTGTTGCCGATATGGCCACACTTTGCACCTCTCTTTGCGAAGAGGCCGGTGTATCGCTCGACGATGTTATTTCCATAGGCATTGCTTCTCCCGGTATCGCCAATCACGATACGGGGGTGGTAGAGTATGCCAACAATCTTCCTTTCCGTAAATTTCCCATCGGTCCTCTGCTTTCCGAAAAGCTGGGCGGCAAGAAGGTCTATATTGAGAACGACGCCAATGCCGCCGCTTGGGGCGAGGCGATTGCCGGTGCCGCAAAGGGTACCAAGAATTCGGTTATGATCACGCTGGGCACCGGTGTCGGCGGCGGAATCATTATCGACAATAAGGTGTATTCCGGCTTTAACTACGCAGGTGCTGAGCTTGGTCACATTGTTATCGAGCACAACGGCAGACAGTGCTCCTGCGGCAGAAAGGGTTGCTGGGAGGCTTACAGCTCGGCAACGGCGCTGATCAATATGACCAACGAAAAGCTGGTAGAGTGTGCTGCGCGCCGCCGTCCTACCCTTATGTCCGAAAGCAAGCGCGTTTCCGGCAGAACGGCTTTTGATTGCATGAGAGCCGGCGATGAGGCCGCACGCGAGGTTGTAGATCAGTACCTTTCTTACCTGATCACGGGTCTTGTTAATATCGTTAATATCTTCCAGCCTGAAGTGATCTCTTTGGGCGGCGGTGTTTCCGGCGAGGGTCAGTCTTTGATCGATTCGCTGATCGACGGTGTTCGCAAGGAAGAATACGGACACGGCGTTGTGCCCGAAACCAAGCTTCGTATTGCCACGCTCGGTAACGACGCAGGTATCGTAGGCGCTGCTGTTCTTGGTATGTAATTTTTGACCGCTGCGCCTGCGGGCGTGGGGAGGTCGCTTTTTGAAAAAAGCTCCGCAAAAACTTTTGTTCCGCGCCCTTTTGGTAGATTGTACGAACATAGAGATTCCCCATAGGGTGCAGTGTGTTCGCTCAAACTTTCGCAAGGGCGCGGGACAAAAGTTTTTTGCGGAGCTTTTTTTCAAAAAAGCGACCTCCCCACGCCCGCAGGCGCAAAAAAATCGAAAAAGCTGAAACTTTTTTTCTTTTTTGTCGTCTTTATTGGTGAAATGCCGATTGGGAAAGGAGAATTATTATGAAGGGAAAAGAGCGTTGCAGGATACTTAAAGAGATACGGCGAGAGATTGCAGAGAGCAATGATATTGAGTTTATTACGTCCGAGTGCAAGCATAAGGGCGACTGCCTCGGCACTTGTCCGAAGTGTGAGGCGGAGCTTCGGTATTTGGAACGAGAGCTGGAGAAGCGTCAAAGACTCGGCAAGGCTGTGGCGATTGCAGGGCTTACTGTCAGTGTGGCTTTGACTTCGTCGAGTTGTACCGAGCTGTTTTCTGTTGCCGGCAATATGGAAAAAAACGAGAGCGGAATGGAGCAGGTTGACGGGGAGATGTCTGAAATTGTCGGTGATTTGCCGTTGGCGCAACCCGAGACAGGTGAAATTGAGCAGACCGAGATGGGTGAGCTGGAATTGGAGGGCACCCTTCTTGAGGAATTTGAAACCTCCGATCTTGAGGGAGATCTTTTGGAATGGGCGGTTCCGCCGATCTCATCCGTTACCGAGGAAAACTTCAAGGAGTTGTTGGGGGATTGCACCCGAATCATGATCCAAGATGCGTGGCGCGATTACAGAACGGTGCAGTTTGAGACAGAAGAGGGACAGGAATATTCTTGTGATTTCTATCTTACCGAGGAGCATACGTTGATCCAACTGATTTTCGACGGGAACGGTTTGCTTTACGGCGGGGAATTTCAGTATGATTTTTATGAGGAATGATGAGGAGATCAAGGCACCGATCATTGGTATTTCCCGACACAGATTGGCGACGGACGGCAAAGGTGTGACTACTCTTGTTGGATTTTTCGGTTGCCCGTTGCGGTGCCGCTACTGTCTAAACCCTCACTCCTTTACCGAGAATACCAAGCGCACTGTGATGACTCCGAGGGAACTGTATGAGCGAGTCAAGATCGATCAATTGTATTTTTTGGCCAGCGGTGGCGGTGTGACTTTCGGCGGCGGCGAACCGTTGCTTTATGCCGATTTTTTGCGAAGCTTTCGAGTGCTTTGCGGCGATCAGTGGCGGCTTTGTGCCGAGACCTCACTTTCGGTGCCGCGTGAGGCGGTGAGAACGGCGGCTGCGGTCATAGATGAGTTTATCATTGACTGCAAGGATACCGATTCGGATATTTATCGGCGGTATACGGGACAAGAAAACCGAACGATGCTGGACAACCTTGAGTTTCTTTTAACCTTGGTGCCGACCGAAAAGGTAGTTCTTCGTCTGCCGCTTATCCCCGATTTCAATGACGAGGCGCAGAGAGAGAAGAGTCGCGAGCGACTTGCATCCATGGGGGTTACCCGTTTCGACTGTTTTTCCTACATGAAAAAAGAATAATTTGTGGAATATTTGCGTTGACAAGCGCGAGGGAATGTGATACAATATCCCCGTGTTGTCAACGCTTTTTTGGAGGAAATTATGGGAACGACCAAGTCTGCCAACCGTGCATTTATACATATGAGCCTGTTGTTGGCTCTCCTTTATTTTACAAGTTATATCACAAGACTGAACTTTTCTGCCGCCATGAACGAGATGATTAAGGTAGAGGTATTGAATATGACGCAAGCGGGCATGATAGGCTCTGCGCTGTTTTTTACATATGGCTTCGGTCAGATCATCAGCGGATTGCTCAGTGACCGATTTTCTCCTAATGCTATTATCTGTGCGGGTCTGGGAATCACCGTGACCTGTAATGTGTTGATGCCGCTTGTGGGAAATCCCGTCCTTATGGCGGTGATTTGGGGTTTTAACGGGTTTGCGCAGGCACTTTTTTGGCCACCCATTGTGTCTATTATGGCGGATAGCTTTAGCGAGGATCAGTATGCCAAAGGAACGCTTTATGTCAGCATTGGAAGCCACGGAGCCACCATTCTAATTTATATTTTGGTGCCTCTTTTCTTGGTGTGGTTTGATTGGCGCAGCTCCTTCTTCTTTGCCGCGATTTGGGCGGTGCTCTTTGCTGTGGTTTGGTTGATGTTCTATCCTGCGCTGAAACGCCGTCTTCCCAAAAAGGAGGCTGCCGTTGAGATCGGAGAGAATGGCGAGGTACAGCAGACCGAGCATAAGGGATTTTTCAGACTTCTTGTGTCCAGCGGTGTTGTGGTCATTTTGATCGCCATTGCCATGCAAGGATTTCTGAAGGATGGAATTCAATCGTGGATGCCGACTTTCTTTACGGAGGTCTTCCAAATGGATACCTCGGCTGCGATCCTCTCCAATATGGTGCTTCCCATTTTCAATATCATTGTGGTTTGGGTGGCGACGTCCTTGTATCAAAAGATCTTTCACCATGAGACCAAAGAGGCGATTTTGCTGTTTGGTGCGGCGTCGGTGTTTTGTGTGCTTTTGGCATTTCTCTTTGAGAGCTCGGCCATTCTCTGTCTTTTGTTTGCGGCGCTGATCACGGGGTGTATGCACGGTATTAACTTAATGTTGGTCTGCTTTGTACCGCGTCGGTTTCACAGGCAGGGAAAGGTTGCCACGGTTACGGGTGTGTGCAATGCGTGTTCGTATCTTGGCAGTACCGCATCTTCTTACGGAATCGCAATGATTGCGGAAAATATGGGATGGCAGACAACCCTGTTTTCTTGGGGCGGTATTGCGTTGATTGGATTGATCCTCTGTGTGTTCATTACGAGACGTTGGAATGCGTTTATCAAAGAAGAGCACTGAAAAGGCGGCAGAATTTGCCTTGTTTGAGGGGAAGAAAAATTTTGAGAAAAAAGTTTGAATTTCTTTCAAAAAAGGCTTGACAAACTAAAAATATTATGATATAATAACACCCGTCGCCGCTAAGGAGACGGGAAATGGGAGCATAGCTCAGCTGGGAGAGCATCTGCCTTACAAGCAGAGGGTCATAGGTTCGAGCCCTATTGTTCCCACCAAACACGGCCCGGTAGTTCAGTTGGTTAGAACGCTAGCCTGTCACGCTAGAGGTCAGGGGTTCGAGTCCCCTTCGGGTCGCCATTTTGGACAGACAGCCTTTGCTGTATGCCTCTGTAGCTCAGTTGGTAGAGCAGAGGACTGAAAATCCTCGTGTCGTTGGTTCGATTCCGACCGGAGGCACCATAATTCCGCGGATTTAGCTCATTTGGTAGAGCGCGACCTTGCCAAGGTCGAGGTGGCGGGTTCGAGCCCCGTAATCCGCTCCACAAGCGGGCACGAAACGAAAAGAATCGTGTCCGCAATTTCATAAGGCGCCATAGCCAAGCGGTAAGGCAGAGGTCTGCAAAACCTTTATTCCCCGGTCCGATTCCGGGTGGCGCCTCCAAAGGAAAAGTCCCGAGAACCCAAGTAAAACAAGGGTTTTCGGGACTTTTGTCGTTTCTTGTTTTTCTCGACCTGAATTTTATTTTAGGTCATTTTGTTCCCTTTAATACCCCCTGTTTATCCGTTAATTCCCGTCCGATTCCCGTCCGAAAAAACAAGAAAAATTTTTTGACGCGAATCATTAGATTTCGGATATTCTTGGTGTGATTATAGGTAACGAACAAAATGATATGGAGGAACCATTATGAAAAAGAACACCAAGAGAGCAAACGGAGAAGGATCAATTTACTTTGACAACAAATTACAGACATGGCGAGCGGAGATCCAATGGATCGATGGCAACGGAGAGACACATCGCAAGAGTTGGAAAGACAAGAAGCAAGCATCAATCAAGGCAAAACTAAACGAGTTCAAAAAGCAGCTCATTTTAAGCGGCGGCAATTTCAATCCTAACGACGTTACCTTCCAAGAATTTGCCGAACATTGGGTACATAATATTTTGCAACCTACAATAAAACCCAATAGCTATGCCAGAAAACTTGTGACTTTAGAACAGCAGGTTTATCCGCATTTAGGAAATGTGCCCGTCAATTGCATTACGCATTCAGATGTGCAGAATATGGTCAAAGAATTGACAGATCAAGGGTTGTCGTATTCTACGGTGAAGAAAGCATTTGAGGCCGTTACCGGATGTTTGAGATATTACCGAATCAAAACCGGAACAGCATTCAATCCATGTGAGGGAGTATCACTTCCTCAAAATCTAAGGAAGGATATATCGGATATCAAATACTTTACTGAGGATCAATGGAAGAGAATATGCACAGAAGCCACAAGAACATACTCAAATGGTGTTCAAGTGTATAGACTTGGATGGGCATATGTTCTCCTGCTTTTTACAGGTATGAGAGTGGGAGAATTATGTGCCCTTACATGGGATGACATTGACTTTGAAGAAAGATCCATCTGCATAAAAAAGACTGCGGTGGAAATGAGCGTCAGAGACAAAAATGGAGAAAAGCATTGTCCGCTTGTTACCAAAGAAGGTACAAAGTCGGCTAGTGGAATTCGAATGATATATATGACAGATAAAGCATATGAAGCTTTGCAGGCAATAAGAAAAATTACGGGGAACGATGAATATTTGATTACATCGTCCAAGCATAAAAGGATTCGTCCCTCAAGGCTTGACACAACTTTCCATAAAATATTGGACGCAGCGGGGATAACACAAAACGGACAAACATTTGGAGTACATACGCTTCGCCATACATTTGCCACTATGTTGTTCAATAATTCTTGTGAAGTAAAAATTGTCTCGGATATATTGGGACACTGTGATACCAAGGTAACGGAGAATACATACATTCATTTGATTCAAGAACGTAAGATTCATGCGATGCAGGCGATTGATAAATATTGCTAATATAGCTACAGAGTTGAGGAAAGAGGGAGGAAACCGTGAATAGACAAGTATGCATTTACAAATTAAAACTCACAAAATATGAGATACGAGTAGCGATAAATGCTCTAAACTGCTATCGATTGAAACAAAAGGATCGGGGACGTGATTGTTCTTCGATATCTACCTTGATTCTTCAGCTACTTGATGCATTAGAGGCATAATAAACAAGGTTTAATAACTTGGCCGACTTTTCTTACCACAAGCGTGGTTAGTAAGGTCGGCTTTTTTATTTGAAAAGGGAGGAAATATAATGTATTTTGAGTCTAAGAAAAAAGGACTGGCATTGTTCGAGCTTGCTACAAAAATAAAAAGCGAAAGTAGTAAAAAGGTCTTTCCATATACGAACGCAGTGTGTAGTTGCAGATACTGTTCTTATTGTAGTAAAGGAAAGTGTACATTAAAGCATTGCTGTTGCATGAGTGAAAGAGTGAGAGCTCGGACGTGTACATTTAGAGAACTTTTCAATGACAGTTTCCGATATGTAGAAGATTCTGCCTTTCACTATCGTTTGAGAATTGCAAGTGAGAGAGCACAAGAGAGAAAATCGTGTTTCTTGAATCAAGGTCATAGGCGGAGATTTTACAACAATATGAGAAAATGCAAACGTAGAGATCCAAAGTTTATGGGACAACTCTATCTTCTCACATCCATTGAACGCCTTTGGGAGAAAGCACATATTGCATTACTCGGAGATGGCATTGACTATGGCAAGATAGAGTTAAGTCATATGGAGGATACTGAGTACTTGCTGTTTGGGGTTGCGTGTGATCTTCAATATGTCGGCTCTCATATAGACACCTACGATTTGGCAGATGACGAAGCAATTGATTTTGAAGTGTTCCAATTGGTTTGTTGTGCTTTTACCATATACATCTATGGAATGGATGCAATAAAGATAGCAGAAAAGAAAGGAAAAAGGGATGAATGAATGCCAAGGCGTAAACAAGAAAGAAAAGGTAGTGCTGATTCCCATTTCAAAAATAGACGATTTTCCTAACCACCCCTTTCAGATAAAGGATGACGAGGAAATGGAGCAACTTGTTCACAGTATAAGAATGAATGGCGTGCTAACCCCATTGATTGTGAGAAAGAAAACGGATGGAAGATTTGAGATAGTCGCTGGACACCGAAGAAAGCGAGCTTGTGCAATTCTTGGTTTACAAATGCTCCCTGCGATCGAACGAGAAATGAATCGAGATGAGGCGATAATTGAAATGGTAGATTCTAATATTCAGCGAGAGACAATTCTTCCTTCCGAAAAAGCAAGAGCATATAAGATGAAGTTGGAAGCTATGAAAAGGCAAGGTCTACGGACAGATCTAACTTTCTGCCCAACGGGCAAAAAGTTAAATACGGCAAAAAATATTGCCGAACAAAGCAATGAATCTGAACGCCAGATATACCGCTACATTCGTCTCACAGAACTCGTTCCCGAATTACTGGATTATGTAGATGCAGGAAAGCTTGCGTTGCGTCCGGCTGTAGAATTGTCATACCTACAGGAGGAAGAACAAAGAGCGTTGGTTGAAACGATTGAAAGCGAAGATTGCTTTCCGTCTCACGCACAGACAATTCGAATGAAACAACTTAGCCGCGATGGGAAGTTAGATATGGATGCTATATTTGATATCATGACAGAGGAAAAAGGGAATCAAAAGGAAAAAATTAAAATTCCAATGGAAAAGCTCGAAAAATATTTTCCTAGGGGTACACCGCCGAAACGTGTAGAAGATACAATAATAAAAGCATTGGAGTTTTATCGAAAGCGTCAACGAGAAAGCAGAGAGGCGCGATAAATTTTTTTAATAAAAGGGAAAGAGATTTGAATCTTTCCCTTATTTTTATACCGTTTTTAGAAAGGAGAGGATGCCTATGTCCTAAGAGAAGATTCAAAAAAAGCAAGAGGAGGTGAAAAATGAAACGGTTTATCCACAAAGTAGAAAAGACTTTGATATCTAAAAAAGCAGAAGGATATGTCGATACCGCAGTAAAGATGATTATTGCAGCAGTATTGGGCGCTTTGCTTTTGGGAGGTTTGTACAGTATATTCAATTCTGTTATTCTCCCCGGCGTGGCAGAGCGAATTCAAAGCATGTTTGGCTAAAGGTTTAGTCTTTTCTAACCGTTCGGTGACGAGAACGTAAAAAAGGTCACACAAATAAAAACATGAAAAGAAAGAATGAGGTAATTCAACTATGAAGAAGTTTTTCAACAAGATGCAGAACAAGGCAAACGCGCTCGTTATCAGAGCTAAGACCACTCTCGACAACGCAAAGGCAGAGGGATATATCGACACGGGAGTGAAGATCATCATCGGCGTCGTAGTCGGTGCAGTTATCCTCGGCGGTCTCTACGCTCTCTTTGACAACGTAATTCTCCCCACCCTTGAGACCCGTATCGACGGTATGTTCGATTACGCGGGTTAA
>JAZSPB010000139.1:0-11012 GCA_045537235.1 Eubacteriales bacterium
CAGCAAAAGAATTCCATCAAACAGGCCACTCTGCGTCCCAAGGAAATGGCCATCCGCAAAAAATATGCCGGACGCAATGATCAACCTACTCAACAGAAAATGATGCAGGAGATCCAAGAGCTCTACCAGCGCGAGGGTTACAGTCCCATGGGCGGTTGCCTTCCCATGCTGCTCCAGTTCCCTATCATTATCATCCTGTATAACACAGTCATCAACCCCCTTCGTCATATGATGGGCATGACAGTAGCCCATATCGAAGGACTTGCCAAGTTCGTCGGAGACAAATTGGGAACGACCTTTGATACGAGAAATACCATCAATCTTGTCAACCGTATAACCCAAGAAAGCGGTGGCGATTTCGAAACCTTTTTGTCAGGTCTCAAGACGACCGATCTCGTTGAAGAGGGTGAAGCAATTTACACAAGCGCCCTCGATGCTTTCAAAAATGTCCCCAACTTCAATATGTTCGGACTCAACCTTGCCGACCAGCCCCAAATCAACGTGTTCAACTGGTTGTGGATCATCCCCATTCTGACCTTCGCCGTATACTTCGCTACGATGAAGCTCAACCGTAAGCTGTCTTACCAGCCCACCACCGCAAACGATCCTCAAGTCGGGTGCTCCAACAACGTCATGGACATCACCATGCCCCTGATGAGCGTTTGGATCTCCTTCATGGTTCCCGCGGTGATCGGTGTATACTGGATCTTCAAGAGCCTTCTTTCCACTCTCAAGCAGTTTATTCTGACAAGACTTATGCCCCTTCCCACCTTCACCGAAGAGGACTACAAGGCGGCCGAAAAGGAAATGAAGGGCAAAAACAAGACCGCCGGCAATCGCGGCTATGTCTCGGACGGCACCAAGCCCCGTTCGCTCCATCACATTGATGACGACGATTATGACCAGCCCACTCCCGCTCCCAAAAAATCCGAGCCTCAAAAGCCCGAAAGCGGAGCCGCTTCGCTGGTAGCCGCCGCGCCCTTGAAGAAGGATAACAAGGACGAACCCAAAAAATCCGATGACAAAAAAGACAATGAAGAAGTATCCGAGCCCAAAACCGAGGATACTCCTACCGAAACCGAAAAGTAATGATTGGAGATACAACTGTGAAAAAGCAAGTAACCATTACCGCAAAAACCACCGAGCTCGCCCTTGAGGAAGCCGCCAAGCAACTCGGCGCCCCCTCGGTAGAAGCTCTTGAATATGAGATCGTCGAAAAAGAAAAGAAAGGCTTCCTCGGTCTTGGCTCTACCCCCGCTGTGGTCTGCGCAAGCTACCGTCAGAGCGGCGTGGAGATCGCCAAAGAGTTTGTCGAGCGCCTGCTTGACGATATGAAGATCGAAGCCACTCTCACTCTTGTCGATGTGGAAAATGCCGACAAGCAGATCAATATCGAAGGTCAGAATGTAGGCACACTGATCGGTCACCACGGCGAAACGCTGGACTCTCTCCAGTACCTCGTCAACTTGGCTGCCAATCAGAAGACCGAAGGCGAAAAGCGTGACTTTGTCAAGATCACCGTCGATATCGAAGGCTACCGCGCAAAACGCGAGGATGCTCTCCGCGCCTTGGCTCGCAGAATGGCTGACCGCGTAGTCAAGTACAAAAAGAGTGTCATGCTCGAGCCTATGAACCCCTACGAAAGACGCATTATTCACTCCGAGGTGCAAAACATTCAAGGTGTTTCCACCAACTCTATCGGCTCCGAAAACAACCGTAAGGTCGTTATCTACCTCGAAGACAGAGCCTAAAAGTTATAATGCCGCCTGCGGGCGGGGGAGGTCGCTTTTTTGAAAAAAAGCTCCGCAAAAAACTTTTCTATTGCGCCCTTGGTAAAGTTTGAACGAACATACTGCACCCCATGGGGTATTGCTATGTTCGCTCAAACTATAAATGGGCGCAATAGAAAAGTTTTTGCGGAGCTTTTTTCAAAAAGCGACCTCCCCCGCCCGCAGGCGGCATTATTTTGCGGAGTCGTTTTCGTCTTTGCTCTCGGCACGATTGGCATCGACGTAGCTTTCAGCAAAAATATACGCTACGAGAACACCTGCCGCGGTAATGACCGCAGTGATCTGCTGTGTGGTCATATCGTCCGCTCCAAAGGCGGCGCAGAGTGCTACCGCCACACCTACCACCGCACTCCAAAATTTGCGGCTGGCAAGCTTTTGTTTCCAAGTTTTCATCGGCATTCCTCCTTTCTTATAGATCATCGTTTCGTTCGCTCTCCAGTCTCACCAGCCTGCGCTCATGATCCAAGAGTCTGTCGGAAAATCCATGATTTCTCTCCGACTGCTTTTCCATATATGCCCGAAGCTGCTTGACCGCCTCTTCCAACGCCACAAGCGACCGATTGAGTTTGAGTACCGCACTCAAAACCGGCAACAATGCCGCCGACAGCGTACACAGCCCCGCCACAATATCCCATGTCACATTTCTCCCTCCTTCCCTCTTTCGGTACCCCATTATACCACCCTCTCCTCTGCTGTGCCTGACAGTTTTCTGTCAGTGCCTGCGGGAGGGAGGTCGCTTTTCTCTCAAAACCGCCGCAACAAAATTTTCACAAACTGACTTGACGGCAAGCTTGGGGTGTGTTACAATTAAAAAAACTCAAAAAGGAGAAACATCATGACATATCTTCGAGAATCGATTCCTTTTCCTCGTTCCGAGAAATATCGGGTAACTGCCGGCGGATGCGAATATGCTGTATACAGCGGAGCGGACTTTGACTTTGTTCATCTTTTAACCGCCGATGCCGAGACACTTACGGTCACGACCGCGGAGGATATCGAGACATTGGACATCCGTCCTTCCCGTCGCGGGAAGAAATACACTCGCGTGGATGACCGCACCGTGACACTGACGGTTTGTCGGGGAGATTACCTTTCTTTGGAGTTTAACGGCGACATTTTGCGTCCTCTGCTGGTTTTTGCCGACGAGCGAATCCCCATGAGCGTATATGACAGCTATAAGGTGATCGCATTCACCGAGCCGGGCTGCTATAAGGTCGGTCATATCGAACTGGAATCCCATACTCTCGTATATATCGGCGCGGGTGTTGTGCTAGATGGCTCGATGTGCGGCAAGGATGTTTGCGATATCCGCATCATCGGAAACGGATGTCTTCTCCGCACCGATCGCATCGAAAACAAATTCCACCCCCTCAATTTGGATCGCTGTGAGGATGTTGAGGTAAACGGCGTCACCCTCATCGGTCGAAACAACTGGAATTTCCGCATGAATGCCTGCCGCAATGTGGTCGTGGAAAACATCAAGATCCTCGCGGATGAGATTTGGTCGGACGGCATTGATATCGTAGGCGGCGAAAACGTACTGATCCGCCACATCTTTATCAAAAACGAGGATGACTGCGTTTGCATCAAGTCCTCCTTCTCCAAGGGCGGCAACTTCAAGGGCTTTGACGTACGCAATGTACTGGTCGAGGACTGTGTATTCTGGAACGGTCCTCGCGGCAACTCCATGGAGATCGGCTACGAGACCAATAACTCCACGGTTGAAAAGGTCATGTTCCGCAATGTGGACGTCATTCACCGCGAAACACAGGAAAATAAGTTCAACCGCTGCATCATCTCCATTCACAATTCGGGCAATGCTGTCATCCGCGATATCGTATACGAAAACATATACGCGGAAAGCACCGACGAAAATCTCATTCAGATCGCTCATATGTATCAGCCCGATTGGGGTCAGGGACGCGGAAGCATGGAAAATATCACCATCCGCAACTTCACGCTTGCCGGCGGAGAGCTTCGCCCCTCCAAGGTGTCCGCCTTCGCCCCCGGCGAGACAGAACCCCGTGTGACTCGCAACATCACCTTCGAAAACCTCGTCATCCTCGGAGACCCCATCCGCTCCCATGAGGATGCCGTTGCCCACGGATTCCAATTGGACGAGGATTCCTCGAATGTCAGATTCCTGTAAAATATCACACGTCCGTAAGCCCGAAAAGATTGCTTTTCCAAGAAAACGAATGCAAAATTCTCCCCATACACAGGCAACAGATAAACCAAGGTTGAAAAGGAGACCACCGTTATGACTTTGTTGAACTTATCCGCCGCAGAAGCGGCTTATGTTCGCGAAGGCGAATATGCCGACCAAAACTTTTTGGCAATGGGATCCGTGGAGAAGGGACTGGAGATCAAAACCGCAAGCGACGGCTTCACCCGTCATGTCTTGTTCACCTTTGACCTTTCCCCTCTGTCCGAGCTTCCCTTCCGAAAGGTATTTTTCTCCCCCAACTATGTCCAAATTCAAGGCATTTCGGCCATGCACTGCGACCTTTGGCGCATCGATGACAACTGGACAGCCGACACCGTAACCTGGAACACGCGCCCCACCTTGGAAGAACGCATCTATGAAAATGGACTTGTGTCCCCCTTTGCGGAAATGGACATCACCGATGCGGTGAAAAAAGCAATAGCCGAAGGCAGGAACCGACTGTCCTTCTGCATGATGATCAACCATCACTGCGAGGGCAACACCCGTGCCGCCTTGAATGCCGCAAAGACCGCTCTTGTCGTTACCGACGAGGATCGCGCCGAAAAGAAACTGACCGTCACCGAGGACAACCCCGAGCTCTCTTCTGCGCAATTGGCGCTTTTGCCTTATCTCCCCTTCAGTTGGCGCGGCAAGGTGCAAATGCTGAATGAGAAGAAGCAAGATCGGTTTTGTTTTGTCGTTCAGACCGACCCCCATATGTATAATGTCAAAGAGACCCTTACAGGCAACAATGCCAAAGCCATAACCGCCTTTTCGGATCTCGATTTTCTCGTCAATCTGGGCGACATCATCCGAGGCTACAAATATGAGGAGGACAACACCGACAATCTCCGCGCCTGTATGGACGAGCTGGTCAGACGCTACACCGACGGTTGCCATTGCCCCGTACTCATGACCATCGGCAATCACGACCACAACGGAATGTGGTGCAAGCTCAATGAAAGCGACGATCTCATCACGCGCGCCGAGCATTTCGCCCGTGTTCAAAAGCCTCTCAAGGCTTACAACGGTGCGACCATGGTCACCAATCCCCACGATATCAACGGAGACAGCATCTATTGCTACATGGATTTTGACCGCGCAAATATTCGCGTCATTGTAGTCGATTCCACCGATAACGGCACCGAATTCACCGGCTTCAAGGTGTCCGAGCAACAGTTGGAATGGCTGGAAAACACCGCGCTTCAAACGAAAAAGCAGGTCATTATTATGACCCACACACCTTTTATGACCGAGTTTCCCAACAACGGAAATCGCGTTATCAACGGTGATCTTTTGATGGACGCGGTAGAGCGGTTTATTGCGAACGGCGGCGATTTTCTTGCTTATATGTACGGTCACACCCATGCTCAAAATGAGATGCGCGATCCAAACGGCAGACTTCACATCTCCTTTATTAACGGGGGTGCCAATGCCGAAGCGGTCATGATCGATTCAAAAACAGGTACCATTGAAACCGTAGGATTCGGTGCGGCACGGGACCGTGAATTTGCCATAAGATAACCCCCATAAAAAAGCCAAAAATACAGCGCTTCCTCTCGCGAGGAATGACGAAAATAATGCAAAGACACTTGTGGCAAAAATTCCACAAGTGTTTTTCATAATACCGCAAACCGAAAAGCCTCCCTCCGAGAGGGCGGTAGGTATGTTATAATACGAAGTGCAACACCTCGCAAATAACAGATGAAACAATAGAATAATAAATTTGTATTTTTGAGAGAAAGGCGTAGCCGTGACGGAAGGAGCCTGCGAGTCATTGGGTTTCGTTTCCCTTTACGGCAACGCACACTCCCTCACCCGACTGCGTCGAGCGCGTCCTCTCGGGGAGAGCCTTTCGTTCCACCACCGAACGGTTTTGCCATTGGAGTTATAACCGTTCTTTACGTTACTTACCCTATAAAAAATATCTGCGGCAAGAGCATTTTGCCAAGATAACCGCCCCACAACCAAAAAACTCCGCAAAAACAGTTCTTTCACCCCCTCCTGTAGTTTGTGCAAACATAATGCCCCCCCGTACAGGAGGTATGTTCGCTTAACCCTTGAGAAGGGAGTGAAATGAAAGTTTTTGCGGAGTTTTTAGAGTACCGCGCTTTGGGAGCCGAGGGATTTTGACTTATAGGAAGGTGGAAATGATATCGAGCGCTTTGTTTGCCGAGGGGGTGTTCTTCTCTTAAATCACCAAAAGAGCAACCTCCAAAAGCCACCGAGCACCGCCGATCCTTCCCTTTTTCAGTCAACGATTGCCCCTCGCTTTCAGCGATAAATATAGAGCCATATTCCGACCCACTGCACCACCGCCCCCGCGAGGACAAAAAAGTGCCAAATAAAATGAGTCGGTCCTTTTTTCATCAGAAAAGGAATCACACCCAGCGAATAGATAATTCCGCCCGCAAGGATCCAAAGCGCAAGCCCCACATCCCCTGCCAACATCCGCGGCAAAAGCATGAGCGCACTCCAACCGAGAATCAAATACATGGGCAGATGCAGCCATTTGAGTCGGTTGGGGCCAAAGACCCCCATCAACGTCACGCCCGCAGCGATAATGACCCATTGAATAATGAAAAACACCAGCCCATAGGCACCGCCGATATAGCAAAGCAAAGGTGGCACAAAGGTAGCGCCTATCAAAAGATAGATAGACAAATGATCAAACCGTCGGAACAGCCGTTTCACCGCGCTTCCATGGCGAAATGCGTGATACAAACAGCTCATGGTAAACATCAAAAACATCCCCGCGAAATACAGGCACGCACTTACTGCTTCCCATGCATTTTCGGCATGAGTGATCATCAAAAGAAAGGCCGCCACCGAAAAAAGCGAGCCAAGCCCGTGTGTCACCGCGTTTCCGATCTCCTCCAAAAGACCGCGTCGAGGGGGATCTTCGGCGCCAACGACAGCCACTTGAGCAAACAATTCATCCCTCTCTTCGGCAAGCTCTCGCCGCGCGACCACGTATTCTTTTTTCTTCTGACGAAACGCATCGCGAAGCGCTTCCTTTTTTTGCCGATATTGTATTTTGATGTCTCTCTTATCCATGATCCTTTTCCTTTTTGAATACGATAAACTTACTGAGCAAATAATTCAGCACAATGACCACCGCAGCGGCGGCGATCTTTCCCCAAAAGTCGGCGGTAAAGCCTACGGAGAACGGCAAAAAACCAAAGTTGGTCTCGACCGCGCGATACCCCGATCGGACAAGCACAAAAATAACGCCGAATGTCACCAAGGTGTCCGCCCCCAAAGAAAACAGACGCGCCGCAAAAAATTCGGTCAACCGCTTGACCTCATTTCCCTTCCCCGCCCGAAAAACAAAATGTTTGTTGGTAAAATAGGCGAACAGCACCGCGAGTACCCACTGAAGGATCTGCGCCACCACGCGAACCGCGTTATAAGAAGGATCGGTCGGCAAAACCCCCAACCCTTTCTCGGCTACGGTAAGTATGACAAAATAAGTTCCCATGCCTACCACCGTAGTCAATACGCCGAATATCAAATACATTATGATTTCTCTATATTTTTTCCAAATTTTTTTCACTTTTATTCTCCTTGGAAGCTTTTTGAAGAAAGCAACCTCTGTCCTGCCCTCGCAGGCGAACAACTTATTTTACTGCCACAGCGGATTTTTGTCAAGAGTTCTTGCGATCCCGCAATTCTCTTGCTATGACCAAGAGAGACTCCTTGCGATTGAGCGTGGGGTCGACCATCACGCACTCAAGAAGAGCCGCCAATGTTTTTCCGATCTCCCGACCGCGGATTCCCTCGGCCATCAGTGCACGACCGTCTATATCAAGATCGGACAGTGACAGACAATCCCGTCTCGCCCGACACTCCCCCAACAACTGCACGACCTTCGAGCGATCTTGCTCGTCGATGCGGAAAAAGTCTCCCGCCATCACAAGACCGTCCAGATCGTCCGCATATTTCCCCGCCGCCGCCATCAGACGGCGCACCTTCTCCTCGTTCACTCCGTTCATATCAAAACCGCGAAGGCGCAAAAGTCCTCGAATACGGGACAACGACGCACCCGAAAGTCGAAGTCGGGACAACAGCGCCTCGCCGTCATCCCCGCAACCGCGCAAGAAATAAGCCAAGCGGACCTCAAAGATCGCAGGCAGGCTGTCTATCGACCCAATGGCCTCGGCAGTCACCGAAAAATCGGGGGCGAAGGGGGAAAAAATACCGTTCTTCAACATCAAGGCAAGCGACTTGGAAGCCGCCATTCCTTCAAAAATACCGCCAAGCTCGGTAGTGATCCGCTCTGCGGAAATGCGGGAAAGCCCCTCTCGGCAAGTCACCGTTGCCGCAAGTGTCTTGTCCTCGATCACAAAATCCAGCTTGGACATAAACCGATAAGCTCGCAAAATGCGCAAAGCATCCTCATCAAATCGCGCACAGGCATCGCCCACCGCACGAATCAGCCTCGCCTTCAGATCCTCTCTGCCGCCAAAGACGTCCACCGCCCCACGCCGTTCGCTGTAAGCCATGGCATTGACCGTAAAGTCCCTCCGCGCCAAATCGTCCTCAATGCGATCGGTAAAGGTCACCCCCTCGGGATGCCGCGAATCGCGATACTCCCCGTCAATACGAAAGGTCGTGACCTCCACGGGGAAATGATCCACGATCACGGTAAGCGTCCCGTGCTTCAGTCCCGTCGCGATCACATGAAAGCCCTCAAAGACCTTCTCCATCTCCTGTGGGAGCGCCGACGTAGTCACATCAAAATCATGCGCCTCTCGCCCGAGCAACGCATCTCTCAATGCGCCGCCCACGATATAGGCCGCAAAACCGGCATTTTCCAGCCGTTCAACGATCTCCCCCACGGCACGGGGATATTTCGGATCCGACACGGTCTCATCTCCTTTCACGGATCGTTGTTTGAAAGAGGGGGCGGCAAAAGCAGAAAGAAGAGGGATATAACGCCGATCCTTTCTCCGTTTCTGCCTTTTTCTCCGCTCACCCGCATTTTTCTCCTACTTGCCCACGCAAAACCGAGAGAAAATATTGGACACGATATCCTCGCTGACCGAGCGGGAATCGAGTTCACCAATGGATTGCATCGCCGTCTCAATGTCAGCGGCGCAAAGCTCTTCGGCAAAGCCCGAGGAAAGCGCTTCCAAGGTGGTGGAAAGAGCATCTCGACAGCGAGTAAGCGCGGAATATTGACGTGCACTGGCCACAACGGGGTCATGGCGAAGGTCAATACCGCCGTCCAGAAATCGCCGCTCGATCTCATCGGTCAAGGGGCGGATCCCTTCGTCGGTCAAGGTCGAGATCTCAATGACGGCACCGAATACAGTTAAAAGGCGTTCACCGATCCCGTTATCTCCCAAATCGGATTTGCTGACAATGGGAATTACGCGGTCGCTTTGAGGAGAAAGGGATTTGACAAAGACCTCATCCTCCTCGTCCCACGGACGCGCACCCTCAAACAGCGCCAAGATCAACTCGGCTTGCTCCAAGCGTTCACGGGCGCGGTCAATGCCGATCTTCTCCACGGCATCCACCCCGTCTCCGCCGCGAAGACCTGCGGTATCACAAAGGCGAAGAGTCACACCGCCAAAGGGGATCGTTTCCTCCAAAATATCCCGTGTGGTCCCTGCGATATCGGTGACAATGGCCGCATCGCGCCCCACCATGCGGTTGTAGAGCGAACTTTTCCCGGCATTGGGGCGACCGCAAATGACTGTCCGAATGCCCTCGGCCACGGCGTGTCCGCTTTTATAGGTCGAAGCAAGACACTCCACATCGGCAAGCACCGCCGAAAGCTGGGTTATCAAGGTGTCACGGGACAGACCCGAAAGATCCTCGTCGGGATAATCGATCTTGGCATAGACATTGCCCAAAATATCACACAGCCGTCCGTAGATCTCTCGGCACCGATCAGCGATCTTGCCCTCCAGCCCCGAGCGTGACAGCAGCATCTGGTTACGATTGCCCGCATCAAGAAGCGAAGCCAGTGCCTCGGCATGAGACAGTCCCAATTTGCCGTTCACAAAAGCGCGGCGCGTAAATTCCCCTGCCTCTGCGGGTCGTGCCCCCACCGAAAGCACTGCCGACAGCACCGCCTCGGTAACAAGAATGCCGCCGTGACAACTAATTTCCACCGTATCCTCTCCCGTAAAGGAGCGAGGGGCGCGAAAAACCGTGGCGATGCCATCGTCAAGGATCTCGCCGTCTTCATAAATATGCCCCCACACCGCAAGGTTTGATGCCGTGTCAGCCAAGGACGTACCATTCGCCGCACGAAAGACCTTGTCACAAAGGGGGATCGCCTCGGCACCGCTGACTCGGATGACCGCAATGCCGCCCTTGCCTCGAGGGGTGGAGACTGCCGCTACGGTATCGCCAAAGCCCGTCATTGTCCGTCCTCCTCGGTGTTCCCGAAATATTGCTCTCCGTCCTTGCGCAACGCAACGGCATCGCGGAAATACGAGATCAATTTTTCATCGGGCGACAGCCGAATATAGATGCGATCCTCGCCGTCCTCAAACACCAAAAGCCATGAATCCTTCGGTCGCATCTCCACGCAGTAATTGTAGACTTTTGCACTGCCGCGCGGCTTGTTGTTCTCGCTCCACGGCTCTGCCATGATCAAATGCGAAAGTCCCAAACGGCAAACGGTATACCGTCCGCGGCGGGAAAGCTCGTCTACCATAAAGTCCGGACCTTCTCCGTCATCGGCAATGCGGTAAAGATAGTGTCTTAACAAATACCGCCCCATTAGCATAATCGCTACGGCGATCATGATCACAGACACAGATTGCATGAGCGAAGGGTATGGCATAAATTCCAAGCCGGAGGTCATGAAAAGGACGATCGCTGCCGCAAACAGCGCCATGCAGAGCCCCTTCATGCCTGCTCGCTTGCCTTCCGGGATATATTCGTACATCTTTATACTCCTTTTTGAAAATTTTCTTATTATACTACATTTTATTATTATACTACATTTTCTGTCAGCAGTAAAGGGGGTTTGGGAAAAATTAATGGGAAGTCGG
>JAZSPB010000109.1:0-27714 GCA_045537235.1 Eubacteriales bacterium
ATAACATCTGCGTTAGCAACCGAAGGCTTGTCTTTCGACTATTTAAATCAAAAGGCAAATCGCAGATTTGCCCACATCAATTGCGAATTGCGAATTGCGAATTGCGAATTACCGTTTGCCAAAGGCAAATATCATTTTAATTGCGCATTGCTTCAATTTCTTGACAAACCGCAAAATAAATGGTATAATAAAATGTACGATCCTACGGAGGAATAACATGAAGACAGACGTTCTTATTATCGGCGCAGGCCCCACCGGAATCTGCACGCTCCTTTGCATGATGCTGAAAAATCCCAAGCGAATTATTATGTGCGATCGTCACGGTGGTGGCGCTTTATGACAAGGCGCAGACCCTGCCGCTGCCCGATATGTACGGCAAGAACCTGACCTTCAAGACCGGCGGCGTTGACGGCTGTGATTGTGAGGAAACACTGAAGCTCATTGCCGAGGGCAAGCTCAATACCGAGCCGCTGATCACGCATACCTATCCGCTCTCGAAGATCGACGAGGCATATGAGCTGTTTGAAAATAAACGAGACGGAGTTATTAAGGTAGCGGTGGAGTGCAGTATCTAACCGAAAAATAAGAATTTACAGAATGATTTGATACATCCGAATTAAGTAATGGGGTACTTAAAAATGAATATAAAGGAACAGTTTAATATTGTAGCACAAGAGTACGATGGTAATCGAAAAAAGTTCATACCTTGTTTCAATGATTATTACGAAAATACAACAAAATTTATTATTTCCAACATTAAAAAACCTAAAAGAGTTTTAGATTTAGGCGCAGGAACAGGACTGTTATCTTATTTTTGGTATCAGGAATGCCCATCAGCAGAATATGTATTGGTAGATATAGCGAATGAAATGTTGAATGTCGCCCGTAAGAGATTTGGCGGCATAAGCAGTATATCATATCAGATGTTGGATTACTCAAAAGAGTTGCCAAGCGGAGATTTTGACGTAATTGCATCAGCTTTGTCAATTCATCATTTGGAGAATGCGGATAAGCAAAAGCTTTTTTCGCAAATATATGATAAACTGCCAACTGGCGGCTTGTTTGTAAACTACGATCAGTTTTGCGGCATGCACCCCGAGATGGGCGAATGGTTTAATTCTTATTGGGAAAGTCAATTGGCAACAAGTGGATTGAGCGAACACGATATGGAATTGTGGAGAGAACGACAAAAACTTGACAAGGAGTGCTCTGCAGAAGAAGAAATCGAAATGCTTCGCAAGAGTGGATTTAAGACAGTTGAATGTGTGTATTCTTATCAAAAGTTCTCGGTAATCGTAGCTATAAAATAAAATCAAATTCCAATTGTTCGAATAGTAAACCCCGACAGACCTTTTGAAGATCTATCGGGGTTCATTCTTTGTTTACTGCGGAACAAATCTGTATTATATAAGCAAACTTATTGATAAAAGCGAGCCATTTTTTGATTTCTCCGTTAAGAACATCACGCATTCATTGAATGGCTCTTTTCGCCTCTATGATGTTGGAGAAGATACCGTTTGTGTGCTTTTTCAACGAAATTCCGCCGTCAAAAACCATTTGCAAAAGACGAATTTTCAAAGTAGGCTCTCAAAGGATGTTTGCCCGTCCCCCTTCGGCATCGCAAAAAGAGCGGCATTGGGACAACTCAACGGGTTAGTCCGAGAAAACTATTGACATCGAGGCTGTGAAATGATATAATTTTCTCAAATAACGATCACGAAACACCCAAACAAAAAACAAAATATAAAAAAGGAGCAAAAAAATGGCAAAAAGCGTACAGGATATCCTCGCTCTCATTCAAGAACATGACATCAAAATGGTCGATTTCAAGATGGTCGACATCAACGGTCAGTACCGCCATGTAACCATCCCCGCAGAAAACTTTTCGGAGGACACCATGAAAAGCGGTATCGGCTTTGATGCCTCAAACTACGGCTACGCAGTAGTGGAAAAGAGCGACATGGTCTTCATTCCCGACCCCGACACAGCCGTCATCGACCCCTTCTGCTCGATCCCCACCCTCTCCATGACGGGTAACGCAATGATCATCGACTCCCCCGAAAACCGTCCGCTCCCTCAATATCCGCGAAATATCATCAAAGCGGCGGTAAAGGCCATGCAGGACAGCGGTGTGGCGGACACCATGTATATCCTGCCCGAGTTTGAGTTCTACCTCTTCGATAACGTAAGCTGGAGTGTGGATGCTAACTGCGTTGCCGCGTCGGTGGATGCACAGCAGTCCTATTGGAACAGCGCGCTCGACGGCAAGGGCGTTATTGTACAAAAGCAAAAAAACTACCACATCGCCAAGCCCTTTGACGTCTCCTATGAATGCCGCAGTGAAATGTGTATGCACATGAAGGACGCAGGAATTGAGATCAACTACCATCACCCCGAGGTTGCCGCGTCGGGACAGTTTGAGATCGAGCCGCAGCTCGGTGAGGTTGTCCATATGGCAGACGCGACCATGATGATCAAGTATATCATCCACAACACGGCCCTCAAGTATGACAAGACCGCCACTTTTATGCCCAAGCCCATATACGGTGAGGCCGGCAGCGGAATGCACGTTCATATGCTTTTGATGAAGGACGGCAAGCCTGTCTTCTCCGATGATAACGGCTATGCGCACCTCTCCAAGACCGCACATTATTTCATGGGCGGACTCCTCAAGCACATCGCCTCGCTCTGCGCGATAACCAATCCCTCGACCAACTCCTTCAAGAGACTGGTTCCCGGATTTGAGGCTCCTGTTACGGTGGGATATGCTACGTCGAACCGTTCGGCAGTCATCCGTATTCCTGCCTATGCAAAGAGTCCCGAAAAGCGCCGTTTTGAGCTTCGAAATCCCGACGCAACCTGCAATCCCTATTTCTGCTATGCGGCGATCCTCATGGCGGGTCTGGACGGCATCAAGAATCGCATCGATCCCCACGAAAACGGCTGGGGTCCCTATGATTTTAATCTTTTCCATCTTCCCGAGGAGGAAAAAGCAAAGCTCAAGGGACTTCCCACTTCCCTGCCGGAGGCGTTGGATGCACTGGAGGCAGACAATGATTATCTCACCGCGGGCGGTGTATTCCCCAAGGAATTGATTGCCAACTTTATTAAGAACAAGAGGGCTGAATGTCTTGAGCTCTCGAAAATTCCTCATCCTGCTGAGTTTGAAAAGTATTATAATCTTTGATGTTTAAAAGCCCCCTTGCTCCGTCGTTGCGGAAGGCAAGGGGGGATTTTTAGGTGATTTTTTAGGGAAGGAGAAAAGGATGTGGTTTGGTGACAAATCGTCAGACCGTGGGTGTTACTTCTTTGCCGTTCCAAGAGAAGTAACACCTCCAACTAATGATTCGTGCGAATTCTCATGCCTATAGCCCCAATCGGCGCATGGCACCCCACCCCTAACGCTCACCGAAAAATGCCCGACAGAGAAAACGCACATCGGGCTGTACAGCCATCAACCGTGCGAAAAGGACATTTCTTCGAGGAGGTGCGAAGCCCCCCTGCCTGCCTTAAATCAGCAAAGAAAGAACACCGCCAACGCCCCCCCGCACCAACACCATCGTCCCGAGCCCCCCTCCTCATTCAAAAAAGCTCCGCAAAAAACATTTCCCCCATTCTTCCAACTCGAACAACCATAGCACCCAAAAGCACCACCTGTTCACCTCGGCAAGAATGCAGATCAAAAGTTTTTGCAGAGCTTTTCCCGAAAAGCGACCTCTTACTTCACAAGAGTCACTTCAATATCAAGCACGCCACCTACAACCGGCGGGATCGCCTTACTCGGATCGACCGCGACACCGTTCACCGTCAGTGCTTCGATCCGATTACAACCGCCCTCGTCCTTCTGTACATAGTGGATACGATACTCACAACCGCGGAATTTCTTGGTAATCGAACAGTCCTTCCATGCGACAGGCAGACAAGGACGCAAAAGCATACCGTCAAATTCGGGTTGAAGACCGTAAATAAATCGAACAACAGAATAGAGCAACCACTGACCCGTCGCAGTGCGCCAGCTCTGTCCGGGCTTACCGGCACGGTATCCCGTCTGTTTTCCGAGATACGAATTAAACATGGCGTAAGGCTCGCCGCAAGTCTCATAATATTGATGATGTCCGGGAAGGATCTTGTGCAAGCCCTCCTCGACCTTATCGTTGCGACCGAGCATACTGTCAACCGCCAGCTTCCAAACCGCGCCGTGAAGGTAAGCGCCTCCGTTCTCATGCAAGCCGGGATGCTTTTGGCACATAGAACCAACATGAGGCCAATATTCGGAATAAGGAGGCGCGCTGACCAACAAGCCGATATCGGTATTCAGCTCTCTTTCCAACGTATCCATGGCAACAAGACTGCGTTCCTTATCGAAATCGGCAAATACACTCCACAACTGCGGAAGCGCATACATCGATCCTTCTTGATTTTCCTTGGCACCGATCAGGATGCGGTCATCCGAAATGGCATAGATGTAGCGATCACCGTCCCACCCGAATTCATTGATGCGACCTTCCATGATCGCAGCACGCTCTGCGGCCAGCTCGGACTCTTGATCCTTGCCCAACCATTTTGCCATTTGAGACAGCATCTTTGCCGCGCGAACAAAGGCGATGGAAAGCCAAACACTGACGCCCTTCCCCTTGATACCTGCCTGCCCCATGCAGTCATTCCAGTCGCCGCCCCAGATCCTTACCAATCCGTCATGACCGGTAAAGTTCCACAAAAATTCCACGGAGCGCTTGACGTGCTCATAAATCGATGCCGACGCACCGTTGTTAAATTTGACCTCGGTATTCAAAAACTCAACATCTCCCAACTCCTTGGTGATCGCATGAGCGGCAAACACCAACCATACGGTGTTGTCGGAGAAATTCTTGTCCTGTATCTTTCCGTCCAAGAAGGTTCGGGGCGCATAGCCGTTTTCGTACTGGTAAGAAAGAATTCGGCAAAGACGGTCGGATGCCAGCTTGGCATCGATACATCCGAGACACTCGGTATCGCTGGTAAGATCACGGAAGCCGTTGTGACGGACTCTTGCCCAGCGAGAACCCATATTGGTCTGATATTTGAGCCAATCGTTGAAAAGATCGTTGAGATCCTCCCATGGCGTACGGATGGTGACCTTACCGCAGAGCTCCTCATATTTTTCCTGCATCTGCACGAACTGTGCCTCTACTTCTGCGGACGTATACTGCGGAATATCATCCAAAGAATGCTCCACACCGGCGGTATAGTAGATCGAACAGCTTTGATTGGGCGCCAAAGTGATCTCATTTTCCAAAGCGAAGCATATCTTTTCCGCAATACAATCGGTGTTGGTACAGCCATGATTTTTAATAAGCGCCTTAGGCTCGTTTTTGCTGCCGTAAGTGCCGAGGAAGGCATTGCGACGCGTGTCATATCCGCTTACCGTCTGATCGGCACGAAGATAGGCATAACAGCGGTGGGGCTTGCCGATCTCAAAATTGTACCAGCCAATACCGTATACCCCGTTTTTCTCTTTGCAGAAGTCTCCATTGCTGGTCTCGTATCCCTGCGGCGCATAACGGCAGTCGATACCCGTGGCATAATACGGAATGACCTTGAGTGTACGGGTGCGATCACTTTCATTGGTAACGGTCACTTTGAGACTTTCCCATCTGCCGCAGTTGGGGACAAACAGGCGACTCTCGGTGCGGATCCCGTTTTTCTTGAGCATGATATTGGTATAGCCAATGCCATGGGTGCAGGCATAGTCTTCAAGCTCGTCGTAAATGGGGAGTCCGGTTGCTTGCCAGAAAGCATCTCCTTCTACAATATAAACCGTGCGGTCGTCAACGGCATTGAGTCTGCGCCCCATATTGTCCTGCGCAAAGCCCATACCAAAGCCAACCTGCGAAACAAAGCATATGTACTCATCATTGTACAAATAGTTATACCAATGGCGAGGTGTCTCTCTGTCAGTAATAACAAAGGTTTTTTCCCTAAAATGACCGTATTCTTTCATATTCGCGCCTCCTAAAAAAGTATAGGTTTATTTTACCATAAACTTTCTTTATTGTCAAGCCAACAAAGCTCCGACAAAATCCAACTCAAGAATTCGATCCTCCCGCCCATTCCTCTTCAAAATCAACTTTCCCGTTTACCCTTCCCAAAAATCAATCAACAATTTCGACATTCCCGTTGAAAATCCCAAAACAGTATGGTATAATGACTATATCATACTGTATTTTGATGGAGGATCCCATGAAGCTTAAAGGCGCGATTTTTGATATGGACGGCACCCTCGTAGACTCCCTGATGTTTTGGTCCCATTTTTGGAATCGGTTCGGGCAGGAATATATGGGTGTTGACAACTTTCAACCCGATGCAACCGTCGACAAGACCATCCGAACCATGGTCTTTGCGGATGCCGCAGAATACATTAAATCCTTTTATAACCTTTCCTGCACGACTGAAGAATTTTTCCAATATGCCACAAGCGGCTTGGCCGACTTTTACAAGCAAGTGGCTGTAGCTAAACCCGGTGCCTCCACACTGCTGGAACACTTAAAGGGGCAAAACATAAAGCTTTGTCTCGCCTCGGCTACCGAGATGAAATATGTAAAGCTCGCGCTCGATTGCTGTGGACTGACGAATTATTTTGATCTTGTTCTCTCCTGCGCGGACATCGGCGTGGGTAAGGATCAACCCGACATCTATCTCTCGGCTCTGCGTTCCATGGGGCTGTCAAAAGAAGACGTCTGCGTTTTTGAGGATTCTTATGTTGCTCTCGAAACCGCAAAAAAGATCGGTCTCCACACAGTGGGTATCTTCGACAAATACAATTTCGAGCAAGAGCGCCTGAAAAAGGCTTCCGATATTTATTTGGAGCAAGATCAAACCTTGGATTCCCTGATTGCTTTTCTTTCGTAAAGTGAAACAAAACCCCGAATAATATCATAATTCGGCAAAAATATACGAAATTTGATATTGAAAAGTATCATCTTTTTCCTGTATAATTATATTAATTAACGGGATGAAATCTCATCGACAAAGATGCCGTTCGGTATACCGAGGCATCTGCCGTAAAACCGCCGAACTATCCTAAAATAAAAAAGCGTAGGAGTCTGATATGAAAAATTTGAAACATTTGTCCCTATGCCTTTTGGCATTCTTGATGGTGTTGCAATTTTTGCCGCTCTCGGTCTTTGCCACCACCTCCGAAAACAGTTCGTCCGTTGCGTTACAGCCCATAACTCAAGCTTGGGTCTCGGCACGCAAACCGGACGTAGCGCTCAGCGCGGCTTCCTCCACGTTGCGCATCAACGGCGATGCTCACGATGAAAGCTTTGTTCTGGCATCGTTCACAAGCGATCAGTTTGTGGGAAAGAACCGCTTGAAGCTTTCCGTCCCTGTTGTCAATCCTACGGGCGAGACCATTGTCGTCTCGGTCATTGACAAGTACACGGTGGACACCGCAACGGTCACCTATAACAGCGTAAAAGATAAGCTGACCAATGCGCAGACGGTCGGTGAGTATACACTGACGGGCGGTAACAATCAACTGGATGTCTCGGCTCTTTTGGGGATGGGACTTTCCGACAAATTCACGCTGGTTCTCCGCAGCAAAGCCATCGGGGAAAATGACAATGTGCACTCTTATTTCTATGACTTCCAAGATTATGCCTTGAGCACAAATGACCCGTTCTTCAAAAACCCCGGATCCAACTCGTTGAAGATCGGATATCTTGACGGTACTACGACCAATTCTCTTTTGTGGAGAGGCGCCAATACGGACAGCAACCAGAATGCTATCGTCATCGACCCGCTGGATACCGCAGGTCAAAACCATGTTCTCAACAACTGGATCGGCGGCACCCATAAAAGCTCGGGACGTCTGCGTCCCTTTGACGCCATGTCCCATGACAAGCTGACTGCTGACGATATCGGCAAGACCTACCGCTTCAGCTTCCGCATTCTGATCACCAACGATGCGGGTAACGCCACAGCCAAGCTCTCCATGGGCTACGCCGAGGCCAGCAGTACCACCTTTACCATGACGCTCTCCAACCAAGCCCTCGCCCAAGCCAACGGCTGGCAGACCTACTCGGTGGACTACACCGTTGTTGCTGACGACATTCCCGCCGCGGATGCGGTAACACGCACCAACGGTGACAGAATGTTCGTATTCCGCATCGACGGCGGCACAGCAGAGGCCAATGTCAACTGGTATATCGACGATATGTCGGTAGTACAGTTGGACGAAAACGGCGACGAGCTGTGCGCTGTCATCGGCTCGGACGGCATCCGCATCGACGCGGAATTTCTTGACGGAACCAATCCCATCTCAACGGGTTATGTCTCCTCGGCACTTCCCTCCACCAAGCTCGGCGGTCATGAGCAGGCGGTCATCAGCGGCTACAGCGAAGACCTCGCCATCTCTTACCTTTCCTTCCCCAAGACTGCCTTGGGAACCGGCAAATACGCCGTCTTGGAGCTGCCCGGTCAAGTGGAAGGCTCAATGGATGTGAATGTTTTCCTGATCGACGGGTACACAGTAAATGAAGACGATCTCGACTGGGATAAGCGCTACACCTTGGAAAACTGTCCTCTCATCGCCACAGGTACCCTCTCGGAGAATTGCAAAACGCTGATCTTCGACAATCCCGTAAACAGCATCGAGGGAGATTGCTTCACATTGGCGCTCTGTGCCAAAAATTCCTATTCCAATTACGTCAACCGTATCGATTTCGAGGATTTTGAAGCGAATGACACGATCACCGTAAACGCATCCTCGACCGACAATACCCCCTATTCCTCAAACTTCCTGTTCAAATCGGGCGGAGCCACCGGAAACTTCTCGGCGGCATCGGTAAATGGCAACACAGTGGCAAAATTCACCACCACGGCAAGCTACAACCGATTCAAGATCTACAATTCCTTCTCCAAGACCGCTCCCACTGCCGACGATGCGGGCACTTACCGTCTGCGCTTCCGCGTCATGACCAATGCCAATACCTCACTCAAGATCGGCACCATGCCCCCCACCGGCTCCACATTCTATGAAAACAGCGGCAACGGAACCTCGTATAGCATCACCGCCAACACATGGACAGTCATCGAACACGATATTACGTTGACCGAAGCCATGATCACCGCAGACCCCTCTTATACGATGGCTACTGTCAACTTCACCAAAGAAGGCATTCGGTTCTATTTTGACGATTTCAGCATCTCCAAGCTGGATGAGAACGGCGCAGTCACTGCTCCCATTGCTCGCATTGTCGCTGATGATGTGACCATCCGAACCATCGATGTCAACCAGCCCTTGACCGATGCTTACGTCGCAGAGGATGCTCCCACTGTGGCATACGGCAACAGCCAAGAGCTGATCTTGAACACCGAGACAGGCAAAAACACCATCGTCGCGGTCTCCTATCTTACCGAGGCGCTTCGTTCCAACACCATCCTGACCCTCCCTGCCACGGGCAAAATCGGTCACGTTGTCTCTGTCGTAGCCGTTGACGGGTTCAAGCTCGATGAGACAACCTTCACCTATGAAGATGCACAAGCACTCTTGCAAAATGCCATCAACGTAGGTCGTTATACCCTCGGCGCCGAAGCTCTTGAGATCGACCTACAGGAAATCAAGGAATCCATCACCCAAGACACCTTTACCCTGCTCTTCATGGCGCAGTCCCCACGTTCGGTGCTTCAGACCTTCGAAAGCGCTGTGAGCGGAGACATCCTGTCCGCCACACCGCCCCCCTTCAACCGTTGCTACTCCGACTCCTTTATGGTCTCCGTCGGCGGTGGCGGAAGTACCACGGCAAACTTTACCGACATCGCGGGCAAGGACGACACCACCTCGCGCGCCTTCCACGTCAACGGCTACAACCGACGCTACAAATTCTACAATACCATCTCCGACACCGACATCACGACTGCCGACATCGGACGTACCTTCCGCGTCACCTATGACATCATGTGCACCTCAAGTGCCACCGTATACACAGGTCTGAAATGTGCCATCAACGGAAACGGCACAACCACCGGTCCCTCCGGCGACGGCTATGAAATGAACACCTACCACACCAAGACCACGGTCGCCTTGACTGCCAACACATGGCAGACTGTCTCCTTCGACGTAACGATCGACCGCACGATCGTCGACCACCAGGTCGGTCTTGTCACCATCGATTTCGCATCGGGTACCACCGTCCGCGACTATTATGTGGACAACATGGCGGTCACCGAGATCGGCGGAAACACTGACGGTACCACCTCCACCTTTATGTCCCGTGAGGGCAACGGCGCAGGATTTATGCTCTCGGGCAAGGGCTTTGTGGATACCACCGAGGTCACATTGGACAATCAGACAGTCATCCTGGGAGCCGAGGTCACCCTCCTTACGCCCGACATTGAGACTTCTGTAACTGACATCTTCCGCATCGTCGGCTCCGAAAAGGACTATTCCCTTCTCTCGGTCGAAAATGACAGCGGAAAGCTGTTCTTCAAGATGAACGGAATGACCTACTATCTGTGCGACGGAAAGGGTGTTCTCTACACGGCAAATGAGACTCCGCTTTCTCTCACGGCAATCTACAATAACACAGACGGCACCGTTCGCTACACGGTCGGGGAAAAGCTGGCCTATTACACCGACGGTGAAACCTCTGCGGTCTCCTTCGATCTTTGTCTGGTCGAGGGCGGTCATGTCGGTCAGGCAACCGCATCCGCCTTCTGCCAATACAGTGAGATCGATGTTTCGATAACCGTGTCTCAAATCCAAGCCGATGCCCCCCGACTGGTGGGAACGCAGGTCAACATCGTAGGCGACTCCATCCGCGTGATCTCGGGCATTGACACCCTTTACTATTCCAAGATCGGCTTTGTTTTGGAAAGCGAAGGCAAGAAGACACTTTCGTGGAGCAACAACTATATTCTGAAATCGGTCAACGCCCTTGGCGAGACTGTGACGGCGGAGGAGCTGGGATGTCAATATCTCTCCTGCTTCATCCTTTCCGATCTGGACTCGGCCAAAACGGGCGACTCGGTTCGCATCACCCCCACGGTCTATGTGGGCAATCAGATGATCAAAGGAGAGCCCATCACCTTGATATTTACGGTAATTGACGGAATCGTTTCCGCCAAGGTCGACACCACGGCGCCCAATCTTGAGGGCTATCGAACCTACACCATGGCAGATGCCGAGGGCTACTACCGTCCTTTGGGACGTGTCAAGACCCAAGGTACCTCCCTCGTCTGTGACTGGAGTGCTTCGGGTGCCGAGTTCGTGCTGGACTGCGAGGGCGATGTGTTTGTCACCTTCGACGCACAGGGGTGTGCAGGTCAGTACCTGACCTCCTTCGTTGACGGTGTCAAGTGCCGGGATATCGTACTCGCCAAAGGCGAAAACACCTACACCGTGGCCGAAGGACTGAAAAAAGGAACGCATACCGTCCGCATCGTGGCACAGTACGCCAAGCAGACGGGTAATATGAATGCTATCAAATTCAAGGGCGAGATCGGCACCGCCACCCTCTCCGACACCTATGTAGAGATCATCGGTGACTCGATCACCTGCGGCGCACTTCTGTCGCCCAACAACGGCAACTACGCAACTGCGGCATATTCCTATGTTGCCATGAACGCGCTGAATTCCGACTATGCCATCTGCTCCAAGGGCGGTCAAGCGCTGTCGGTACCCTCAAGAGCCTCGACCTTCTACAAGGTCTTCAACAGCGGTCGCGGCACCGAGCTTTACACCCCCTCGCGCAAGGCCGATCTGATCGTTGTCAACCTGATCGTCAACGATAACTGGCAGTGGTACAAGCAGAACAACAATGTGGTGGACGAAACGGGCACATGGAGCTACGAAAACTTCGATGCCGGTGTTGCCGAGTTCTTCGAGACGCTGGAGAGCATCCATGACATGGAGAACACCCCCATCCTCTTTGTATTCGGCTGTAACACTACCGAAAAATCCAAAAACTTCACGGCACTCAACCGCCTCAAGGTACTGTTTGATGAGATCTATTATGACAAGTATGACCTCAAGACCGTTACCCTGACGGGTGATGCCAGCGCTTCGGACGGCGGTCACCCCTGCGCCGAGGCAGCACAGCTTCAAGGCGAAGAACTGACGGCATTCATTCTTGAAAACTATCCGACAATCTTCCCCAATAGCGCTCAATAAAAATCAAAAGGCACCTGCGAACGGTCTTGTGACCGACAACGTCACAGAATCGACTCGTTTCGTAGGTGCCTTTCTCACGAGGAGATTATATGAATTCTGCCAAATACATCAGCGAGATTCAATTCGACAACAAGCTGAACAGCGACTCATATTTGAATCAGCTCCCCCTCATAAAATATCTGTCAACCAATCCAAGACTCACCCTTTCCTCCAATGTCACCTTTTTGGTCGGAGAAAACGGAACGGGAAAATCCACTCTGCTGGAGGGCATCGCCGTTGCCTACGGCTTCAATGCCGAGGGCGGCTCCCGCAACTTCAACTTTTCAACCAACAAGACCCACTCCGAGTTATGTGACCACTTGACCTTGGTAAAAAGGGACTATCCGCGAGACGGATTTTTTCTCCGAGCGGAAAGTCTCTACAATGTGGCCACCAACATCGACGAATTGGACAAGGCACCCGGCTTTGGTCCCCCCATCATCAACAGCTACGGTGGAATTTCCCTTCATCAGCAGTCTCATGGCGAAAGCTTTCTCTCCATCGTGCAAAATCGCTTTTTGGGAAAAGGGCTCTACATCCTCGATGAGCCCGAAGCGGCCTTATCTCCCATGCGCCTACTCACACTAATCGCAGAGATCGACGCCTTGGTGAAAAATGACTCCCAATTCATCATAGCCACTCATTCCCCCATCCTGATGACGTTTCCGAATGCCGAGATCCTTGAGTTTTCTCAAGCCGGCATTCGAAGTGTAGACTACAAAGAGACCGAACATTTTCAAGTCACCAAACATTTTCTGGATTCCCCCGAAAGAATGCTGAAGTTGTTGATTTGACAGAGCACGCCTGCGGGCGGGGGAGGTCGCTTTTTTGAAAAAAAGCTCCGCAAAAAACTTTTCTAATGTGCCCTTTTGCAGTTGGTGCGAACATGGCAATTTCCCAAAGGGGGCAGTATGTTTGCTCAAATTTCGCAAGGGCACATTAGAAAAGTTTTTGCGCACTTTCGAAGAAAGTGTGCTTTTCTTCAAAAAGCGACCTCCCCCGCCCGCAGGCGTGCATTTTCAAACTATTTTTCATAAATCAATGGAAAATTTCCATTGTTTTCGTCAGAGAAACGTGCTATAATTACACAAAGAAAAACCTTTTCGGGAGAGTTTTCATGTATTACGGATTTATCCTTATCTCGGTAGTCATGTTCGGCTTCAACTTTGCGCTTCAAGACGTCTACCGAAAAATGCGCGGAAGCGGAATGAAGATCAGTTTGGAAGCATCGTTTGTCGGCTCGTTGGCAGGTCTTGCCGTGCTGATCATCATCAACGGTTTTCGCTTTGAGCTTACCTCATTTACTCTTGTCATGGCACTCTTGGCGGCACTCAACAGCTTTGGCTTCACCTTTTGCAGTTTCCGCGCACTTGAGGTCATCAATCTGTCGCTGTTCTCGTTGTTTTCAATGCTTGGCGGCATGGCTTTGCCTTTTGTTCAAGGAATTGTCTTTTACCATGAAGAGATCACGGTCGCCAAGGTAGTTTGCTTTGCTTTTATCTGCGCCGCTCTGCTCATGACAGTCTCTCGATCCGACAAAAGGAAAGGAACGGTCTACTATATCGGAATTTTCGTCCTAAACGGTATGTCGGGCGTTCTTTCCAAAATCTTCACCGAAGCCCCCTTCCCCAAAACAAATGCCGCAAGTTATTCCATCTGGATCGCCGTGTGCACCGCCGCCATATCCGGCGCCCTTCTTTTCCTCTTTTTCCGAGGCAAAGGAACCGAAAAACCTTACACATGGCTTGCAGGCGGCATTTGCGCCCTTCACGGCTCTGTCGGCAAGATCGCCAATTTCGTCCTCATGATCGCGCTGACACACGTCGATGCCTCGGCACAGTACCCCCTGGTTACCGGCGGCGTAATGATCGTATCTACCCTCATCTGCTTCTTCGGTGACCGCAAACCAAGCAAAAAAGAAATATTTTCTGTCATCCTTGCTTTCCTCGGAATGCTCGCCCTTTTCGTCATTCCGATATAATGATGTCACAATAACTTGTGACCGTTGCTGTGCAAGGCGCCTGCGGGCGGGGGAGGTCGCTTTTTTGAAAAAAAGCTCCGCAAAAAACTTTTGACCCGCGCCCTTACCAAATTTTGAGCGAACACACTGCCTCCTATGGGGTATTGCTATGTTCGCACAAACTACCAATAGGGCGCAGGTCAAAAGTTTTTGCGGAGCTTTTTTCAAAAAGCGACCTCCCCCGCCCGCAGGCGCCTTGCGCGCAACGGCACAGGTCTATTATAAAAACATAATGGAGGAACAAAGCATGAAACGAATCAAGATTGGTATTTTGGGTGGCGGACGCGGTGTTGCCATTGCAAAGAACTTTATGATGTTGAACTGTGATATCGTCGCGCTCTGCGATTTTCGTCCTGACCGACTGGAGTACGGCGCAAGCCGTTTGGACAAATCCGTCGTTCTTTACGATGATTTTGACAAGTTCATTGAACATGACATGGATGCTATGGTCATAGCTAACTATTTTCATGAGCACGCGCCCTATGCCATCAAGTGTTTTGAGCGCGGCATCCATGTGTTCTGCGAATGCATCAGCAACGGCACCATGGCCGAAGGGATCGAGCTTCTCCGCGCTTTTGAGAAAAGCAATTCCATCTATATGCTGGCAGAAAACTATCCGCAGATGCAATTCAACCGTGAGATCAAGCGCGTTTGCGACAGCGGCACGCTCGGTAAGATCCTTTATGCCGAGGGCGAGTACAATCATCCCGCCAATCCCAAGGACAACGCTTTCCGAAAGACCTATAACTACTATCCCGAGCATTGGCGCAATTTCAATCCCAGAACCTACTACATCACCCATTCTCTCGGTCCCGTTATGTGGGCAACGGGTGCGACCCCCAAGAGAGTTACCGCCTTTAATACCTTTGCTCCGCCGGAAGGCGATGTTCCCTCCGCAAGCTTCAGCGGCGATCGTGCGGCTCTTATCATGACCCAAAACGATGACGGCTCGGTCTTCCGCGTCACGGGATGCGCCGGCTTCGGGGCTCATCACAATGCCTACCGTGTCTGCGGAACCAAAGGGCAAGTCGAAAATCTCCGTGGCATGGACGGGCAGGTCATGCTTCGCTACAACAGTTGGGAAAAGCCCGACGGTGCAGAAAACAACAATCTTTACAAACCCTCTTGGAATGACAAGGACGAGGAGCTGATCGTCAAGAGCGGACACGGCGGCGGTGACTATCTGACCGCGCGTATGTTCCTTGACTGCATCCGCGAGGGGAAACAGCCGGAGCATCCCTTCAACATCCACTCGGCCATCGCCATGTCGTCGGTCGCCATTCTCGCGCACCGCTCGATGTTGGAAGGCGGAAAGCCCTACGACATTCCCGACTTCACCAAGCCCGAGGACTGCGCACTGTATGAAAACGACCGACTGTCTCCCTACTACGGAACCGACGGTAGCGAGCCTACACTTCCCTGTTGCTCACATCCCGATTACAAGCCAACCGAAAAACAGTTACAGCTGTATAAAGAAACATTGAATCTCGACTGACTCTCCATAATATAAGCACATTGCGCAACCCCAAAGGCATCTTCCGACGCACCGCCAAGCAGTGAACGTGAGAAGATGCCCTTCTTTTTTCACCAAGCCGAAGGAAATCTTTGCAAATCGTCATTTTGCTATTGAAACATCCTCTTTTTTGTGATAAAATATAAAAGTACACCTTTTATATGACCTATCCGATGTTCTTGAAGAAAGGAGCCGGTCTTGGAAAACAACACACAAAAGCACCCGCTCAACGGAAAAAAGATCGCGCTGATGGTCGTTTACGCGCTGATCGCCATTTGCTTGCTGATCACCATTCTGTCACTGAATGATCTGCCCGGCATTATCAACCAATTAAAAACCGTCAATATGGGCTACGTTTTTGCAGCCATCGGTATGATCCTCGTTTATTTGGCGCTTTACCCCATCTCTCTTTGTCTGCTGACCAAAGCCAAGCAGAGCAAGGTGAAAATGTCCACCACCTATGTTATTGCCATGACCGAGCATTTTTTCAACGGTATCACGCCACTGGCTACGGGCGGTCAGCCTTTTCAGGCGCATTCCTTCTCCCGCGCCAAGATAAAAATATCCGAATCCACCGGTCTTCTGCTGACCAATCTGCTCATCTACATGATGGTGACCACCGGCTATTCCTTGACGGGTCTTTTCTTTTTTGACACACTCACCGCCTCCATCGACCCTTGGTGGATCCCCATTATCATTATTGGCTATTCGTTGAATTTCATGGTTCTCGTCGTTACCTTTCTGTTGGGAACGAGCAAAAAGATCCGTGATCTGATGATGCGGTTTATCTATTTTCTTTGCAAATTCAAGATCTTTAAAATGCTGTCCGAAAAGACCGACGATATTCAAGAATACTTTGAGCAAGTGCAGGATGCCTTTCATATGCTGACGCAGAAAAAAGGATACTTTGTTCTGGCAGTGCTGTCAAAAATCCTGTCCTTTGCCTTTTTGTATTCGTCCACCTTCTTTATCCTGCAAGCAATGAATATTCCCGTCGCACTTCCCCACCTGTTCCTTGTTCTTTCGGGTACCTCCTTTGCCATCACGGCAGTCGGATTCATCCCCACCCCCGGCGCCTCGGGCGGTGTGGAAGGCTCGGCTGGTCAGGTGTTTAAATGCATCATTCTTTTTCTCGCGGGAAATTCCGTCCTATCTACCGCCACCGCTACCGCAAACGGTGTCATGCTGATCTGGAGACTGGTCAGTTACTATCTGGTGATGGTGATCTCGTTGCTGTTTTACATCGGATTGGAAATCTATTTTACCCGTCAAAAAAAGCGCAATTGCGATCGAGAGACCGACTAACCGTTCTTTCGTTCATATCCGCTTTTCCAAAATGTCAGTCGCTCCTTTTCGGGGCGACTTTCTTTTTTCACAAGCAGTTGACTGACGAGAAAATATGTGATATACTAAATAAAGTATATAAACGGAGGCGCATTATGAATAGAATCGAATTTCCTTACGGAAGAGACAAAATATCCTATGACTTTTCGGCGGAAAAGCTTCTTGGTGTACTGGTTTCCGGACTGCACGGGTATGTGCCGGAGGCAGACGGAGAGACACTGGTACGCCGCGCCATGGCTTCCCCCATCGGCTCCGACCGACTTTCGGAATTGGCAAAAGGCAAAAAGAATATCGTCATCATCGCCAGCGACCACACCCGTCCTGTTCCCAGCAAGGTCATCATCCCCCCCATGCTTCGGGAGATTCGGGAAACGTCCCCCGATGCGAACATCACCATTCTCATCGCCACAGGTTGCCACCGTGAGACAACACGCGAAGAACTGGTCAATAAATTCGGGGAGGACATTGTCACCAACGAAAGAATCGTCATCCATGACTGCACCGAAACCGACAAGCTGGTCAACATCGGCACCCTTCCCTCGGGTGGCGAGCTTTGGGTCAACAAGCTGGCACATGAGGCGGACCTTCTGATTTCGGAGGGCTTTATTGAGCCTCACTTCTTCGCCGGATTTTCGGGAGGACGTAAAAGCGTGCTTCCCGGCATCGCGGGACGTGAGTCGGTACTCGCCAACCATTGCTCCGAATTTATCGCCCACCCGGCCTCTCGCACCGGTGTCTTGGCAAACAACCCCATCCATGCCGATATGCTGTGGGCGGCAAAATGCGCAGGCCTTCGTTATATTGTCAATGTCATCATCGATGAAAAAAAGCAAGCTATCTATGCCGTGGCAGGTGATGTGGAGCAGGCGCACCGCGCAGGCTGTGAGTTCCTTTCGGGACTGTGTCGCGTATCGCCCATCCCCGCCGACATTGCCATCTCCACCAACGGCGGCTATCCCTTGGATCAAAATATTTACCAAGCCATCAAGGGCATGACCGCAGCCGAAGCCACCGTTCGTGAGGGCGGCGTGATCATCATGCTGGCAAAATCCAATGACGGTCACGGCGGCGAAGCCCTCTATCGCCAGCTTGCCGACGAGCCCGACGGAAAAAAGACCGAAGCCGCCATTCTTGCTCGCGGTCGCGGCGAGACCCTCCCCGATCAGTGGCAAACACAGATCCTCCTGCGTATTCTCAATCGCGCTCGCGTCATATACATATCCGAAGCCCCCGATGACATGGTGAGCGATATGCACATGATCCCCGCTCATTCTATGGAGGAAGCCTTAACCAAAGCCAAAGAACTGCTAAAAACCCCTTCTCCCACCATAACCGCTATCCCGGACGGCATTTCGGTAATGGTCGTTTGATCCGCCTGCGGGCGGGAGAGGTCGCTTTTTTGAAAAAAAGCTCCGCAAAAAACTTTTCTATTGCGCCCTTGATAAAGTTTGAGCGAACATAGTGTATCCCTTGGGGTACCACTATGTTCGCTCAAACACCCGAAGGGCGCAATAGAAAAGTTTTTGCGGAGCTTTTTTCAAAAAGCGACCTCTCCTGCCCGCAGGCGGATCGGGATCTTATTTAGTTTCGTCTTTGGTCGAAGAACTCAGCCAAGCTGTACAGATTTTGGGCGATCTTGGTGATATGTGAGGTAAACTCGGTGTATTCTTCCATGGCATTGTTGACGATACCCTTGTTGGCATCCAGGTTGGATTGGTCGGTATTTTCGCCCTTGTGGAGGAGCGAAAGACCGCTTCCGTCTCCTGCCTCCCAATCCTTGTAGGCACTCCAATCGTTGAAGTAGTAAAGGTTACCGTCAGCATCGGTAAACAGCGGCATATCGTTGTCCTGATAGCGGTACCAAGACCAACCGACGCAGAAGCCGGATTCCAGCATCTTGAGGGCGAAGGTCTCATAATACACGCCTCGATCGTCCTGGGAACGGACAGTCTTACCGGCACCGCGGTTATTGGTCAAAATGATTTCGGGAACGGTTTTGACCGAGCCGGAGGCATCACGGTAGGTTGTTTTTCCGTCGGCTATGTAGTAAGTTGAAACGGTGGTGCCGCCTTTAGCGATGTAAGCGGATATCTCTGCCGTCCGATTTCCTGTCTTAACACCGGATGCACTGTATTCCACCGACCAAAGCGCCACGCCGTCCGCATAATAGGTATCCTTAGCCTTGCCGCCGACCACGGTGGTGTTGATGGTATCCACTGTATAGTAAGTGTTCGCCGTGGGAGTGACCAATGAAGGATAGGTGACCTCCCAAATGCTGTAAGCCTGGGTACCCGACTTGACACCGCTGTCATTTACACCTGCGGACTTGGAATAGAACTCGGTAACATAAGCCGGCTTTCCTGCCCACTTGTGAATGTTGTCGACCGTAACGGCAGGGGGATTGGCGCCCAAATACAGATTGAGCGTTACCACATCGCAGAATATACCCGCCACGCGCATGACCGTCTCACACTGGTAGTTTCCTCCCAGCTCACGGCAACCCATGTACAACTGATTGGGAGCCGCCGTTTTCACCGCGTCGGAGGCGATGGAGTAGTAGCGGTAATAGACAAATCCGCGGAACAGCTCCAAGTAGCTGACCGACTTCATCTCTCCGCCCATGATAACCGTGCGGTAGCCGTTTTTGGCATCCTCAATGGTGGGATTGGCCTTTCCTGTCATCTTGCGGAGCCATGTCCATGCAACCGCATAGGAATAGGCATTACGGGAATTCAGATCCTCGATTTCCTTCTCGTTGTCACGGGTCGAGGGATCGTCCTCCACTGTGAGATCCACTGTGGGATCCAAGGTCAGATAACGAATGAGCATATCGGTATTGGCGGGGATCTCATTGTCCGATGTCCAACCAAGATAATAGGCATTCTGATTTTTCTCTCCGATCTGTGTAGCCGCTCTGTCGTAGGCAAAGGGCACAAAGTCGGGATCAAAAACATTCAGTGTATTTTTATTGGCGAAGACGGTAGAGCCGCCCTCCGAAGCATTGACTCCGATATTACTGCCGTATCGGCTGATAAGCCCTACACCGCTGTGGGTACTGATGATATAGTTGCCCTCGGAACGCTCCGCCTCGGAGATCGTGCTGCCCGTGGAGGTATTCAGACCGATCTTGTTCAAAAGATCCGATGTCCAAGACGCACCGTCCTGATCGCCGTAAGTGGTTTTCGCCAGTGCCTTCTGCCCCGTAGTCGTACCGGTGGTCACTGTACATATCCCCAGTGCCAAATAGCGATTTCCGTTGGGTGTGATAAACCACCAACGGTTGTTGACCTCATCATAGTAGGTGCCAAAATAACCTTTGGCGCCGTTGACCTTATCCGCATACGCAGGGTCATCATAATATTTGCCGCCGTCCGAGGCAAGACCGCCGTATTCATCATACTCCAGCTTCGCGGTAAGAGACTTATATCCCACGATGGAATCCACCGTACGTCCCACAATGGTCTTGAAAGAGGAGCCGCTCTTAACATCCAGATCTACCGAATAATCCCCTGCCACGTAAGCCTTGCTGTCGGTGTCCTCGGTGCCGCCGTCCATAATGCTGTAGCCGTAATCGCGCGCGTAGATCTCCCAAATGTTGGAGTACCAGTCATCCACCAAAAGCTCGGCATAACCCCAAGGCTCGTATCCTGCGTTTCCGTAGGTGTCCAAATTGGTCTCATAGCCAAAGACGCCGGAACCGATGATGGAGGGAGCACGGGAATCGTCACCGTTCTCCTTGGAATATAGGGTCGCCACCGCGTGATTGGTGTTTTTGTATTCAACTACATCCGCTCGGTTATACTCAATTCGCCAGAACAGGTCGGTCTTTCCCTTGGCCAATGCCGCTTGAATATATTCGGTAATATCCGCATAGACCGTATTACCGGAAACCTTAAAAGACAGTGCGGGACCGCCCTCAACAGAAAGCATCTCGGGATTGGCTCTGACATCCGCGCCCGTGAGATTCTTCAACGATCCACCCATTAAGGAGGGAGACAGCTCATAGATCTCCGTCGTAAAGCCGGTCATAACCTCCGAATAGTTTAAGGACAAATAATAGCTTGCCCAGCTCGGACTCAACTCCGAAAGATCGAAGTGCATAAAGGTAAAACGGGTGTTGGCTTGATTCAAGGCGCTTTCCAACTCGGGCGAAGTGCTGTTCCACTTATACTGTAGCTTGGCAGCGTCGCCGTAATCGGTCATCTCAAAATTCTCTGACGAGTTCTTCTTAAACCGAACGTAGGTGTCCTCCTCCACGATCAGTGTTTGTGTCATAGAACGGTCGGAACAATTGAAACGGGGTCTGCCGTCGGCACCCACACCGTCATATGTCATATATTGAGAAAAGCCGTAGACCTTAAATCCGTCCACACGCTTGGCATAAGGACGCACACGAAGCTCATAACCGATCATCGAGGCATCAATATCCTCGACCGCCATCGCCAAAATATACTTCCCGCCGTGCTCATCGGCATACCATGACTCTCTCTTTCCGTCCACCGTCTGAAAAAGCTTGGTGTAAACGACATTGCTTTGAAGATTCTTGGCTTTTTCGGTCACCAACTCACCGTCCTTGCGGTAAGCGGCGGTCACCTCATAGCCGACCTCGGCATAATCCAATGTGTCGATCAAAGAAACCAAACGGAGGTCGAAGGTCTCCTTTCCCGTCTCGTCCTTTTCCACAAGCGTGGTCTGATAGCCCTCCCAGTCGGCCGTGATCACCTGACCGAACTTGTAATCCTTTTCCACCGTCTGCAAAGTAACGCTCTTAAGCGTAGCATCATACTGGCGACGGGTATCAAACAAACGGATCGCAGACTCCTTCATGCCCGAAATGCCACGAGAGATCGGAACCGTGCTTGAGAATACGAATTCATCATTCAAATACAGATCGTACTCACACGAAACAGAGGAAGGATCCATCACAATGCAGATCTTGGCATCCTCTCCGGGAACGATCTTGTGAGTATCCGACATAAGATCGCGGTTGTTGTTATACAGATAACCGTTCTCATCCAAACAAAGGAACCGCGAATATCCCGTCGAGGTCTTTTCCGCGCCTACGGAAGCATAATATTTCGGCTCCCAGGTAATAAAAGACAAAACATTCTCGTTGGGTGCCGACGCGGTAACATGGGGAAGCTCGTCGAAATTGACCACCACCGTCAGCATCAAACACCCCTCATTGTATTGAGCAATAAAAGAATTTCCCACCGAAGCGGTCTTTTTCTCGGAGGTCACCGTCTCGGTTTTGGGCTCATAAACGCGAATAACACCGTTTCTCTTGCCCTCCGCCAATGAAAAACCGTCGCCATTCAAAGCAAAGCCGGAGGCGCCCAACGACACCGTTCCGTACTCCTCCGATTCATAGGTGCCGTTCACCGTGTCCTTCATTCGGGTAAAATCGAATTCCCACACCGTATCCTCAGCCGTAGGTGCCATCGTAGCACCTGCTTCTGTCGTTATCACTGCGGGACGCTCCACCGTTCTCGACGAGATTCCGCCCGCAAAGATGGGAATGCTCACGCAAGGCAACAGAGTACACAGGCAGAGCACCAAACACAGCGCTTTTGTCAAACAGCGTTTTTTCATTGGTTGTATTCCTCTTTTTCATAAAATTACATTTGCAGATAAAATAAAAACGATACATAATAATTTTATAACAAAATTCCCCTGCTGTCAATGCATAAAACAGTTTTATGTGTATTTTGCCAAAATTATTTGGTGATTTGTCACAAATAAAGGAGCGCCTGCGGGCGCGGGGAGGTCGCTTTTTTGAAAAAAAGCTCCGCAAAAAACTTTTGACCCGCGCCCTTATGATAGTTTGTGCGAACATGGCGATATCCCATGGGGGGCACCATGTTCGCGCAAACATCAGCCAGGGCGCGGATCAAAAGTTTTTGCGCACTTTCGAAGAAAGTGTGCTTTTCTTCAAAAAGCGACCTCCCCCGCCCGCAGGCGGCGCGCTTATCTCAAGCTACTTACCACACCGAGAAAGATCGGCAAGCCGGTAGCATTGTCGACGATCGCATACACGAAGGGGCGGTCAAGGATAACGTATATCGGCTCTTCCGGTTCACAGCCTTCGCTCACCATATCTCCCCACGTCACCGCTGCCGCTTTGGTTCCGTGGCGGTTTACCTCGATAAAGGTCTTTTGCTGAACCGAGCCACAGTAGATGTTCCCTTCCGAAGACTGACCCAAGCGCGAAAAATCTGCTTCTCTGCTAAACATATCGGTCATACCCATCGCCTGAAGCGCAGGGTTGAGAAACATGGATGCATCATAGGTGAATTCGGGGATCCCCGCGTTGACAGGGGTGCCCCGACGCGATGACCACAGATCCAGCCACGTCTCTCCGTCCAAGGAAGCTGCCGCCTCGTAAATATCACGCCCCTCCTCGGGGAGAAGTCCTACAAAGCTGTATGCGTTGCCTTTATAAGCCTTGGAAAAGCCGATGAAACCGTCCCCTTGCCAATAACAGCTTTCTTCGGAATACATCATCTCCACCTTGGTTTGGCTACCGTCGGTATTCGTGAAAGCCGCCTCACGGATGTCGTTCTTTTCGTATTCGGTGTACCACTTGGCATCAAACACGAGAGTGTTGATCAGAAACATGACCGACGATGGGTCAATGCGATCCACGATGGATTCGATCATACCGTCGGTATTCTTTTTGACCCAGTTGTTGATATCTTTCACCGTGGAGCCATCAAAAGGAGAGGCATAGACCTCGGCGGCATACCAATCCGCATTGGTCTGAAGAAAATCCTCCTCCACGCGAAGCGAATCATCGTTGCGGAACCATATGGAATTGGCTTGCCGCATCTTGCAATCATTCAGCGTGGGTAGGCTCTGCATATAGGCATACAGGCTTTCGTTGAGAGTCTCCATATCCATGCCGAATGCCGATTCCATCTGTGAAAGGGTTTCTCCGTCCGCACCGTTGGCGATCAACGCCAGACACAGCAAAGCCGACAGCGGCGAGATCAAATCGTTGGCATCATCGTCATTCAAGGCATTGTGAAACAGCTCAAAAGAAAAGTCTGCCATGACCGATGTAAAGTTTTCGTCCATATGAGCCTTGCCCGTTTGCTTTCTTGTATATCCGTCCGAAAGCTCATTTGCCTTGACCGAAACCGTGCAAGATGCGAGCGACAGCAAAAGAGTCGCCGCAAGAAACAGGGACATCAGCTTCAAAATGTTTTTTCTCATCGCAATTCCTCCTCATTCAAGGGTTCCTTCTGCCAGCAAAAGGGTTCCCACTCCACTGATCCACACGCGGTCTGCCATCTGCCACGACGGCTCGGAAGCGATCGCGGAAAGATCAATGACGATCTCAAAATTTCCTTCATCCTGCGGCAAGTCGTCGGCCTCAAAGCCGTTCACCGAGATTTTTATCCACTCACGGTTGTCACCGTCACCGGAGATCACCTTCTTGCCGTCAGCACTGTTCACGGTTACGGAAACGGTCATCGGAACAAAATCTATACTGGAATACAGTAGCCGTATGCAGTCACCTGTCGAGCTTTCGTAGATCAAAATCCGCTTTTTGTTCCTTGCACCTTGCCCCACCGAAAGGGTGACCTCTTCTTCGTTCAAAGGAACCCAATCGGTCTTGGAATAAAGTGCCGATATTTCCTCATAAACAGGATCATATATCGTATCATAACCGGGTCCCGCTATCGTATCATCGGAAAGCTCACTGTCTACCCCCGCGCTGCTCTCCCAATCCGCTTCCGCATCGGCTTCTGTCTCCTCGCCTTTCTGCATCCCCTCGCTCATGCCGTCATTCATATTCGCTTCACTCTTGGAGCTCAAGCCTCCGATCACCGTAAGAGACTGCAATATCATCGGCACGCAAAGCATTACAAGGGCAAGACACGCCGCCAATGCCGACCATCTGACCCACCTTGAGCGGGAATGTCGGTACTCTCGCGCTTCCGCGATCAGATCATCGTCGATCTCGCTCATGGCACGCATCAATTTTTCATTTTTCTCATCATTCATACCGTGATCCCCTCTCCTTCCAAATGGATTTTCAGCTTGGCTCTTGTACGGAACAAAAGCGTTTTGACCTTGCCCTCGCTCATGCCAAAGCGACGGGCAATGTCGGCAATAGAGTCGCAGTAAAAATACCGACAGACAAACACACCTCGCGTCTCCTTCGACTGTCCTCGCAAAAATCGGCTGATGCTCTCACCGATCACGGCGCTGTCTCTCTCGTCCTCGGCACCTACACATTCCTTCAGTTCATCCAAAGACATGGCAAACTCCCCTCCCGCTCGTTTTTCGGCGTTTCTCGCTTTGTATCTGTCCAGCGCCAAATTGCGCGTGATCTTCCCGAGAAACACCCGAAGGACATTGGGACGGTGAGGCGGAATGCTGTTCCATGCGCGAAGCCATGTATCGTTCAAGCACTCCTCTGTATCCTCCGCGCTCGACAAAATATTCAACGCAATACTGCCGCAATAAGCGCCGTATTTTTGCGCCGTTTCTCGAATCGCGTTTTCGTTTCGGTCAAAATACAACGCGATGATGTCATGATCCTCCATGCCGTCGCCTCCTTCCTCATCTATCAAGACGATTTTTTTGGACTTTGGTTTCACTTTTTTGAAATTTTTTCGCCTGCGAGTGGGGGAGATTGCTTTTTGGAAAAAGGCTCCGCAAAAAATTTTTGATGTGCACTGCGAGCGAAGTGAAATCTAATTTATTCTACCATATTTTTCATGATTTGTAAACCAAAAAATCACGTTCTTCTCTTGACCTGCACGGCCTTCCGTGGTACAATGGAGAAAAGCAAAGAGAAAGGAAATGTGGATATGAAAAAATTAGGTTTTGGTTTGATGAGACTTCCTCTTTTGGACAAGAATGACAAAAAAAGCATTGATGTAGAGCTGACCAAAAAAATGGTCGACACCTTTATTGAGCGCGGCTTTACTTATTTTGATACCGCATGGATGTACTGTGGATTTGAGAGCGAGAATGCCATTCGCAAGGCGCTGGTAGAGCGTTACCCCAGAGACAGCTACACCTTGGCCGACAAGCTGCATTCGGGCTTTATCAAGACCCACGAGGATCGCGACCGCGTTTTTGAGGAGCAACGCCGCAAGACGGGAGCGGAGTATTTTGACTACTATTTGATCCATGATGTGACCCGTGAGCACTACGAGGTCTACGAGCGGCTCGACTGCTTTGACTGGATCGTGGATAAAAAGCAAAAGGGGCTGGTGAAACAGATCGGTTTTTCCTTCCACGACACCGCTGATTTTTTGGAGGAGGTACTTGCCAAGCACGGTAAGATCTTCGATTTTGTTCAACTTCAGATCAACTATCTCGACTGGGAGAGCGAAGGCGTACAGTCTCGCCGTTGCTATGAGGTAGCCACTAAATACGGGCTGCCCGTTGTGGTCATGGAGCCTGTCAAGGGCGGCACATTAGCCAAGGTTCCCGATTCCGTAGCCGAAATGTTCCGCAACTATCATCCCGACTGGTCAGCGCCCTCTTGGGCGATCCGCTTTGCCGCAAGCCTTGACAATGTAATGATGGTGCTTTCCGGTATGAGCAACATGGAGCAATTGCTTGATAACACCGACTACATGGCAGATTTCAAACCGCTTGACGAGGTGGAGCAAAAGATCGTGCGCACCGCCGCCGACATGATCAATTCCAACATTGCCATCCCCTGCACGGGATGTGCTTACTGCGTAGACGGATGTCCCATGAACATTGCCATTCCTCAATATTTCTCACTGTACAATGCCGACAAGCAGGAGCTTCCCGACAAGGATTGGAAACCGCAGGGTGAATATTATGACAACTTAACGCTCCGATTCGGAAAGGCAAGTGCTTGTATTGCCTGCGGTCAATGCGAGGGGATCTGTCCCCAGCATCTGCCTATTATTGACGATCTGCGGATCGTGGCAGAGCATTTTGAAAAATAAACATTAAGGAGTGACATATGAGAAACCGCAGACCCGAAAAAGGCCCACTCATTATGAGCATCGGTGTAGCGATCTTTGTCCTTGTCTTTGCTGTCATTTGGACAGTAACTGCCGCCGCGACGGTACCCTTTATGGCTCTCTTTGGAATCTTTTTTGTGGGCTTTGCCATTGCGCAGATCATTATGATCGTAAGTCATGCCTCGGGCAAAAAACATCATTCCTCCTTCCCCGATCGGGAGGAGGAAACAGAAAATCGCTATGCAAAACCGCAGGCAACAGCCAATGAAAAATCGGCGCAGCGGTACTGTCCTTCCTGCGGTGCCAAGGCAGGCGCAGACTTTACCTTTTGCAGTGATTGCGGAAGACGGTTGCCCGATTGGCATTCATAAGGAAAGGCAAAGCAAAAGCATCCTTTACGACTCCTGCACCATGGACAACCAAAGCGCCGAATACCACGCCATATAAAACCGGAAAACATCACCGCCTGCGGGCGGGGGAGGTCGCTTTTTGAAAAAAGCGACCAAGTCGGATCGTAGCCATGTCGTTCTGTGAGCCAAGGAGTTGACTATAAAGCTTGTCTTCCTAAGACCGCTTGGCCTCCGACTTCACCATGGACAACCAAAGCGCCGAATACCACGCCATATAAAACCGGAAAACATCACCGCCTGCGGGCGGGGGAGGTCGCTTTTTGAAAAAAGCG